>JABTUA010000001.1:2108318-2409507 GCA_015075635.1 Polyangiaceae bacterium
CCGACCGCGTGCGATGACGGAAGAGCAGCGCCTCTTGCATCGTCTCGCCGATTCTTAGGCGGGATCGGACGCGGTATACAATCGTCCTCGTGCTGGTCCCGGTTCCTGGCTTCTCCGAGCTTCCCTGGCGCTCCCGCGCGCGCGCTCTGGGGCTCGCGGCGCTTCAGCTAGGAGCGAGCCACCTGCCCGTGTCGTTCGCGATCGCGCTCTTGCCCGGCGCCGCGCACCGGCGGCTCCGCCGGCTCGCGGCCCCGCTGCGCGTCCCGCTTGCCCGGCCGCGCGCGAGCATCGAAGTCGGCCGCGCGCTCGCTGCGCTCGCCGACGCGCGCGTCCCGGTCGCGCTGGCGCCGGAGGTCAGCATCGTCGTGCCGACGGCGGGAGCCGTCCGCTGGCTCGAGCTGTGCCTTCGCGCGGTGGCCGCCTTTACCCGGCCGGGCAGCTACGAGGTCGTGGTGATCGATGACGCAACGCCGGATGCCGGAGCGGTGGCGGCGATCGTCGCGGCGCACCCGGGCGCTCGGCTCGCGCGCAGTGACCAGCGCCGCGGCTTCGCCGCCAGCGTCAACGCGGGGGTGGCGCTCTGCCGGGCGGGGTCCATCGTGGTGTTGAACGACGACGTGGTGGTCACGCCGGGTTGGCTCGACGCGCTCCTCGCGCGCCTCCGCGCCGACCCGCGCGTCGCCTGGGTGGGTCCGGTCAGCAACGACACGGGCGACGAGGCCAGCGTCGGCGCCGACTACTCGACCCTGGAAGAGCTCCTGGCCTTCGCGTCGCGGGCGAGCGGTCCGCCGCGCGAGGTCGAAAAGCTCGCCCTTTACTGCGCCTTGCTAGATCGCGCCGCGTTCGAGACGGTCGGAGGGCTCGACCAGGGCTACCGGCGCGGCATGTTCGAGGACGACGACCTGGCAATGGCGCTCGGGGCCCGCGGCAAGCGCGTGCTGCTGGCGCCCGAGGTCTTCGTGCACCACGCGGCGGGTACGACCCTGCGCGCGCTGTCGCCGTTCGAGTATTTCGCCACCTTCGAGCTGAACCGGCGCCGCTTCGAGCAGCGCTGGCAGGTGCGCTGGCGCGTGCGGGAAGGGCAGGCTTAGCGGTGGTCAGCGTCGTCGTCCCCGTCTACAACGGCGCGCGTCAGGTGCGTGCTTCACTCGAGGCGATCGCGGGCTACCTGCGCGAGCTGCCGGGCGAGCACGAGATCGTGGTCGTGGACGACGGCAGCCGGGATGGGACGCCGGACGTCGTGCGCGGCGTGCAGGACGCGCTGGGCATCTCGCTGCGCTTGATCGAAACTCGCGAGAATCGCGGCAAGGGATTCGCCGTGCGCCGGGGGCTCTCGGAGGCCCGCGGTGAGCTCTCGATCTTCACCGACGCGGATCTGGCCTACCCGGTCGAGAACTTCACTCGTGTGCTGGACGCACTGGAGAGCGGCGCCGACCTCGCCATCGCGAGTCGAGTCCATCCGGAGAGCCGCTACGTCACGTCGCCGCGCTTCTTCCGGCGCATCTACACCCGACACTCCATCGGTCGCGCCTTCAACCTGCTCACGCGGCTCACCTTGGTCCCCGGCATCCACGACACGCAGGCCGGGCTCAAGGGGTTCCGGGCGCCTGCCGTCGAGGCGCTCTTGCCGCACCTCACGCTGGACCGCTTCTCGTTCGACGTCGAGCTGCTGATGGTGGCCCGCCGATTGGGGCTCGCGATCGCCGAGGTGCCCGTCACCTTCGAGTACCAGAGCGAGCCGAGCACATTGGAGCTCGGCTCGGACAGCGCGCGCATGCTGGGCGACGTGATCCGGGTGCTGGCCCGGCGGCTCTCGGGGCGCTACCCGGGCTGACGGTTTGCTGCGCTGCAACAAATTTCCTTGACCAGGCCTCTGTATCGTGCAAATAGGCCGGAATGCTCCTGTTGCGATGCAACAGCAGGAGCCCCGAGGAGCTGAGCATGCAGGCGCACGAGACCCCGACCCCCCCCGCCGCGGCGACGCCGCCCTTCGCCGATCCCACGCCGCTTGGGCTGATCTCCCTGGCCGTGGCCTGCGCGGCCCTCTTGCCCCTGGCCTTCGGGGTGACCAGCAGCCGCGCGGCGCTGGAGACCGGCGCGGTGTTCTGCATCCTGTTCGGCTGTGGAGGCCAGCTCCTGGCGGGCGTCCTGAACCTGTCCAACAAGAACCTGCTCGGCGGCACGGTGTTCACCGCCTTCGCCTTCAACTGGGCGGTCAACGCTTGGGTGCTCTGGGCGCTCAGCCGGGGGACCGCGCCGGATCACCACGTCCTGTTGGCGACGGAGGCGGCCTCGCTGGTGCTCTTCGTTCCGCTCACCTATGCGTTCGGCTTCCACTCGAAGATCCTGTTCGCGTTCCTCTTGGACATCGACGTGCTCTACGTGCTCAAGCTCGCCCGCGGCTACGGGCACGTCTCGGGCCTCGAGCTGCCGATCGCGCTGACCACGCTGGTGCTCGGCGCCATCGCCCTCTACATCGCTCTCGCGATGCTGGTGAACCCGGTCGTCGGGCGCGCGGTGTTCCCGGTGCCGGGACCGCTGTTCGGCTTGCGCCGGGCCGCCGCGCCCGAGACCAGCGTCGCCGTCCAGAGCGTGGCCGCCTGAATCGGGTCAGGCGTCGCCGAACCGGCTGGGCTCGACGCCGTGACGCGCCAGCAGCGCGCGAAAGGCAGCGCTCTCGAGCACGCGCAGCTCGTCCTGCCGAGCGCGGGCTCCGAGCCCACCGCCGCCGTCGGCCTCGCCCGGCCCCGCGAGCGGGTGCAAGACCCACTCGGCGGCGCCGTCGAGCCGCTCGAGCGTGCGCGTGAAAGCGTCGAGCGCGTCGCCCCCCGCCGCATCGAGCCCCAGGCAGGGCAGGCTGCGGAGCGCGACGCCACGCGCGCGCGCCCGGCCCACGAAGGCGCGCCCGAGGGCGTTCAGCGTGGCGCCCCGCGCCGACCACTCGGGGCTCGCCGGTACGCGCAGGTGAAGCGCCGGCAGCTCGCGCGCGAGCTCGAGCACGGCGTCGCGGATGATCGGGAAGACGTGGGCGTGGTGGTGGCCGTTCAAGTGCGTCGGCTCGACGCCGAGCGCGCGCAGGCGCGCGAGCTGTGCGCGCACCTCCCGCGTCACCGCATCGAGCCGAGGCCGCCCGAGCGCCGTGCTGACGAGGGCCCGCGGCAGGCCGTGGAAGCGCCCGCTCGGGTCGGTCAGGCCCTCGATCGGGCCGGACAGCGCGCGACCGTAGGTGAACGAGACGTGCAGGCCGATGCCTGGGGCGTCGCTCTGCCTCGCCACGCGCGCGAGCGCCGCCGTCTCCCCGCCACCCGTCACGCACAGACTCACCTCGCGCACGATGCCCGTGGCCGCGGCGCGCAGGATCCCCTCGTCTCGCTCCGGACCCATGCCCAAGTCGTCCGCGCAGAACACGACGCGCGTCATGGCAGCTCGGCGGAAATGACCGCGGACAGCGGCGTCGCGACGCGGCACGCCCGCACCTCGAGGCCGAGCCGCTCGAGCGTGCCGGCGAGGGTCTGGACGTCGAACAGGCGCACGCGGACGCCCCTGCGTGAGTGGTAGGCGCGATACAGTCGCCCGCACGGCGTCTGGGTCGGGTAGAGCAACACCAGCCGGCCACTGGGGGCGAGGTGCGCGACCAGGCGCGAGAGCACCCGAAGCGGTTCCGGGCAGAACTCCAGCGCTCCGGCGCAGAGCACTTTGTCGAAGCGCTCGGGAAGGTCGAGATCGCCGAGGTCGGCGACGCTGGCATCGACCCCGCGATCGCGCGCGGCCTCGACCATGCGCGGCGACAGGTCCACGGCGCGAACGCGGAGGCCGAGCGCGACGAGTCGTACCGCGTACGAGCCGGGGCCGGAGCCCGCGTCGAGCAGGCTCTCTCCGCGCCGCGGCTCGAGCAGCGCGCGCACGACCCGCCACTCGCGCGCGCGCAGGACCCCGAGCGGACCGCGGGAAAAGCGCCGCGCGTATTCGCCAGCTGCGCGGTCGTAGTGCTCCCGGACGGCGTCCACGTCCGGCATTGTGTACAGGAATTCGCCCGTGAGCTAAACGGCTCGGCACATGGATCCCCAGACCACCGGCGCGACCTTTGCGTTGCTGGTCGTGTTCGAGGCGCTGCGGCTGGCGCTGCGCGGGCTCCTGGTCGTGCTCGTGGTCCACTTCCTGCGCGCGGCCTGGGCCGCGCTCAGGCGACGCCCGCCGGTCACGCCCAAGGCGCCGGGGAGCTGGCCCAGCGTCACGGTGCAGCTGCCGCTGAAGAACGAATACTACGTGGTGGAGCGCGTGATCCGCGCCGCCTGCGCCCTCGACTACCCGCGAGACAAGCTCGAGATCCAGGTGCTCGACGACTCCACCGACGAGACGAAGGAGCGAGCCCGCGAGTTGGTGGACGAGCTCTCCGCCCAGGGACTCAGCATCGTTCACCTGCACCGGGCCCGCCCGAGCGGCTTCAAGGCCGGCGCGCTGAACCACGGCCTCGAGAGCGCCAAAGGCGAGTTTCTGGCGATGTTCGACGCCGATTGCGTACCGCCGCGGGATTTCCTGCGCCGGGTCATCCCGCACTTCGAGGATTCCGCCGTGGGCTGCGTGCAGGTGCGCTGGGGGTTCCTCAATCGCCAGCACTCGCTCCTGACGCGCCTACAGGCCATCGTGCTCGACGGACTGTTCGTGGTGGACCAGCACGCACGCGCCAGCTCGCGCCTGCCCCTGCAGTTCAACGGCACCAACGGCGCGTGGCGTCGCAAGGCCATCGACGCGGCCGGGGGCTGGAGCCCCGAGATCCTGGCAGAGGACGCCGACCTGTCGTTCCGCGCCTTCCTCGCTGGCTACCGCGTACTGCACATGAGCGACTACGCGGTGCCCACCGAGGTGCCGGAAGACATGGCGGCGTTCCGCGCACAGCAACGCCGCTGGGCCCTCGGTTCGGCGCAGATGCTCCGGACGCTGGGCGCGCGCATCTTGCTGGCCAAGGTGCCGGCGCGGGCCAAGCTGATGATGTTCATGCACCTCGGCAGGCACGCGATCGATCCGCTGATCTTGCTCGCCTGCCTGACCTCGCCGTTCACCACCCTCTGGGGCATGCCTTTCTTGGTGGACTACGGCACGTTCTGGAACGCGGGCCTGGTGGCGCTGGTGCTCCTGAGCAGCCTGATGTTCTACGGCACGGCGCTCGCGCGGGGCGGGTCCAAGGTGACCGAGACGCTGCTCGTGCCGCTCATCTTGCCGTTGGCCATGGGGATGTCGCTGCTCTACACCGTCGCCTTCTTCAGCGGCATCTGCGCCCGCGGCGGCTCCTTCGTCCGCACTCCCAAGGCGGGCAGCGAAGGAGGCACCAGGCAAGGGCCGCGTTATCTGGCCCCGCGTGACCCGCTGGTGCTGTTCGAGCTCGCGCTCGGCGCAGCGCACGGATACTTCGCGTGGTTGGCGCTCGAGCAGGGGATTCACGCCTACACCTTCTTCTTCGGGCTCGTCTCGGCGAGCTTCGGCTGGGTCGGGCTCGCCACTCTGGCCAGCCGCGGGGTGGGGGAGAAGGCTCAGTCCACGAGCACGCGGTAGGCCCGGTGGTGCGCGAACACTGGCGCGACGACAGAGTCGTCGAACGCCGGGTGCCGGCCGAGCGCGCGCACGAGCTCGCTCGGTGGGTCTCCTCCGTAAGGGAAGCTGTCGGCGGGGTAGACGAAGCGCGGGCTCGGGGCCGGTAGGCGGAGGTGCAGCCGGTCGCGCAGCTCTTGGGCCAGCGTGGCTCCCGGCTGGACGAACAAGTCGGGCCACCAGGGACAGTCCACCCATGCCCGCTCGCGGATGCGCCCGAGGCGCTCGAGCTCCGGCACGAGCCGGCTCGCGAGGGTCGTCTCGTGCTGGTACTGCCGCGGGGCGCGGGGACCGCGCTCGAGGAGCGAGAGCGCCCTGGACACGAACGCCCCGTAGCTGAACGGGTAGGTCACGAACACGACCAGCTCGCGGGCCCGAGCGGCCAGCATGCCGAGGTGGGCTCGCCAGTTCTCGACGTGGGGCAGGCCGTTGAAGTCGAGCACCAAGTCGAAGCGCTCGTCCGGCAGGCGCTCGCCTTGGAACAGCGTCAGGCGGTCGAGCGCGCCGGCGTGGCGATACGCCGCCGCCACCGCGTCCAGGGCTCGGGCATCGGACGCACATACCGTGACGCGGCAGCCGCGGCGCGCCAGGGGCAGGAGATGGAGCCCGCCGATGCCCGCGAACCCGTCCACCGGCCCCTCGGCGGCAGTTGCCACGCCACCCTCGAACCAGCGGGCTAAGCGGCGGTATATCGCCAGCCTTTCGTAGGCGGTCCCGAGCCCGATGTCACGGTCCGGCGGCGCTTTCGACATCTGGGTCGGATTCAGGGTATCATCTGAACAGTGGCCCCATCGAGAGACTCGCTTTGGTTCGGGCTGTTCGCGATCGTAGTCGCGGCCTGCAGCTCGAGTAGTGACAACGACGTCGGCGACGACATCCCCAAGCCGACCTCCTGCACGACGGTGAAAGACTGCCCGAAGGGGACGGCCTCGTGCATCGAGGGCTTCTGCGTGGCGCAGGGCTGCATCGACAACGACGGCGACAAGGCGGGCGTCGGCCCCGGCTGTACCGTCTACGACTGCGACGACGACGATCCGACCATCCCGTCCGGTGCCGAGGTCTGCGACAACGGCAAGGACGACGACTGCAACAGCTCGATCGACGAAGGATGCCCCTGCAAGGACGGCGCCGGCGCCACGCTGCCGGATGGCTCGACCCAGCCCTGCGGCGGCTCCGGCGACTGCGGCGGCACCCAGACCTGCACCAACGGCACGTGGGAGGCCGAGTGCAAGGGCGCCAAGACGCCGGCCACCAGCGAGACCTGCGGCAACGACGTGGACGAGAACTGCGACGGCCAGAAGGACGAGGGCTGCTGTCCCGCCGGTGAGAAGCCGTGTCCCGGCTTTGCGGTCTGCAGCTCCAACGGTTTGTGCAACTGAGGCCCGCCGCGGCGGTTCGTCGTCTGGTGTGCGCGGCGGCGATCACACTGGTCGCCTCGGCGTGCTCGTTCACCACGGACCTCGACCGCCTCAAAGGGGAGCCTGCGGACGCTGGGGGGGAGGCGGCGCCGAAGTGCGAAAAAGGCGTGGACTGCCTGGGCTGCGCCGCTTGCGAGAGCTGGTGCCAGTGCACTGCGTTGCCGTCGGCCTACGAGGGCTGCGTCGCCAACTGCTACGACGCGGGCGCGTTCTGAGACTGCGAAGCTCTGCGTCGACTCACCTGGACCCGTTGCCGGTCCTGGTCTATCTCCACGCTCGATGTCCGACGGCTTCCGCCATGACTACACCCGGGCCGAGGTCCGCGCGATCCACGACCTGCCGCTGTTCGAGCTGATCGACCGCGCCCGCGCGGTGCACCTCGCGCACCACCCTCAGTCGGAGGTGCAGCTCTGCACCTTGCTCAGCGTCAAGACCGGCGGTTGCCCCGAGGACTGCGCGTATTGCCCGCAGTCCGCCCACTACAAGACCCCCGTGGACCGCGAGCAGATGCTCAGCGTCGACGAGGTCGTCGCCTCGGCCAAGCGTGCACGCGAGGTCGGCGCAACCCGCCTGTGCATGGGCGCTGCGTGGCGCGAGGTGAAGGAAGGACCGGCCTTCGAGCAGGTGCTGGAGATGGTCCGGCGCGTGAAGGCCGAGGGCCTCGAGACCTGCGTCACCTTGGGCATGCTGAGCGCCGAGCAGGCGCTGCGGCTGAAACAGGCGGGCCTCGACGCCTACAACCACAACCTGGACACATCGCCGGAGTTCTACCGCTCCATCGTCACGACGCGCGCGTTCGAGGAGCGCCTGGCGACCCTCGGGCACGTCCGCGCGGCGGGCATCACGGTCTGCACCGGCGGCATCATCGGCATGGGCGAGGGCGTCGAGGACCGCGCCGCCATGTTGGTCGAGCTCTCGCGCCTCGATCCCCATCCAGAGAGCGTGCCCATCAACGCGCTGGTGCGCGTGCCCGGGACTCCGCTCGAGAGCCTGCCGCCGATCGATCCGCTGGAGCTGGTGCGAATGATCGCCACCGCGCGCATCCTGATGCCGCGCTCGCGGGTTCGCCTGTCGGCCGGGCGCTCGGAGCTGGGACGCGAAGCACAGCTTCTCTGCATGTACGCCGGCGCCAACAGCATCTTCTACGGTGAGAAGCTCCTGACCACTCCGAATCCAGGCCCGGACGAGGACACTGATTTGCTCCGGAGCGCCGGGCTGACCGCGCTGCCGGCGTAGTCGCTGAGCCTCTCCAGGTGCGTGACCCAGAGGGTGCGGACCACGCGCCCCCCGCGCACGACGTTCGCCTCGCGGACGCTGCGCACGACGCGGCCCGGCAGCTCACGCTCCGGGTCGAGCGCGAAGCGGCTGTCGTGAACGTAGAGGACGTGGCGTGCGGAAGCCCAGCGGGCCCGAGGCAGCCAGCCGTCGAAATCGTCGCGGCGCGGGCCGTTGCAGCCCACGAGCGCGCGCCGCCCCAGGTGGGCGTGCGCTTGGGCGCACACGATCCAGTGCGGGCCGACCACCACGACGCTGCCACCGCCCTCGCGCCGAGCGGCCTCGAGGCTCTCGTCCAAGAGCAGCGCGCCGGGCTTCCAAGAGTACAGGTCGTTGGCCAGATCGTAGCGCGCGCGGTACGCGTCGCCGAGCAGGCGCGGGGCGAGGGGCGTGCGGATCCAGAGCCAGGCGAAGGCGACCACGGTGACGCCGGTGTAGACGGAGGCTCGGGAGAGCCTCGGCCCCACCGCCTCCGCGCGCCCGAGGTGGACGGCGAGCGCGAGGTAGGCCGGCGCGAACCAGTGCGGCTCCGCCACCCGCGACCAGAGGCAGATGCCGCCGAGCGGCAGCGCGACGAGCACCGTGCACCAGAACAGCAGCGCGCTCACGGCGTCCTCCCGGCGTCGGCGAAACAGGTCCCGGGCGACGAGAGCAGCGCCGACCAGGAACGGAGGCGTGAGGTAGGCGAGCTGTCCGCCCAGGAACGCGCCCAGGTTCCGGAGCGAGAAGCCCGAGGCGGTCTGAGTGGCGATCAAACGGTGGCGCGCCATCGGCCAGCCCTCGCTGAGCTCGTAGTGGAGCACCTTGGCCATCAACACCAGCGCGACGGCGAGCGCTCCCCAGGGCGCGAGCGTGCGGTAGCGGGAGCGCAGACCCGGGCCGAGCGAGGCGGCGAAGAGGCCGAGGCCGAGCAGCAGTCCGCTGACCTTCGCCAGCGTCGCGAGCCCGACCAGCGCGCCGACGCCGAGCGTGTACAAGAGCGCGCGGAAGCTCTGGGCGGGAGCGCGGGCTGCCATGGCGGCGAGCGCGAGGGCGCCGAGCCAACAGAGCGCCAGCGGCAGGTCGGGGGTCAGCCCGAAGAGCCCGATAGCGAGCTCCGGCACCCAGGTGAGCGCCAAGACGACGCCGAGCGCGCCGCGCGTCGTGGCGCCGGCGGCGCGGCTGGCGAAGCCTGCCACCCACGGCACGAGCCCCGCCGCGCAAGCCGTGACGAGGTGCGCCTCGAGCGGGCTCGGCGCGCCGCCGCGACCGATCAGGCGCGCGATCGAGCCGACCAGACCCGGATGATCCAGGTAGGCGGGTTGCGGGTGGAGCGCGTAGCTCGCGTACAACGCCTCGGCGTCGCCGAACCCCGTGCCCCACGCGACGTGCAGGCGAACCGCGCCGAGCGCCAGCGTCGACAGCAGCGCCAGAGCCCAGGGCGCTCGGTCGCTCGGCGTCATGACAGCCACGGCGCGAGGAGCCGGGCCACGTGCGCCGAGCTCTCCGGTCGCTCGCCGGGGCACAGCCGGGCCTTGACGTCGCGGCAGGCACGCACGAACGCCGCGCGCTCGTCCAGCAGCCGACCGGCCTCCTCGGCCAGGTTGTCCGCGGTGAAGGCCGACTGAAGGAGCTCCGGGAACACGCGCTCGCCGAGCACCAGGTTCGGCAGGCCCACCATCTCGACCGAGAGCAGACGCTTGGCCACGAGCTCGGTCAGCGGCCCGGCGCGGTAGCCGATGACCGGGGGCACCTCGGCAGCGACGCACTCGAGCGTGACGCTGCCGCTGGCCGCGAGCGCCACGTCGAACGCGGTGAGCACGCCGGGTGCGCTCGACTCGATCACCGAGACACCGGCCGCCGCCGAGCGGCGAGCGACCTCGTCGGCGACGCTGCGGGTGAGCGACGGCGCGACGATCACCCGGGCGTCGAGGGCGCCGCGGTCGGCTCGCAGGATGGCGAGCGCCTCCAGCATCGGCCCGAGGTGACGCGACACTTCGTGGGGCCTGCTCCCGGGCAGGATGGCCAAATATTCGGCCCACGGGGCCAGTCCCAGGCGCTCGCGCACGGCCTCGCGGCTGGCGGGGCTGCGCTCGAGGGAGGGGTGACCGACGAAGTGGGCGTCCACCCCGTAGCTGCGCCACAGCGCCTCCTCGAACGGCAGCACCACGGCCATGCGATCGACGGCGCGGCCGAGGCCCGGCGCGCGGCCGCTGCGCCACGCCCAGATCTGAGGCGGCGCGTACCAGAGCACGCGCACCCCGAGCGCGCGCAGGCGGGGTCCGAGCCAGGCGTTGAACTCGGAGTAGCCGACCAAGAGGGCCGCGCGAGCGTGGCGCGCCTTCGACTCCGCGAGCAGCTTGCGCGCTGCCAGGACGATCGCTGGGGCCCGCGCCACCACCGAGCCGATCCCCATGGCGGTGAGCGAGGCGAGATCGACCAGCAGCTCCGCGCCCGCCGCGCCGAGCGCGCGGCCCCCCAGGCCAAAGGCCGGCGAGCCGAGGCGGCGCACGACCGGCGCCGCCATGGCGTCGCCCGAGCCTTCTCCAGCCGAAACCAGGAGCGTCACGGTCGAAAAGAGCTCCGTTTCCCGCCGCCGGGTGGGCGGCGCGAGGCAGTCACTTCTGCTGCACGTTCGGGCGGATCTGGTGGACGTTGACCGTGTTGGCGAAGATCTCGATGCTCTTCTCCGCGAACTTCACCGCGTCGGTGTCGCTGTCCTTCAGGCGGCCCCAGTACTCGATCTTGTACTTGTTGCCCGCCTTGGGCTGCCCCGGCGCGTTCGACGGCGCGTTGGCGATCACGAACAGCGACTGGCGCCGGTCGGAGTACGCACACTTCGGGTTCGGGTATTGCCCGTCGAAGTAGATGTACCGCACGTCGCGCTCGCAGGTGCCGGGCTCGATCTCCTTGCCCGCCGTCTCGTCGAAGAACTTGATGCGAGCGCCACCGACGTCGTCGCCCGCGCAGTCGCGGATGGGGCCGGTGATGATCGCGAGATCCTCCGGCGGGGTCCAGCCGACCAGCGGCACGGCGAAGTTCGCGAGCTGCTCGTACAGCGTCGGCGACAGCGTGCTGCCCTCCACCTTGCCTGGGGCGGCCGGGACGTCTTGCCCGAAGCCGACGAACTCCTTGGCCACGCCGACCTTCTCCTTCACGCGATAGGAGAGGTACTTGCTGCTCGCGGGGTGGGGGAAATAGAACTCGCCGACGTTCAGCTCCGTGACGCCGGTGTGGTGCTCGTTGCCCTTGGTGAAGTCCTGGTGGAACGGCTGCTTGCCGAAGATGCTCTCGCCTTCGAACAGCTCGACCTCGATGTCGGCAACGGGGTCGTCACTCGAGAAGTCCTTCACCACGAACACGTTCTTGTCGGTCGGGGGGCCGCCGTCGCTGGTCCCGCCGTCGGTGGTCCCGCCGTCGGTGGTCCCGCCGTCGCTGGTCCCGCCGTCGGCACCAGCGGCTCCGGACGCTCCACCCGTGCCGGTGCCGCCCGCGCCGCCTGCGCCGCCCGTTCCGCCCGTTCCGCCGCCGCCGGTGATGCAGGACCAGTCCGGCGGGATCGGGTTGTCGTTCTTGTCGCGCTTCACCATCACCGGCAGCGTCGTGTCGCAGCACTCCTCTGGGGCGCCGCCCTTGCACTCGCCGGGGAAGCCCAGCGGGGTCGGACCGCAAGCCCCGGCTTCGGTGCCTCCGGAGCCACCGCTGCCGCCGGAGCCACCGCTGCCGCCGCCGCCTTCGTCCCCGCCGCACGCGTACGCCCCCAGCGTGAACGCCCCTGCAACGACCGCACCCAGAACCTTCGCCGAACGACCCACGCTAAGCCTCCGCGTCTTGGGGCGGAGAACCCGCCGCCCAACCTACAATCCCGGAGGGTTCTAACAGAAGCCCGGGGGTTCGGCACGCGCCGCGGCAGTTACGAGGAAAACGGGCCGGCACCCGCGCTCAGCGCGTCCTCGCCCCGGTCCGCTTGCGGCCGGCGGCGAGGGCCAGGGCGGCGAGCGCCAGGGACAGCGCGAACGCGCCACGCGAGTCGGAGTGCCCTGCCGCCGTGGTGCAGCAGCCGTCGTCGGCAGGGGGCGCTCCGCAGTCCTCCGAGAAGCCGTGCCGCGGAGTCGGATCGCACTGGGTCGGATCCTTGCCCGGCGGATAGACGGCACAGATCCCCTGAACGTCGTCCGCCTCCAGCGAGCGCAGCTGGACATCACCGAACTTGTAGCTCGCGAACATCGTCGCGCTCTGGTCGCAGGTGTGCGAGAGCCCGAGGAAGTGACCGGCCTCATGGGTGATGATCGAGGCGAGGTCGGCCTGGACCTGGGTGTCCCCCACGGTCAGCGGGACCTCGATCGAGTTGATCTCGACGTCCGCGTCGTAGATCTCTCCGGTCTTCACGTTGTAAGTGACGGTGGTGAGCGCCAGCGTCGAGCCGCTGCCGGCGTAGGGCCAGTAGTCGTCGCGGTACATCCACACGTTCGCGTTCGGCGAGTCCTGGTTGTACTCCTGCCGGTTGCACACGACGTTCTGCGTCCGGTAGATGGCGAGGGAGGGGCCGGCGCCACCGCCGCAGTCCACGCCGATCCACTGCGCCAGCGCGCTCTCGACCAGCTGCCCGGTGGTCTGGGCGGAGATGCCGCGCAACGACGAGCCGGCCACCTGAGCCGAGAACGACGCGCAGCCCCCGGGCCAGTAGAGCGGCAGCCCGCCCTCGAGACAATACGCGCAGTCCGCCGACGCCTGGCACTCGCCCGGGCCGCAGGTCGTGGTGCGGCAGAAGGCTTCGGCAGGTGATGCGAGGCAGAAGAGCCCGAGGCCGACCAGCAGAGCGAGCGGGGTCTCAGCGCGCATCCCAGGCCTTTCGCACCAGGCCCGTGGCTTCCGCGACGCGTCTTCCGGCGAGCTCCCGCGCTGCGCCGTCACCCACGAGCTCGGCGAGCCGGGGGCTCGGCGAGAGGCGGCGCTCGCCGCGCTTGTCGGCGCGGATCGGGTAGTGACCCTGGGCCATCGCCGTCACGACCAGCGGGCCCTCGGGGCTCGGCCCCAAGAACACGAGCGCCGGCTCGCCGAGCAGGAGCAGCGCCTCGCCGTGCACGACCTGACCTACGTCGCCGACCTTGCCGCCGAGCGTCCGCACCAGGAGCTCGCTCTCGTCGCCGGGGCCACCCAGGCGCTCCTCGACCCGCAGGCGGCTGTAGGTGACGATGCGGCGCCGCCCGCCCACGCTCTCGAAGCGGCTCTCGGTGTCGAGGGCGGTGCCGACCAGGGCGCGCTCGCTCGACCGCACCAGCTCCCGGAGCGAGAGGGCGCGCGCGATGCTCGCCCGGGCCGGTCGCCCGTGCAGCACGAGACCCGCGGCACCAGCCCCGAACGCCCACAGGAACCGCCTTCGTCCCAGCATTGCGCGCCAGCCTAGCATGACGGCCGACTTCTCGCCGCGGGCCTCTGCGCTATAACGGACGCCCCTGCCGGCTCGATGACGACCTCCCCACTCATGCCCACCACCGGGCCGCTGCTCACCCGTGTATCGCCGGAGCTCGGTCCCGAGCTCACCCGCTACGTGATTCGCCACCGCGCGGAGGTCGAGGCGATGATCCGGACCGGTGGACGCGAAGCCGGCCTGCCCGCCGCACGCCGCTACGCGAAGGTGTTCGACGGCTTGCTCGGCGCGCTGTTCGGCGCAGTCGAGGCCACCATGCGTCGCTCCGGCGAGTGGCGATCCGTGGCGCTCGCGGCGGTCGGCAGCTACGGGCGGGGCGCCGTGGCGTTTGCCAGCGATCTGGACGTGCGGCTCTTGCCGCTCGGCTCGAGCCTCGAGCAGACCCAGCCCATCGCCGAGGCGCTGCTCTACCCGCTGTGGGACGCAGGGCTCTCGGTGGGTCACCAGGTGGTCTCTCCGGACGACGTGATCGAGCTCGGGCGCGGGGATCTACCGACCGCCACCTCGCTGCTGGACTGGCGCCACGTCGCCGGAGCCCGGGAGGCCAGCGCGCGGCTGCTCGAACGAGTGTTCGAGGGTCTGTTCGGCATCGGTGAGATCGCGCGCTTTCTGGAGCGGCTCGGCGCCCGTGCGGACGACCGCGTCGGCCGCTTCGGCGGCTCGGTCTACCTGCTCGAACCCGACGTGAAGAACGGACCCGGAGGCATCCGCGATCTCGACGTGGCCCACTGGGCAGCCCGCGCGCGCTGGCGCATCACCGAGCTCGCCGACCTGGTGCGGCTCGGCGTGCTGGTTCCGCGAGAGTGGCAGCAGATCGACCAGGCCCACGAGTTCCACTGGAGGGTGCGCAACCTCCTGCACGCGTACGCCGGGCGGCGGGCCGATCGCCTGAGCTTCGACCGGCAAGAGCAGCTGGCGGACGACCTGGGCTACGGCAGCGGCGGTCCCGCGGTCGAGCGCTTCATGAGCGACTACTACCGCCACGCTCGGGCCATCGAGCGCGCGCGCGACATGATCCTGTCCCGCGCGCTGCCGCCTCCGACGCGCAAGCCCCACGCGGTCAGCATCGGGCGAGGGCTCACGCTGGTGAACGGCGAGGTCAGCATCGGTCACCCCGGTGCGCTGGAGACCGAGCCCGCGCTCGCGTTCCGGCTCTACGACGAGGCGCTGCGCCGGGACGTGCGGGTGTACGAGTTCGCCCGCGACGTGGTGGCGCGCGCGGCCAGCTCGCCGAGCTTCGGTGAGCGCCTGCGCGCGAGCGCAGAGGCCGCACGGCTGTTCGTGCGCTTGGTCACGACGGTGCAGAGCTCGCGGCTGAAGCACGAGTCGGTGTTGGCGGAGCTCCACGACCTGGGCCTCCTGGTGGCGATGATCCCGGAGTTTTCACCCGTGGTCGGCCGCGTGCACCACGACGTTTACCACGTGTACACGGTGGACGCGCACTCGGTCGCAGCGGTCGATCGCCTGCGCTCGCTCACGCGCGGCGATCTAGCCGCCGACTACCCCTTGGCGTCGCGCCTCGCCGCCGAGATCGCCCGACCGAACGTGCTCTTCTTCGCGACCTTGCTCCACGACGTGGGCAAGGACATCGGCGGCAAGAACCACTCCGAGCGCGGCGCCGAGATGGCGGAAGGCATCCTCCAGCGTCTCGGCTTCGCCGCCCCGGAAATCCGCGAGATCCAGCACCTAGTGGCGCAGCACCTGCGCATGTACCACGTCGCCACCCGCCGCGACATCGACGACCCGGCGACGCTCGCCGACTTCTGCAAGGACGTGCACGGCAGCGAGGGGCTCCGCGAGCTCTACCTCTTGACCGTCTCCGACGTCTCGACCACCAGCCCGACGGCGATGACGAGCTGGAAGGCGCGCATGCTGGACGAGCTCTACGTCGGAGCGATGCGACGCCTGGACGAGGGCGCCGTCCCCGAGCAGGCGCTCGACCAGAAGATCGCCAGCATCGTGGCCGGCTGGGACGAGCCCGAGACGCGGGGCTTCGTCACCCACTTCCTCCGCGCCATGCCCGAGCGCTACCTGTACGCGAACTCCGAAGCGGACATCCGCGCTCACGCGCGCTTCGCGCTCGGCGCCGATGGGCGCGCCGCCACCGTCGGCATGTTGGCGACGGACGAGCAGCACCACCAGCTCGGCTTCGTGGCGGACGATCGACCGGGCCTCTTGGCGATCTTCACGGCGACGCTGGCCGCCGCGCGCCTGGCCGTAGTCGGAGCGCAGATCCACTCCTGGACGGATCCTTCTGGGCGCCTGCGGGCGCTCGATCTGTTCTGGGTCAAGAGCACCCGCGACGAAGCGGAGACGCGGGCGATGGTTCCGCGCATCGAGCGCGACCTCGCCAGCCTGCTCTGCGGCGAGTCGACCCCCGCCGAGCTGGTGCTCGGGGGGCGAGCGTCGCCGCGCTATCGCGTCGGACACACCCCCCACGTTCCGACCGAGGTCAACGTCGATCACCGCGCTACCGCCCACACGGTGATCGAGGTCACGACGCGGGACCGGCCGGGCCTGCTGTTCTGGCTGTCCAACACCCTACAGGAGGCCGGCCTGGGGATTTCCCTGGCCAAAATCAACACCGAGGGCACCCGCGTGGCCGACGTCTTCTACGTCACGGACACCTCCGGAGCCAAGCTCGAGGAGCCCGCTCGCATCGAAGAGCTCAAGCGCCGTATTCTCTCGACCGTCGCGGAGCTCGAAGACTTGGAGGCTCGATGAACAAACTCACCTCGCTGACACTCGCCCTGCTCTTGGCTGCATGCACCGGTGGCACTCCGGCGAAGAACCCCGACGGCGATCCGCCTCCCTTCGACGATCCCAAGACGGACGGGCCCGGGCCGACCGCGCCGGCCTCGAGCGCCAAGGTCAAGGAGGGCATGGACGCGATCCAGGCCGGCGACTTCGCGAAGGCGAAGGAGATCTTGTCCGCCGCCGAGGCGGCTGCTCCCAACGATCCGCAAGCGGCGTTCTACCTCGGTGTGGCGCTCGAGAACGGCGGCGACACCAAGGGCGCGAGGGAGAAATACCAGAAGGCGCTCTCCCTCGACGGCAAGCTGACCGAGGCGGCGGTGAACCTGTCGGCGCTCTTGCTCGACGCGGACGAAGGCAAGGCCGCGCTCGACGTGGTGCAGGCGGCGCTGAAGCACGCCCCCACCCAGCCCATGCTGCTGATGAACCGCGCGCTGGCCCTCGAGGCCACCGGCGATGCCGCCGGCGCGCTCGCGGCCTACGGGCAGGCGGTCAAGGCGCAGCCGGACAACCTGGAGCTGCGCTACGCGCACGCCGAGCTCCTGGCGGGCGCCGGCAAGAAGGACGAAGCGCTCGCGGAGCTGCGCAAGGTCGCGGCGGGCGCCGACGACAAGCTGGTCGCCGCGGTGGCCACCCTGTTCGGCAAGCTCGGAGGCTTCGCCGACTGCGTGAGCACGCTGGACAAGGCCATCCAGAAGAAGGCGCAGCCGGACTTCCACACCCGTCGCGGCGTGTGCCGCCACGAGATGAAGGACGAGCCCGGCGCCAAGAGCGACTACGAGGCCGCGCTGAAGCTGGATCCGAAATACGCCCCGGCCCACTACTACCTGGGCATGCACTACAAAACCGCGAAGAAGACCAAGGAGGCGGTGGCCGCCCTGGAGAAGGCGGTCGA
The DNA here is from genome assembly GCA_015075635.1 of Polyangiaceae bacterium. Taxonomy (NCBI): domain Bacteria; kingdom Pseudomonadati; phylum Myxococcota; order Polyangiales; family Polyangiaceae; species Polyangiaceae bacterium. The sequence continues at coordinate 2,125,657 of JABTUA010000001.1, forward strand.
GCTCAGCGGCGGCAAGGGCGTCGGCGAGGCGGCGAAGAAGGAGCTCGACGAGCTGAAGGGCCCTCCCAAGAAGTAGCCGACGGATTTGGCGCAACGACGCAACGAACGCCACGACGCAACGAAGAAGAAGAAGATTTTGGTGTCAGACGTGGGAGCGCGTCGAGCACTGCGGTGCTCGGCTGCTCTGGAGCGCTCATCCCAGGACGTCAGCCGGTCTGAGCGCCACGTCGCCACGACGCGGAACGGGCTGCGACGCACGGAATGTCCGCGGGATGGACGTTTCGCGCATCGGAAGGGGCTGCGACGCACGGGATGTCCGCGGGATGGACGTTTCGCGCATCGGAACGGGCTGCGACGCACGGAATGTCCGCGGGATGGACGTTTCGCGCATCGCAGCGGCGTGCGACGCACGGGATGTCCGCGGGATGGACGTTTCGCGCATCGCAGCGGCGTGCGACGCATGGGATGTCCGCGGGATGGACGTTTCGCGCATCGCAGCGGCGTGCGACGCACGGGATGTCCGCGGGATGGACGTTTCGCGCATCGCAGCGGCGTGCGACCCAGAGAGCTCAGCGGCGGCGAGGGCGTGGGCTAGGCCGCGAAGATGGAGCTCGACGAGCTCCGGGTCGGGAGGTGGCGGAGAGATGTGCGCATCACAATATCAAATCCAGCAGGCGATCCAGCTCGTCCAGTGACGAGTACTTCACGCTGATCTCGCCCTTGCCGTCGCGATCTTTGACTTCGCACTTGGTGCCGAGCTTGCGCTCCAGGCGGAGCTCCAGGTCCCGGACCGCCGCGCTCTTGCTGCTCTTGCGCCCGCCCTTCGGGCCCTTGCCGGCGCTCTGCTTGGCGTTGCGCACCAGGGCTTCCGTCTGGCGCACGCTCAGGCGCCCGGCGATGACCTTGTCGGCCAGGGTCGCCAGGCTGAGCTCGTCGGGGGCGCCGAGCAGCGCCCGGGCGTGGCCCTCGGAGAGGTCGCCGGCGATCACCAGCTTGCGCACGCGCTCCGGCAGCTTGAGCAGGCGCAGCGCGTTGGCGATGGTCGAGCGGTCCTTGCCGATGCGCGAGGCCAGGCTCTCCTGCGTGTAGCCGAGGTCGCGCATCAGCCGGTCGAAGGCCTCGCTGAGCTCGATCGGGTTCAGGTCGGCGCGCTGGATGTTCTCGATCAGCGCCAGCTCGAACGCGTCCTTGTCGGACACGTCGCGCACCACCACCAGGACCTCGCGCAGGCCGGCCTTCTGCGCGGCCCGCCAGCGGCGCTCACCGGCGATGATCTCGAACTCGTCCACGCCGCGCCGGCGCACGACCAGGGGCTCGATGATGCCGTGCTCGCGGATGCTCTGCGCCAGCTCCTCCAGCGCCTGGTCGTCGATGTGGCTGCGGGGCTGTCCGCGCTGCGGCTTGATCTTCTCGACGGCGCAGGTGAAGACGTTGCCTTCGCCGTAGCTGCCGCCGCCGTGGGCGGGGGCGGGGGCCGGCGCGGGCTTCGCGGGGAAGAGCGCGTCGAGCCCACGGCCGAGCCCGCGCGGCGGCTTGCCCATGCCCCCGCCCGTCACGAGTGCGCCTCGATCACTTCGCGAGCCAGGCTGAGGTATCCCTGCGCGCCTTTGCTCGACACGTCGTAGAGCAGCGCCGGCAGGCCGTGGCTGGGCGCCTCGGAGAGGCGCACGTTGCGCGGGATCACGGCGTCGAACACGCGGAAATGCCGGCGCACCTCGTCCGCAACCTGGTGCGCCAGCCGATTGCGCGGATCCCACATCGTCAGCACGATGCCCTCGACCGTGAGGTTGGGATTCAAGCTCGACTTCACGCGGTCGATGGTCGCCATCAGGTAGGTGATGCCCTCGAGCGCGTAGTACTCCGGCTGCAGCGGCACGATCACGCGATCGGCGGCGACCAACACGTTGAGCGTGAGCACGCCGAGCGACGGCGGCGAGTCGATGACGACGTAGCGGTAGCGCTCGACCACGTCCTCGGCGAGCAGCCGGCGCAGGTGAGTGCCGCGCGCCTCGTCGAACAGCTCGTATTCGACGGCGGTGAGATCCTGCGTGCTCGGCGCCACGTCGAGGGTGCCGATCTTGGTGTGCTGGATGATGTCGCCGAGTGAGGCGTTGCCGACCAGCGCGTCGTAGATGGTGCGCTCCACGGTGCCGGACCCGAATCCGACGCCGCTGGATGCGTTCGCCTGCGGGTCGAGATCGACCAAGAGGGTAGGGCGCTCCGCCGCCGCCAGGCTGGCAGCGAGGTTGACCGCCGTGGTCGTCTTGCCGACGCCCCCCTTCTGATTGGCGATCGCGATCACGTTTGGACGGGCCATCTGGGTCGCGGTCCGTGCTTTACAGCGAAAGCCCGGCGCGGTCCCTGGCTTATCGAACTTCGGCGAAACCCCATCAGTTTTTTGGCGGTCACCCGGGCGTGTCGTACTGTGTGCGCAGATGTAGGTGTAAGTGGGTTGACGTAAGTATGAACGCCTCCGCCAGTGCCCGACATTCCTTTCGCCGCCGCCTCCGCGCGGCGCTGACCGAGGTCGAGCAAGGCGAGGCAGCGCGGGAGCGACTGCTCGCCACGCGGTTCTTCGCGAACGTCGAGCCCGGGCCTGGCCGGGTGCTCCTCCTGCTTCCCAAGTCTCGCGCTCGCGACTGAGCGCGGCCGCCACCCCCCGACCGAGGAGACCCGAACCGATGTCCACGCCCCGCGCTTACCGTAGCTTCGCTGACTTCCAGCGTGAGGAGATCCGCCCTGGCATGCGTGCTGGGTGGACCCTCGACGAGCTGGAGGAGCCCGCCCTCGGGGCGGAGCTCGACTTCGACGCCGATCCCTTCGAGGCCATGCTCGATGCCGCCGAAGAAGAGGACGAGGACGACGACGACTGACTTGGCTTCGGATTGGCTGGGGTCGGCCCGAGCGTCGCCCCCAGTCGGTCCGGGTTCCCTCCCGGAGCCCTGGAGCCCCCGCGGACCTGCCTCCCGCGGGGGCTCTCTTTTGTATTTCTCGCCCGGACATTCGCCGCGCCCCGCGACTCCGGCCACCGGTCGAAACAGCTGTCGCCCGGCCTCGCCGGGTTCTCGGGCGCCTCGCCTCTGTGGACGATCGTGATCTGACCTTGCCAAGACCCACGGAGCCCGGGCGGGCGGGCCCTCCGGGCCCGGGTTCGCCGAGCGGCCTCGCGGCGCTTGACCCGAAAGCCGGCGCGTGGAATTGAGGCCCCTCCCATGCAGGTCCAGGTCAACAAGCTGAGCCCCGTGCTGATCGAGTTCGACGTCCAGGTCGCTGCCGACCGCGTGAGCAGCGAGATGGAGAAGGCCTACACCGCCGTCTCCAAGAGCGCGCGCATCCGCGGCTTCCGCCCTGGCAAGGCACCCCGGGGCATCCTCCGAAACATGTTCGGCGCGCGCATCGCGGCGGACGTGGCCCAGCGCCTGGTGGACGAGACCTTCCCGCAGGCGGTCAGCAAGGAGAACGTGCAGCCGGTCAGCTCGCCGGCCATCGAGCCGCAGAAGGTCGAAGAGAACAAGCCGTTCTCCTACAAGGCGCGCTTCGAGATCGTCCCGTTCATCGAGAGCGTCAAGTACGACGGCCTCGAGGCCAAGCGCCCGAAGATCGAGGTCAAGGACGAGCAGATCGCCGAAGAGCTCGAGCGGCTGCGTCGCGAGCACTCGACGCTCGAGCCGCCCAAGACCGAACGCGGCGCCGCCAAGGGTGACCAGGTCACCATCGACTTCAGCATCGAGGTGGACGGCAAGGTGATCGAGGACGCGGGCGCCACCGACTTCCCCTCCGAGCTCGGCGCCGGGGTCCTGCTCGGGCCCATCGACGAGGCCCTTACCGGCAAGAAGGTCGGCGACGCCGCCGAGGCCAGCGTCGAGATGCCCGCCCAGCATCCGCACCCGAAGCTGAAGGGCAAGACGGCGGTGTTCAAGCTCACGCTCAAGGAGCTGAAGGAGCGCGTGCTCCCCGCCCTGGACGACGAGTTCGCCAAGGATCTGGGCGAGTTCGACACGCTCGCCGACTTGAAGAAGGACATCACGACCCGCATCGAGAAGCAGCTCAAGGAGAACGCGGACAACGCGGTCGCCGAGCAGCTGGTGGTGGAGCTGGTCAAGGCGAACCCCATCCCGCTGCCGCCCTCGCTGGTCGAACGCCAGATGCAGCTCACGCAGCAGGAGATCATGTCCCAGGCCCGCCGCCAGGGTCAGAGCGTGTCCGGTCTAGGGGACGAGCTGCGGCAGAAGATCCAGGCGGACAGCGAGGTGAAGGTCCGCGCCGGGCTCCTGATGGCGGAGATCGCCAAGAAGGAGAGCATCAAGATCGGCGACGCCGAGATCGAGGAGGGCCTGGCCGAGCTGGCGGAGCAGAGCGGGAAGAACGTGGCCAAGCTGCGGGCCGAATACCGCGATCCGAAGAAGCGCGAGATGCTGATTGGGATGATTCTGGAGAACAAGGTACTCGACATCATCGAGGCGAAGGCCAAGATCGAGGACGAGCCAGGGAAGTCCCCCTAGGGGCGCGAGAGCCGAGAGGAAGCCACATGACCCAGCGACCCGAAACCCGCCGCCAGGCCATGGCGGTCCTGGAAAACCCCGCCACGGCCAGCATCATCTACCCCCACGTGGTCGAGACCACGCACCGCGGCGAGCGGACCTGGGACATCTTCAGCCGCCTGCTCAAGGACCGCATCGTGTTCCTGGGCAGTCAGGTGGACGACGACGTCGCCAACATCATCATCGCCCAATTTCTCTTTCTGGAGAGCGAAGATCCGGACAAGGACATCCAGCTCTACGTGAACTCGCCCGGGGGCGTGGTCACCGCCGGCTTGGCCATTTACGACACCATGCAGTACGTCCGTTGTCCGGTCAGCACCATCTGCATCGGCCAGGCGGCGAGCATGGGCGCGCTGCTCCTGTGCGCCGGGCAGAAAGGCCGGCGTTACGCGCTGCCGCACTCCCGCATCATGATTCACCAGCCCCTCGGCGGCGCTCGGGGTCAGGCCACCGACATCGAGATCCAGGCCCGCGAGATCCGCCACGCCAAGGACGTCATCACGGACATCCTGGTGCGCGCGACCGGGCGTGCCCGCGAAGAAATTGCCAAGGACATCGAGCGCGATTTCTACATGGGCCCGGCACAAGCCAAGGAATACGGGCTGATCGACGAGATCTTCGAGCCCAAGAAGAAGGGCGACTGAGCTCACCGTTACTTGCGGGGTCGGGGGGCTCGGCCTACAATTCCCGCGAAATTCTAGAGATTTCCGTCAGGGTAAAAAGTGGAACGGCGCCGAGACGACTCCAACGGTAACCTGTGCTGCTCCTTCTGCGGGAAATCGCAGAAGGAAGTGAAGAAGCTCATCGCTGGACCCACGGTCTACATCTGCGACGAGTGCATCGCCCTCTGCAACGACATCATCGCGGAGGAGGTCGAGAAGGACGAGCCGGCCGGTGGCTCGGACCCGATGCCCAAGCCGTCGGAGATCAAGACCATCCTCGACGACTACGTGGTGGGGCAGGAGAGGGCGAAGAAGATCCTCTCGGTCGCCGTCTACAACCACTACAAACGCATCGACAGCAAGGTCGCCACGGAGGACGTGGAGCTCAGCAAGAGCAACATCCTCCTGCTCGGACCGACCGGCAGCGGCAAGACCCTGCTCGCGCAGACGCTGGCCAAGATCCTCAAGGTCCCCTTCGCCATCGCCGACGCGACGACCCTGACCGAGGCCGGGTACGTCGGCGAGGACGTCGAGAACATCATCGTGCAGCTCTTGCAGAACGCCGACCACGACGTCGAGCGAGCTCAGCGCGGCATCGTCTACATCGACGAAATCGACAAGATCAGCCGCAAGAGCGACAACCCGAGCATCACCCGGGACGTCTCCGGGGAGGGCGTGCAGCAGGCGCTGCTCAAGATCATCGAGGGCACCATCGCCAACGTGCCCCCGAAGGGCGGGCGCAAGCACCCGCAGCAGGACTTCTTGCAGGTCGACACCACCAACATCCTGTTCATCTGCGGCGGCGCCTTCGTGGGGCTCGACCAGATCGTGCAGCGGCGGCTGGGCCAGAGCCGCCTGGGCTTCGGCGCCGACGTGAAGGGTAAGAGCGACTACAAGCTCGGCGAGCTCTTGAACAAGGTGCAGCCGGAGGACCTGCTCAAGTTCGGGCTGATCCCCGAGTTCATCGGCCGCCTGCCCGTCATCGCCACGCTCCACGAGCTGAACGAGGAGGCGCTCGTCGACATCTTGACCAAGCCGAAGAACAGCTTGGTGAAGCAGTTCCAGAAGCTGTTCGAGATGGACGGCGTGAAGCTGAAGTTCAGCAAGGGCTCCCTGCAGGCGGTGGCCAAGAAGGCGCTGGAGCGCGAGAGCGGAGCGCGCGGCCTCCGGGCCATCCTCGAGGAGGCGATGCTCGACATCATGTACGACGTGCCGACCAAGAACGGCATCAAGGAGGTCGTACTCTCCGAAGAGGTCATCGCGAAGGGCGAATCCCCGCTCATCGTCTACGAGAAGGACCAACGCGAAGCCGGAGTAGGCTGAGCGTCACCCGGGGTTTGCCGCGGAGCCGGTCCAAGAGTGGGCGCACGGCCCGCGTCAGAGCCCGCCCGAGCAAACCGAATGTTCTTCAACAAAGACAACGAGAAGCCCGCCACCGCACGCCGCCCGCTGCCGGCGCTGCCGCTGCGCGACATCATCGTGTTCCCGCACATGGTGAGCCAGCTGTTCGTCGGGCGCGAGAGGAGCATCGCCGCCCTCGACGACGCGATGGCGCGCGACAAGGAGATCTTCCTGGCCGCGCAGAAGAGCGCGAAGACCAACGACCCGACGCCCGAAGACGTGTTCCAGGTCGGGACCATCGGCACCATCGTTCAGCTCTTGCGCTTGGCCGACGGCACCGTGAAGGTGCTGGTCGAGGGCCGTCAGCGCGCCAAGATCGCCCGCTTCGTCGACGGTCAGAACCACTTCCTGGTCGAAGTCGAGGAGCTCAGCGAAGACGTCCAGACGGGGGTCGAGGTCGAGGCGCTGATCCGCAGCGTGCAGAGCACCTTCGAGGTGTACGTGAAGCTGAACAAGAAGGTTCAGCCCGAGGTGCTCATGCAGGTGCAGAGCATCGACGATCCCGCGAAGCTCAGCGACACCATCGCCGCCAACCTGCCCACCATCAAGCTCGCCGATCGCCAGGGCCTGCTCGAGACGCTGGAGGCCAAGAAGCGCCTCGAGCGGCTGTACGAGCTGATGCAGGCCGAGATCGAGATCCTCCAGGTAGAAAAGAAGATCCGCTCCCGCGTCAAGAAGCAGATGGAGAAGACGCAGAAGGAGTACTACCTGAACGAGCAGATGCAGGCCATCCAGAAGGAGCTGGGTGGCGGCGAGCGCGACGAGTTCAAGAGCGAGATCCAGGAGATCGAGGAGAAGCTCAAGACCAAGCAGATGAGCGAGGAGGCTCAGCAGAAGGTCAAGAAGGAGCTCAAAAAGCTCAAGATGATGCACCCGACGAGCGCGGAGGCGACCGTCGTGCGCAACTACATCGACTGGATCTTGAGCTTGCCCTGGTACGACACCACGGAGGAGCGCTTCGACATCCTGGAGGCCGAGAAGATCCTGGACGAGGATCACTACGGTCTGAAGAAGTGCAAAGAGCGCATCATCGAGTATCTGGCGGTGCAGGCGCTCACCAAGCAGCTCAAGGGTCCCATCCTGTGCTTCGTCGGGCCGCCCGGCGTGGGCAAGACCAGCATCGCCAAGAGCATCGCGCGGGCCACGGGCAGGAAATTCGTTCGCCTGTCACTCGGCGGCGTACGTGACGAGGCGGAGATCCGCGGCCATCGCCGCACCTACATCGGCGCGCTGCCGGGCAAGATCATCCAGAACCTGAAGAAGGTCGGCACCGCGAACCCGGTGTTCTTGCTCGACGAGATCGACAAGATGAGCACGGATTTCCGCGGCGATCCGGCGGCGGCGCTGCTCGAGGTGCTCGATCCGGAGCAGAACCACAACTTCAACGACCACTACCTCGATCTCGACTACGACCTGTCGCAGATCATGTTCCTGACCACGGCGAACACGCTGGGCGGGATTCCGCTGCCGCTCCAGGACCGCATGGAGATCATCCAGCTCTCGAGCTACACCGAGTTCGAGAAGCTGAACATCGCCCAGAAGTACCTGGTGCCGCGCCAGAAGCACGAGTGCGGTCTGGACGAGGTCGACTTCTCGTTCAGCGAGAACGGGGTGCGCACGGTCATCCACCACTACACGAAGGAGGCCGGCGTCCGCAGCCTGGAGCGCGAGGTCGCGAGCATCTGCCGCAAGGCGGCCCTGCGCGTGGTGAAAGAGGGCAAGGAGCTCAAGATCGAGATCAAGGGCTCCGACGTGCCGAAGTACCTGGGCGTGCCCAAGTACCGCCTGGGCAAGAAGGAGGAGGCCGACTCCATCGGCCTGACGCACGGCCTGTCCGTCAGCGAATACGGCGGCGACATCCTGGACTGCGAGGTCAGCGTGGTGCCGGGCAAGGGCAAGCTGGTGATCACCGGCCTGCTCGAGAAGGGCATGGAGGAGAGCGCCCAGGCGGCGATGAGCTACATCCGCAGCCGCGGCGGCGCCCTCTCCCTCGAGCCGGAGTTCTACCAGAAGATCGACGTGCACGTTCACTTCCCGGACTTCGTCCGCAAGGACGGCCCCAGCGCAGGCGTGACCATGGCGACCAGCATCGCCAGCGCGCTCACGCGCCAACCGGTGAAGAGCGACGTGGCGATGACCGGGGAGATCACGCTGCGCGGGCGCGTGATGCCGATCGGTGGACTGAAGGAGAAGCTCCTGGCGGCTCACCGCAACGGTATCAAGACGGTGCTGATCCCCAAGGACAACCGCAAGGACCTGCGCGAGATCCCGCGGCGCGTGCTCAAGGCGATGCGCATCGTGCTGGTGGATCACATGGACGACGTCTTGCGCGAGGCGCTGGCGCTGACCGACCCAGACAAGATGTTCGGCGCGCGGCGCCTGTTCATGGAGTACCGAAACGGCGAGCTCTGGGCTCCGGAGTCCGGCACGCCCGCGCCGCCGCCGGCGGCCCCGGGCAGCGGCAGCGACAGCCCTGGGGAGCAGCCGGGAATGTCCTGACCCGCGGCGGCGTCCCGGAGATTTTGCGCCACGAACGCCACGAACGCCACGAACGCCACGAAGAGAATTTCAATTTCTCAGAGCACTTGTGGCGGCGCTCCCGAGCCGGAGGCCGAGAAGATGGGTCGCGGCGGCTTCGTCAGGTGTCACCCATGTGCCCGGTCTGCTCCTCTGCCCCCTGAAGTTCTCTTCCCTCGTGGCGTCGTGGCGTCGTTGCGTCGTGGCGCAACCGCTGCTCGTCCGGCGCGCCCTCCGGATGAGCGGAACCTCCGCGGGCCACGCCGACGCGGTCAGGTCTGCCCCCTGAAAATTTCTCCTCCGTCGTGGTGTCCCTCTTCAGGGACTTCCAAGGGTCGTCGTGGCGTTCGTGGCGTCGTGGCGCAATTTCCGGCTCTGGGACTCACTTCTTGCCGAGGGCTTCGGCGAGGCCCAACACGTGCTCCGCGCCGTGCGGCACCTGGATGCTGGAGCCCTTGAAGGAAGTGCCCAGCGGCTCCGCGTGACCTTTCAGGCAACCGGCCAGGAACACCTCCGCGACGGCGTTGAAGCTCGTGCGGTTCTCCGGGCGCGCGAAGCCGTGGCCCTCGTCCGGGTAGAGCACATAGGTGACCGGGATCTTCTTGGCGCGCATGGCGCTCACGATTTGATCCGACTCTGCCTGTTTCACCCGAGGGTCGTTGGCGCCCTGGCCGATGAGCAGCGGGCGCTCGATCTTGCCGACGTGCGTCAGCGGCGAGCGCTCGGTCAGGAGCTTCTTGCCCGCCTCGGTCCGCATGTCGCCGACGCGGGTCAGGAACTCCTCCTTGAAGGACTCCCAGTAGGGTGGGATCGACTCGAACAGCGTGTTCAGGTTGGACGGGCCGACGATGTCCACGCCGCAGGCGAAGGTCTTGGGCGTGAAGGTCAGCCCCACCAGCGTGGCGTAGCCGCCGTAGCTGCCGCCCATGATGGCGACCTGATCGCGCGTGGTGACGCCGCGATCGACGGACCAGGCGACCGCGTCGATCAGATCGAGGTGCATCTTGCCCGCCCACTCCAGGTTCGAGGCGTTGACGAAGGCCTTGCCGAAGCCGGTCGAGCCCCGATAGTTGACGCTGAGCACGGCGTAACCGCGGTCGGCGAGCCACTGGTGGTAGGGGTGGTAGCCCCAGCGGTCGCGGGCCCAAGGTCCGCCGTGCACGAACAGGACGAGCGGGCTCGGCGCGTCGGCGCGCTCGCCGGCGCCGAGGCTCCGGCCTCGCGGAAGGGTCAGGTAGCTCGGTAGCCCGAGCCCGTCTCGCGCCGGGATCAGCACCGGGTGCATCTTGGCGAGCGCGTGTTTGTCGAGCTCCGGGCGCTCGCTCATCAGGAGCTTGGCGCGCTTCTCCTTGCGGTCCCACAGGTAGAAGCGCGCGGCGGCGGTGTCGAGCGTGTAGGCGACGACCCAGCGCTGGTCGTCCAGCGACTGGCTGACCACCTGGAAGTCGCCGTCGGCGACCTGCCGGAGCGCGTCGAAATCGGGCTGAATGGCCGGGTCGATGACCTGCCAGTCGCGGCGCAGGTGTTCGCTGGCGGCGGCCCGCGGCACGCGCGTCGCCGGATGGCTGAAGACCTCCACGACGTCGGCGGTGTCGCGTTGCGCGAGGACCTTCGCGTCCTTCTTCCCCAGGCTCACCCGCTCGAGCACGCTCTTGTCGCGGCCGAGGCTGCTGGTCCAGTAGAGCTCCTTGCCGCTCGCGTCGAGGCCGATGACGTTCGTGTTGCGCGTGTCCTCGAACGGAATGCTCTTCCAGGGCTCCCACTTCGCGCCTTTCCGCTCGAGCAAGGAGTAGCCGCCACCCTTCACGCTCTCGAGGGCGAAGCGCAGCCGGAGCTCGTCGTCCGCCACGTAGCTCGCCTTGCCCTCGTTCTTCTCGACCAGGGTCAGCTTGCCAGTGGTCAGATCCACGCGATGGACGTCGTGCCACTTCTTGTCGCGGTCGTTGATGCCGACCAAGAGCTCCTTGGGCTTCTTGGGGCTGCCCTGGACGATGCGGGCTTGCACGCCTTTCATCGGCGTCAGATCCAGCGCCTTGTTCGTGCCGAGGTCCACGCTGAAGACGTGCCAATTCTCGTCGCCGCCTTCGTCCTGCGCGTAGAGCACGTGGCTGTTCGTGAAGGCCCAGGTGTGGACGCGAATACCGCGCTTCTTGTCGCTCGTGACCGGCTTGGCACGGGTGAGGTCGTCGATGGGCGCGACCCACACGTTGAGCACGCCGTCCACCGGCGCGAGCCAGGAGAGCTGCTTTCCGTCCGGGGAGATTCGCGGCGAGGCGCGCTCGGGGTTGCCGAAGAAGACGTCTCGCGGAATGAGCTTCGGCGCGGGTGCCACGCTCTCGGGCGGGGTGGCGCTCGGCGTCGAGCTCGGAGCCGGCGACGGCGCCGAGCCCACGGCGGGCGGCGAGCCGCACGCGGCGGCGAGCAGGAACACGAAGCCGAACAGGGGGCGGCGCGACATGGGCCCGGACGATGCGACGGTCCGCTCGGCGTGTCGAGGCCGCCGGGCGCGATCCGTGGTAGGAAGGAGCGCAGGAGGTCGCGATGCGGGCAGCGCAGCTCTTGGCTTGGTGTGTGGTGGGAACGCTCTCGGTCGGCGCGTGCGGTGGCAAGACCGAGGGCGGGGGCAGCGGCGGCAGCGGCGCGCAGGCTGGTAGCGGTGGCGGAGCTGGTACGGCGGGCAGCGGAGCGGTCGCCGGCTCGGGCGCGTTCGGCGGTGCCGGCGGCGCCATGGGCGGCATGGGGGGCATGGGGGCCATGGGCGGCATGGGGGCCATGGGCGGCATGGCGGCCACGGGTGGCATGGGCGCCATGGGCGGTGGTGGAGGAGGCTCGCTCGACGCCAAGGCGGAGAAGGTCTGCGCAGTGATAAACCAGCTGCCGTGCGCCCTGCCGAGCTGCAAGAAGGAGCTCAGCGAGGCCATCGACTACGCCCAGTCCATGGGCTGCACCGACGAGCTCGGCATGCTCTTCGACTGCGCGCTCAAGTACCCGATGGGCTGCGCGGGCGGTGAGCCTTCGCTCCCGCCGGCGTGCGACAAGTACTCGGACGCGTTCCAGGCGTGCATCGGCGTGAATCCCGGCTGCCAGGGCTGGGGCTCGAGCGACGGCAGCTGCGGCATGAGCTGCGGCTACTTCGATGTGACGTGCAAGCCGTTCCCCGGGGGCGGGCTGCAGTGCTACTGCGAATCGGGCCCGAGCTCCGGCAAGGTCTTCAACCTACAGGGCAGCTGCAACTCGCCCGGCTTCGAAGACGCCATCAACAACGTCTGCGGCTGACCCAGCCTCAGCGACGGCGCCGCAGGCGACTGGCGAGGAGCCCGAGCAGCGCCAGCGCGCCGAGCGCGGCGCCGCGGTCGCGTCCTGCGGCGCGGCACCCGCAGCCGCCGTCGTCCTCCGCGGGCGTCGTGCCGGGCAGGTTGCCGGTGCCGCCGAACGCACCGCCGTCCTTGGCTCCGCTGCCGCCGCTGGCCGCGCTGCCGCCGCCGGAGCCGCCGAAGACGATGCCGCCGTCGCCGCTCGAGCCGCCGCTGCCGCCGGCGCCGGCGTCCGCGTCCACCACGCACTGCCCAGCGGAGCAGAGCTGGCCCTTCGGGCAGACCGCGCCCTGGCAGTCGTCCACGCAGGCGCCGGCCACGCAGTGCGTTCCGGCGGCGCAGCTGGCGCCATTGCAGCCCGGATCCTCGCACTTGCCCGTGGCGGTCGTACACTGCTTGCCCGTGGGGCAGCCGTCGCAGCCGCAGTTGACCTTGCACACACCCTCCACGCACACGAAGTCGGCGTCGCACTTCACGCTCGCGCAAGGGTCGGAGCACACGCCTTCGACGCACTTCTGCCCGAAGGGACACACGACGCCGTCACAGGCGCCCTGGCACTTGCCTGCCACGCACACCTCACCGGCGTTGCAGCTGACGGTCTCGCAGGCCGGGTCGATGCACACGCCGTCCTTGCACTTGAGCCCGCCGAGGCACTGAAACTCGGTGGTGCCGCACTTCGGCACGCAGCTGCCCTTGTAGCAAATCTGGCTGGGCGGACACAGATCGCCGTCGTCGGTCTGGCCGTTGCAGTCGTCGTCGAGGGCATTGCAGCTCTCGGTGGTCGGCTGCCACGTCTGCACGCAGGTGAGCTGCCCGTTCTGGCACTGCATCAGCCCACTGGCGCATTTGCCCTGCTGGCCGCTCACGGTGCAGGGATCGCCGCCGCCGGAGCACTGGATGCCGTCCACGCGCGTGAGCAGGTCGTCGAAGTCGTTGTCGCCGCCGCTCAGCAGATCTTCCCAGGCGAAGTAGAAGGAGTTCGGGTGCGTGACGCTGTTGTAGGTGATGAGGTGAACCCAGCTGTTCGGCCCCGTGTTGTCGGGGTTGTACTTGCGCTCCGAGTAGTAGATGTGGCCCACGGTGCCGGCGACGGGACCGCCCGTCGCGGCGAACTGCGGGCAGTTGCCGCTCGTGCCCTCGGGGGTGGCCATGAAGAAGCCGATCTCGCCGCCCTGGTAGTACGGGCTACTCTTGATGCTCAGCACCTTGACGGTGCCCGGTCCGTCGGTGCACTCGAGGAACGAGTGCAGATCGGAGGCCGGCGGCTTCTGCCCGGCGACGACGTTGTACCAGCCGAAGGTGTTCAGGTAGCCCGCGCCGCGCGCGATGACCTTGAAGGTCAGGCCGCAGATCGGCGTGTAGGTCTCCGGGGTGACCGCCGCGGCGGACAGGGCGTTGATGGTCGAGCCGCCCTCTTCGGCGTTCAGGCACACCTGGACGTTCTTGTCGCTGCAGGTGGTGACGCTGCCGTCGATGACCGGGATGGTGGTGTTGTCCGGCTGCTGCAAGGCGGCGGCGCTCGAGGCGAGGGTCGAGAAGAAGAGCCCGAAGACGAGACCCGAAGCGCGGCGGCGGACCATGGGCAAATGATGAAGGCAGGATGGGACGGGCTCAAGGACAATGCTTGCTAGGATGCTCGGACCTGCTTGGACAACCTGACCCACATCCTCGCCGGGCTCCTCTCTGCCGAGCTCGCGAGCCGGTACCGCGCGCGCCGCGCCGAGCCCAAGGCGGAGTGGGTGCGTGCTGCCTACTTCGCCAGCGCCCTCGCCAACAACGTCCCGGACTTCGACTTCGCCTACGTGGGGCTGAGCGGTCCAAAGCTCGGCTACCTGCTGCACCACCGCGGTCACACGCACACGCTCTTGGCCGGGGTGCCCCTCGGGGTCATCGCGCTCGGTCTGGTCTGGCTCTGGGGCCGGCGCCGGCGGCTGCCGTTCTCGAGCGCGGATTGGGCCTGGCTGGCTGCGCTCTCGTTCCTGGGGCCCGCGCTCCACGTGTTCATGGATTTCTCCAACAGCTACGGCGTGCACCCGTTCTGGCCGCTGGACAATCGCTGGGTGTACGGCGACCGCATCTTCATCGTCGAGCCCTTGTTCTGGGCCGCCGCGCTGCCGTCACTGTTCCTCGGCGTGCAGGCGCGCCTCGGCAAGACGCTGCTCGCGCTCTGGCTCACGCTCACGGTGGTGCTGCCGTTCGCGACGCGGATGGTGCCGCTAGCGCTCTCGGGCTTGGTGCTCGTTTGGGTGGTGGCCGGGCTCGCGCTGCTCTGGAAGCGCTCCCCGGCCGCGCGCGCCCTGGTCGCGCTCGCGGGCAGCGCGCTGGTGCTCGTCACGTTCGGCTTGGCCAAACCGCTCGCCGAGCGGAAAGCGCGCGAGGCGCTCGGCGCGGCGTTCTCCGGCGAGGCGCTGCACGACGTGGTGCTGACCTCGAACCCCGCGAACCCCGCCTGCTGGCTGTTCGCTTCGGCCCACACCGCGAGCGACGGCAGCTACGCCGTACGCCGCGGGCGGATCTCGCTCGCGCCCTCGCTCTACCCCGCGGAGCGCTGCGCGCTCTCTTCCGGCCAGACCACCGCGCCGCTTCGGGCCATCGCCCGGCCGAGCAGCGCCGAGGTGTACTTCGAGCGCGAGTTCGTCGCGCCGCTCGCTGAGCTCCAACGCCTCGCTCGGGAGAGCTGCGAGGTGGCGGCGTATCTGCGCTTCGCGCGCCTGCCGTTCTGGGTCGAGCTGCCGGGTACTGGCCTGGTGTTCGGCGACGTGCGCTTCGACCGCGAGCCGGGGCTCGGCTTCGCCGAGATGATCGCGGAGCGCGCTCCGCGCGATTGCCCGCGCTTCGTTCCCCCCTGGGAGCCGCCGCGGAGCGATGTGTTGTCGCTGCCTTCGCGCTGATCAGCTGCCGTTCTGTCCAGGGCGGACCACCACCGGCGCGGACGCCTGGAAGTCCACCGGGATCTTCGAGATGGCTGCGACGTGCTTGCCGGTGCGGACCAGCGCGATGTCGTCCACGAACTCGACGTCCACCTGCAGGCGCTCGCCCAGGTATTTCCGGAACTCCGCCAGCACTTCGTCCAGCACGTCTTGGGAGAAGCGCCCGCCCTTTACCACCCGGAAGGTGATGTGGCCGGCGCGCTCCTGCACCACCTGGAAGCGCTTGATGGCGTAGTCCAGCTCCTTCAGGTAGTGGGCGAAGAAGGTGCCCGGCACGTACTGGCCGTCGCTGCCCTGGATGATCGACTGCACGCGCCCCTGGATGGCGCCGATGCGCGGCGCGCCTCGCCCGCAGGAGCACAGCTCGTCACCCATGGCCTCCGCCAGATCCCCGATGCGGTAGCGGATGAACGGCATGCAGGTGTTGTTCAGATCGGTGATCACCACCTCGCCGACCTCGCCGGGCGCGACCGGGGCGCCGTCCTTCAGGATCTCGACGATGTAGCCCTCCGCCACGACGTGGTGGCCCGCGTGGGCCTCGCACTCGTAGGCGATGCCGGAGAACTCCCGGCTGCCGTACTTGTCGAAGACCCGGCAGCCGAAGGCCTCCTCGATCAGCTTGCGGCTGGGCTCCGGAAGCGTCTGCGCGCTGGACATGATGGCCAGCGGGCGCACACCGGGGTTGCCGGAGCTCTTCACGTAGTGGGCGATGAAGTCCAGCGCCTCGGCGTAGCCGTCGAGCAGCGTGGGCCCGATGGAGGCGATGAGCCGCATCGTCTTCTTCAGGTTCTCCTCGTTCATCTCGAAGACCGGCACGAAGCTCCGATTCGAGAGGATGGCGTCCGCGCGCTCCATCGCGGCCTGCCGCGGGCTCATGCCGATGGTCTGGTGCCAGAGCCGTACGGTGGGGTCGCCGAACTGGTAGCCCGTCCACTCCTGGGCCCGCAGCGTGGCGGCCCAGCGGAATTCGAGCTGCGCGCGGTCGGCGTAACACACGAAGGGCTCGCCGGTGGAGCCACTGGTCGAGATCCGCAGGACCTGACCCTTGTCGTGGTTCTCGCTCATGATGTCGAAGAAGAGGTGCTTTCGGATGTCCGCCTTGGTCAGGAGCGGCAGCTTGTGGAGGTCGTCGCGCCCGCGCACGTCCTCGGGCCGGAGGCCCGCCTCCTGCATCTTCGCCCGGTAGTACGGCACGTTCCGGTAGGCGTGACGCACCAGGCGCCGGAGCTTCTCGTCGCCGAGCTCGCGCGTGGCGCTCGGCGACAGCCACTGCGTCTTCCTGAGCGTCTCGTAGTAGTGCTCGACGTCCCGCGTGATCATCCAGTGCGTCTGGTTGAACGCGGCCATGTAGGTGCGCCACTGCAGGCTCCGGAGCGGGCTCCGCTCCGGCGACCGATCGACCACCGGGTGCTGGCGCAAAAACTGGTGCGCCACGTCCGCGGGCCCGCTGGCGCGGTACTCCCAGAGCGCCTTGCCCAGATCGTACGCGCTCTTCACGCTGGCCCGCGCGGCCTGCTTGTCCAGGAAGCTCTCTCCGGCCTTGCGCTGCTCGAACAGCGTCTCGATCTCCTTGTAGCTGTAGCCCTTGGAATGGGCGGCCACCATGACGAACGACTGCCAGTAGAAGTACTTGCCTTCGTAGGTCAGGAGGTCCTGGAACACCTCCCGGGCGCACATCACGAAGCCGCTCTTGTTGTCCGCGAGCTGCATGCCGAAGGCGCTGTTCAGCATGAAGTTGAAGGCCCGACTGATGTGGTAGCGCTTGTCCTTCTGGCGACCGACCCAGCTTCGCCAGCCTTGCACTACGTCCACCGAGTGCTCGTAGAGCGCGCGGCGCAGGCGCAAGAGGTCCTCGGGCTGGTACTGCAGGTCGGCGTCGATGGTCGCCACCAGTCGGCCGCGCGCCACGGCGGCGCCGCTCTTCCAGGCGGCGGCGATGCCGCGGTTTTGCGGGTGGAAGGCGCCGGTCACGCGCCCAGGGTGGGCAGCCATCATGGCGCGGATCGCCCGCGCGGTGCCGTCCTTCGAGCCGTCGTCCACCAGCACGAGCTCACCGGCGAAGCCACCCTTGTCGAACACGCCGAGCACGCGGGCGGTGAGCTCGGGGACGTTCAGCTCCTCGTTCAGGCACGGGGCGATGACGGACAGCTCGACGTCGGAGGTGCTCATGGCGCGGCTCTGCCCTTTTACCGCCCCGTTCCCGGGTGTTCCAGAGCCGCGTGTCGCCGGGCCTCCAGCCGGTTCATTTCCTCTGGGCGAACGCCGCGAAGCCCGCGACGAACGCGGCGAGCAGCTCCCGGGTCCTCTCGTCGGTGAGCTTGCCTTCGGCGTCGAACAGCTTGCCTGCGCCCGCGACGTAGAGCTGCTTGCCGGTCCAGAGCTCGGTGCCGAGCGTGCGCAGCACCGGCAGGAGCGCGGCCTGGGCGAACCGCGTTCCGCCCATGCCCGGGGTGGCGCCGAGGATCGCCACGGGCCTTCCGGCGAAGACCCGCGCCGTGTCCTTGGGCGGGCGAGAGAGCCAGTCGATGGCGTTCTTCAGCACGCCGGGTATGGAGTGGTTGTACTCCGGCGTGGCGATCAAGAGCCCGTCGGCGCCGGCGATCTTGTCCTTCAAGCGCGCGACCGGCTCGGGGACGCCGTGCTCGCTCTCAAGATCGCCGTCGTAGAGCGGGATGTCCGCGAGGGTCGCGAGCTCGAGGCTCGTCCCTGGCGGCGCGAGCTCCGCCGCGGCCCGGAGCAGGGCCGCGTTGTGGGAGCCTTTCCTGAGGGCTCCCGGCAGCCCGATGAGCGTCGTCATGGATTCACTCCTCCGAGTGTCGTGGGCGGGACAGGGCTTGAACCTGCGACATCCGGCTTGTAAGGGCGCCGGTAGGCGCAATTGCCAGCGAGAATCGCGATCACGACGCGCCCGGTGATCAGTCGCTTTCCGCGGTGAGGAGTCTTGAGTGTCCACGCGCTACTGTCCACGGCGAGCTGGCCCAGGTGGTACGCCTGCCGGTCGCCGAGCGTGACGAGCTGCTCGCCCTGGCGAGGGCCTTGCGCGCCGCTCTGGACGCCGGCGAGCCCCGCCGGGCCCGTGAGCTCGGCCTCGAGCTGGAACGACGTCTGGAGGCCGCTGGCGTGGCCGCAGAGAGCGAGACCGCGTGACCGCGACCCGGACGCTCGTGCCTGCCGCCGGCGAGCTCCTGCGGGCGCGTGGGGTGGCTGGCTCGCGGAGCGTGGTCCTCGAGGTCGTGCGCCCTGGGCAGAGGCCTCACACCTGGCGCGTGGTCTGGCCGGGTGACGTCGCGGACCACGCCGCACGCTGGGCGGCAGAGCGGGGGATCGCGCCGCCGGTGCTCTGGGCGCAGGACGGGCCCTCACGGCTGCGGTAGGCTGAAAAAGGAGGCGCCCGGCAGGTGTGTTCAGGACCCGCCGGGCGCACGATCGATGACGCGATCGACGAAGAAAGAAGTACGGCGGAAGCCCGCGAGAAGCAAGCTCTCGCCGCGGCTGGACGACGCGCAACGGCTGCTCGCCGAGGTCGATCGCCTTCTGGACAAGAACCCGAGGCTCGCATCCGCGCTTCACGAGCTCGCGGACAAACCACGCTTGGGCTGGGCACCCTTCGAATGGCCGGAAGAAGATCCGCCTGACGCCCAATATCGCCGTGTGCGCGAGCTCCACGAGCTCCTGCTCCGCGGCGTCTGCCTGGTGCCGTCCGAGCTCCTGTCCCCAGCGCTCCGAGCGAACGTGCAGCGCTACAGCTCGTTGCCCTTCAGCGTCGACGGGGCGAAGAGCCGAAACCGGACTGATCAGGCGCGAGTGCTCGCGGAGCTGCTCTCGTTCTTCGCACCCGATCGAAAAGTGAGACAGCGGCAGACACAGCTCCGCTCGCGACGAAAGACCGTCCTCCGCGCGTTGGTCACGGCGAAGTGAGACAGCGCCAGGCGACGGCCAGCGTAGGTCGAGCTGATCGATCGGGTTGACCGAAGCCGCTCGGGTGGCGCACAGATGCCACATGAGCAAGACGCAGTGGACGCCGCATGAGCTGCGCCGTGGCGCCGTGATCGCCGGCGTCGACCCGCGAACCTTCCGAGCCGTGCTCGAGGGGCGCCGCGTTCGATCGACGTGCGAGGCGCGCGTTCGAGACGCCATTCGTCAGCTCGAGGCCGAGCAGGGGGCAAACGGTTCGGACACGCCGGTGCACCGCCGCGCGGGATAGACGCGAACGCTGCGAGAGGGCCGCAGCGGGAGAAGACGATGGCCCACGATGACGCGATGTTGGTCACGATGACTCGGGCGGAGCTCCGCGAGCTCGTGCGCGGCGAGGTCGACTCGGCCCTGGCCGAGGCTCTAGCTGGCGCCCGCAAGCCGCCGGCGCTCCTGTCGCGCGCTGCTCTCGCCGATGCGCTGGGCATCTCGCTGCCCACGGTTGATCGCATGAGGCGCGAGCAGGGCTTTCCGCAGTGGGGTGTGGTGGGCGAAGCCCCGCGGTTCGAGCTCGCGGCCGTCCTGGGCTGGCTGAGGCGCCGGGGCGATGCTGGGGGCGACGAGCCGGCCTTGCGCGTCGTGAAGGGCGGGCGAGGTGGCTGACGCCGGCGCGGGCCCGATGGGCATCAGGGTGCAGGTCGCCCTCTGCAGCGCTGACGCCAGCCTGCGTCCCGCCGTGCGTCACGTCCTGATGGTCATGGCGGTCTTGGCCAACAGACAGACGGGCGTCGGGCTCTCGGGGCAGCAGACGCTGGCACGGGCCACGGGGCTCTCGGTCCGCGCCGTGCGCGAAGTACTCGCCGAGCTGAACGAGTGCCGGTGCAAGCCGGAGAAGCCCTGTCAGCGATGCGTCAGCCCGGTCCGCGTGGAGCGCCGTCGCCGAGGCATGCCCGGTGGCGTCGGGCGCAACTCCGACGAGTACCGGCTTGCCGTGTCCAAGGAGGCTCAAGCGGCAGGAGCTGCCCCTTCGGGTGGGGACCTCAAGCGGAACGAGGTGCCTCTTGAGCCAGGCGCTACCGGCACCCCCATGCCGCTCGAACCGCCACCTCAAGCGGCAACTGGTGCCACCTCAAGCGGCAGATCAGGGGGACCTCAAGCGGCAGATCAGGGGGACCTCAAGCGGCAGGAGGTGCCGGGGATCCGAGGAGTCTCTGATCCGAGGAGTTTTAGATCCGTGGAGATATCCGAGGAGGGATCGCGCGCAGGCGCGCGCGCACAACGGCCGCAGCTTCAGCTCTCAAGGGAGACGGCGAGAGGGGGGAAGCCGGAGCCGGAGGAATCGGCGCTCGCGGACTTCTTCGAGCCGGGCCCCACGGAAGCCGCATCCCGTGCGTTCGCGCAGCAAGCGCTCGCGGACTTCGAGAGAGAATTCGGCACGCCCTCTCGGAAGGCAGGTGCAGCATGAACGCCGGCCACCCAAGCCGAGCCGCCACGGCAACCGAAGCCCTGCTTTCGGCCTGGCTCCGAGCGTTCCCCCCTCGCGGCGGACGTTGCACGACGGACACGACGGCGCGCCCCAGCGGCTTTCGCGGAGGTTCCGCATGAGCAAGGCACAGCGCAAGACGAGCAACGATCGGCGGGCAACGCACCGCTCGAACGCTCGGGCCTTCGCTTCCCTCGACCGCCGAGCCAAGGCCGTCGAGCTCCGCCTGGCCGGGGCCTCGTACCGCCGGATCGCGACGCAGCTCGGCGTGAACGTGAGCAACGCCTTCCGGCTGGTCCAGCGCGCGCTCGCCGACGCGCATCGGCTGGTCCGAGAAGACGCCGATCGCTTGGTGCAGCTCGAGCTCATGCGGATGGACCGCTGCGTCCAGAAGCTGGAACGCGGGCTCAACTCCCGCGACGACGAAACCGTGGCGCGCGCTGTCCGCGAGCTCGTGCGCGTGAGCGCGAGCCGCCGTCGTCTGCTCGGCCTGGACCAACCCGCGCAGCTACACGTCGCCGGCGTGCCCACGGCCGGCGTGTTCATCGGCTGGAGCGACGAGGACCTCGAGCGGTTCGTGAAGACCGGCGAGCACCCGGACCGCCGACTGCCGCCGCAAGCCATCTTGCTACCGAAGCTCGAGGAGCTTGACCAGGCCGACAACCAGGGGACCGAAAAGCCATGATGAAAGAGAACGACGCAGCGGAGCTTGGCGAGCGCGAGAGCTTCCCCGGTTGGACCGACGAAGAGCTCAAGCGGTTCGCGGCGACGGGGCAGAAGCCGGAGGGCGCAGAGGGCGAGCAGCCCGAGCCGCACCCGGGCTGCCCAGGCTGCCGCGCGCTGGCCGCCGAGATCCTCGAGCGCGACCGCCACCTGGCCGAGCTCATCGCCTCGCTACAGGCCGAGCTCGAGCGCCGCACGGCGGGGGGACCAGACGACAACGCAGGGGGACAGTGAAACGCATGCTGACGCTGGCCGCGAGGCTGGCGGGAAGGACACGAACCATGGACAAGGACCAAGAGATTGCAAGGCTGCGCGACGAGCTCGAGCGCACCCAAGCGCAGTTGCTCGCGGCGCGGATGGCGCTGCGCGAGGCCGGCGCCGAGCAGAGCGCCCGGCCCGGCGTTTCGGTGAAGCTGCCGCCGAACGCACCAAAGGGCTGTCGGGTCACCACCGAGAGCGTGCTGGGGTTCAGCGCGCGCGGCGAGCGGCTCTAC
Source organism: Polyangiaceae bacterium (assembly GCA_015075635.1). Lineage (NCBI taxonomy): Bacteria > Pseudomonadati > Myxococcota > Polyangiales > Polyangiaceae > Polyangiaceae bacterium. Next base: position 2,147,634 of record JABTUA010000001.1, read on the forward strand.
CTGGCACCGGGCGACGTCGTGCTCGAGGTCGGAGCCGGCGACGAAGCCAAGCTCGAGGAAGCTCGCGCCGTCCTGGGCGGGCGCCGCGTCGAGGGGCTCTGCGCTGACTCGTTCCGCGAGCTCGAGGCGGCCGCGTACCTCGGGGGTGCAGCGTGAGCGGCGCGGCACTGCGGACGCTCTGCGCGACCCGCCTGACCGAGATGGAGGCCGCGTGCGCTTCGGTGCGCGCGCTCATCGAAACGCCGGCGTCGACGAACGTGGAAGTGATCACTCCGCTCGAGATCACGCTCACGCGCGGCGTCGACTACCTCCGCCGACACCTGAACGCCGCCATCGCTCAGGAGCAATCGCTGCGCCGGTCCGACGCGGACAAGGAAGGATTCACGCCCGACCCATGAGCCTGCGCGAGAACCTCATCGCCGCCGGCGTCATCCGGCCGCGGGATCCCGACGCCCCGACGCCGCTTCGGCCTTCGCAGGGCGAGCCCGTGTTTCGCATCGACGCGCGAGGCAAGGCCGCGGCGCTGGACGACCGCTTGACCGTGGAGTGCGAGGACCTCGCCGCCGAGGTCGAGCTGCTCGCGAGGGGGGGCCGACGATGACGACGGCGAAGAAGCGGCGAGCTCCGAAGGCGAAGCTCGAGCCCAAGCGCAGGTCCGCCAAGAAGCCATCGGCGGTGGCGCCGAGGTCCTTCGGCGCGCACGTGGAGCGCTGCGCGGCCGAGGACGCGTCACCGGATGAGTTCGGGCTCGACGTCGCGGTCAACGTGGCCCGGGCCGCGATGCTTCTCGGGGATGGCGTGAACCGCTACTTCCCCGCTCTGCGCCGCGGACACGCCCCCGACCTTCGGGTGTATTCGGCAGCCGTCGCAGCGCGCACGAAGGCGCACGAGATCGTCCGGAGCTTCCACCAGCTCCCAGCTCTGGACGATTGCGGCGACCTGGCGCGCGACCTCGCCCGCACCGCGGACGTGCTCGAGGCGCTCGCGGCCGATCCGCCCGTCGCGGGTTCGATCTATCGCCTGACCGCGCTCGGGTCCGCGCTCTCGCGAATTCAGACGAGCTGCCTCCAGATCCTCGGCGCCGTTCCGCAGGGGGGAGGCTGACCGTGAACGCCAGCGTTGCACGCCGGAGCTCGAGCCCGCGCACAGGCGGAAGATCTCGCGGCGCGGTAGAAGTTCGGCAGGGGGTTGGACACTCGATCGCGGACAGCGCGGAAGGACTCACACCATGAATCACGCACACCCCAAGGCCGGCGCGCTCCTGCTCAGCGAACCGATCCGCATGGCCCAGAGCCCCAGGCCGATGACCGATGCGGACCGCGCGAACGCCGAGGCCTTCGCCCGTTTTCGCGCAGCCGGGGGCGGCACGCTCTACCGCGACGGCGAGCCGGTCTTGCACGCCAAGATCACCGAGACGCCGACTCCACGCCCGCGCCCTTCGATTCCTGCAGGGGGACACCAGCCACCGAAAGAAGACCCGATGAAACAGATCGCCCTCGCCGTGCGAGCCCACGGCGGACAGAACCTCAGTGCCAAGTGCTACTCGTACCTGGCCACCACGCACCGCGACGCGTTCGCGCTCATGAGCGAGACGGAGCGACACTTCCAGGCCGGCGAGCTCGCGAACCAGATCCGCATGGCCGAGGGCGACGCGCCCCCCGCTCCGCCCGCTCCCGCGCCCTCCGGGGCAAGCGGCGGCAGCAAGATCGGCGCGCTCACCGCGTTCCTCACCAAGGAGTTCAAGGCCGCGCTCTCTGCAGCCATCGCGGAGAACCAGGCGGCCGCGCTGGCGCTGCTCGATCAGCTCGTGGCGGACGCCAGCCCCGCCGCGGCGATCGACCTCGACGGCGGAGTCACGGCGACTTTGCCGAACCACCTCGCGGCGATCCCCGGTCCCAACGCCACCGAGAAGGCGCGGCTCTACCTGTGCGCCAAGGTGCCGGGCTTCTCGAGCAGGAACCGCATGGAGCAAAACTGGGAAGCGGGCCAGTACCTCGGCCGCGGGGCGCCGGTGCTCTGATGTTCGGCATCTCGTTCATCAGCCCCGAAGAGCGCGAGCGGCGGCGCACCGAGCAGCCCGCCGACCTGGTCGAGAACTGGTCGCCGACCGCGCGCGACCAGCACGAGCTCGCTGTGGCGCGGTACACGCCGGAGTATCTCGCGGGCGAGGTCGCGATCTGCCCGGTCTGCGAATCGTCCAGCGTCTCGCTCGAGCTCGACGTGCGCAAACACGACGTCGCCGCCGGCACGCTCGAGGCGCTCCCCAAGGGTGGGCCGATCGCGTCAGCGGTGTACGCGAAGGCCGCGACGGCGATCCGCCGCGTGCGTCGTTACGCCGCGTTCGAGTTCCACCTGGAACACCGCATCCGGCACAGCGAGCGCGAGGACCGCGAGAACCGGCCCAACGTGCTGTGCCTGTACGAGACCGCGATGCTGCGCGAGGTCGCGCGACGCGCGCCGGCCTGGCTCAGCGACGCGAAGCACGAGCGGGACTCGCTGCTCGAGCTCGTGAAGCGGAACCAGGACGCGATCGCGGAGGCCGAGCGGAACCTGGCCGCAGCGCTCGCGCCGTTCTACCCGGGCGAGCAGCCCGACGCCGAGACCATGCAGCTCTGGACCAACTTCGCGACGAAGCTGGGCGACGTCTTCACCGCGCTCGACGCGATCGACGCGGCGCGGGCTCAGCGGTGCGAGGCGCGCGGGCGTGCCGTCATGGTCGCGAGGGAGCTCGGGGTCGACGTGAGCGACGCGAACGCGAACCGTCTCACGCATCACACGTTCTCGGGCGCCGCGACGCGTTTCGTGCGCGAGACCCTCCGGGGGCTGCAGCGCGACGGGGCGCCGCTGCGGGAGCTGCTCGAGTGAAGACTACGGCCGGAGTTTCTCCCCGGTCGGACGGGAGACGGCGCTGGGCAGCGTCGCGTGGGCAGCGTCGCGCCCACGGCGCCGGCAGCGGAGTAGTGACCACTGCCGGCGTTTCCCCGGGCGCACAACAGGACGTGATCCCATGACTGCACAACAACCCGACGAACCCCAGGGGGCGGGCTTGCTCGCGAGCGCGTCATGAACCGCGCTGGCCCGCCAAGCCGGACCCTGAGCACGCGGCAGGGCCGTTTCCGAGCCGGTCTCGGGGCCGCTCTGTCGCGCGCGGACACGAGGGGGCGGACGGCGCGCCATGGCTGAGCGTGAAGCACGGGTCAGGCTGTCGCTGGTCGCCGGCGGCTACCTCGGCGGCCTGCAACAGGTCACCGCCGCCACCAAGGCGCAGATGGCGAGCCTGTCTACCGCGATGGGCGCGGTGGGCACGGCGGGGCTGCGAGGCATGCGAGGCTCGCTCGCCGCGGTCGGGTCCGAGCTCAAGGGCACGCTGACGATGGCGGCGAAGTTCGGGGGGATCTTCGGTGCGGGCGCGGCACTCACGAAGGCCGGCTCACTCCAGAGCACTTACCGCGACCTCGCGTTCAGCATCGAGCGCGCGACGGGCGAAGCCACGAAGTGGCAGAACGTGCAGCAGCAGATCGAGCCCGTCGCCATGCGCACGGGGCGCTCAAGCCAGGAGCTCGCGGACGCCTTCAAGGACGTGCTCGCCGAGACCGGCGACGCGAAGCTCGCCGCCGCGTCGATCGGAGCGATCGGGGTCCTGGCCACGGCGAGCGGGCGGAGCGTCGGCGAGCTCTCGAGCGTCGCCGGCGCCCTGAACGACAAGCTCGGGGTGACCGCCAAGGAGATGCCGGATGCCCTGGCCGCTGCGGTCGACCTCTCGAACAAGGGCGGCATCGGCTTCGAGGACCTCACGAAAGCGATTCACATGACGGGCGCGAGCGCCCGCGCCGCTGGGCTCACCGGCGCCGAGGCGTTTGGATCGCTTATCGCGCTCATGAACAAAGGCGGCGACGCGCTCGGCAGCACCAAGAAAGGGCTTTCGGCGATCACTCAACTCATGGACCAGATGGCGGACCCGAGCCGGCAGAAGGAGATCAAGCAGAGCTTCGGCGTGAGCGTGGTCAACGACAAGACGGGAGAGATCCAGCGGACGGAAACCATTCTGGCTGCCATGCTCATCAAAACGGGCGGGCAACGCGAGAAGCTCGCGAAGGTTTTCAAGGGCGAGCAGCTCAAGCTCGTGACCGAGCTTGCGGCGCCGTTCCGGGAAGCGTTCGAAAAGACCAAGGGCGACGTCACAACGAAGACGGAGGCGGGCCTACGCGCGTTCAACGACGCGCTGAAGCGCGCCGGGACCAGCTCGTTCAAGTTCGCCGACGCCCAGTCCAAGGCCGTCGATCGCATGGAGGACCCACAGCGCAAGCTCGCGCTAGCCATGGAGACGTTCGCCCAAGAGTTCACCAAGCCTGCCGCGCTCGAGGCGATGAACGAGCTCACCAAGCACCTGCCGAAGGTCGCGACTGGCTTTGCCAAGATCGTGAGCTTCGCGGTCAACAATCCACTGGCCGCCGGAGGCGCGTACGTGGGCGCGCGCATGGCGCTCGGCTTCGCGAGCGGAGCCCTCGCCCAGGCGGGCACCGCGATCGGCACTTACGCTGCAGCGCAGATCCGGGCGAGCGCTGCGGCGGCGGGACCGTGGAAGACGGCGGGTGCGGCGCTGGGCATCGCTGCTGCGGCCTATCTCGCATACAAGCTCGGCAAGGACGCGGTCGACGACGCCGCCAGGAAGGATCTGGCGTCCGCGTCGGACCTGGCCGGGGCGGCGACGGCTGGCTCGATCGTGGCGCGTGGGTCGAGCGTCGAGCGGAAGCAAGAAGCCTTGAAGCTGCTCAAGGAGCGCGTCAGCTTCGCAGAAACCGAACGGAGCGAGCGCAAGACCGGGATCGCAAACAAGCTCACCTTCGGCGCGTACTCCGACGTGCGCGGCATGGTTGGCGAGGACGAGCTCGCCAAGGCGAAGGGCGCGATCAGGGAGCTCGAGCAATCGCTGGCCAAGGGGGGCAAGAGCGGCGATCGCGTCGCGGAGTCGTTCGAGCGAGCGGCCGCTGCCGCGGACAAGTTCGCTCAGGCGGCCGGTGGAGCGAAGCCCGGCGGCAACAACGGTCTGCCGCCTTCGAACAACAACACACCCCCCGGCTACCTGCCGCGGTGAGGGAGAGAGGCCCATGGAGATCCCGAAGCACAGCGACGTTCCGACCGACGAAGAGATCCACCGCGTGGTGGATCGGCTGACCGCCGCGAACCGGAACACAACCGAATGGCTGGCCCAGCTCGACAAGCTCGGCGTGCGCGGCTTCGCCACGACGGCGCAGCTGCTCCGCGAGCTCCGCGACGCCGCCGGTGAGGCCGTCACGCTGGCCGAGACGTTCGCGCGTTTCCTTCCGGCGGACCCGGAGGCCTGAGCGATGCCCGACTTCACAGTGCGCCACACCTCCGGGATCGACACGAGCGTGTGGCTCGACGCGCCGGTGCCGATCGGCTTCCTTCGTCCAACCGGGACGATCCCCGCGCCGCCCGGGTGGGCGGCCCTCCACCCCGGCCAGAACTACGACCCAGGCGATCCGCCGGCAGCGTGGCCGGGGGCCAACGGGTTCCCGAACAGGGATCACGACTACATGCTGAACAGCCGGCTCAACCCGCACCCGGGCCACCCGCACAGGAAGGTCCGGGCGAGGCCCGGCGTCCCCGTGACGTTCAAGGCCACGGTGGACGGCGTGGAGGGGCCCATGGACGCGGCGCTCGGAGGCCGGCTGTTCTACTGCTGGCCGATCGGCTTTCCGACAGGCGCCGCGGTACCCGCGTTCACGGCTCCGGCCGGGCAAAGCTCGGTCCGCACCGTGCTCTTGACCACGCCCGGAAACTACCACTTTGGGATGGGTCGGCACGGGGGCGGCGGGGCGGTCCTGATGCACATCGACTGCGTGACCTTCGCGGACGAGCCGACGTGAACATGGCGAGGGGAGAGCGAGAGAGCCGGCCTCGTAAGCCGGAGGTCAGTGCCGCGGCGCGCGGGGAAAAGCGCCTCGACGCTGCGCGCGTGGACACGAACCGTGGACAGGTGTCACGTGAAACAGGGCTTGCACGCCGGAGCGCGTTGTATGACAATTAGCACCATGGCACACGGCGACCGAACCGAGCGGCTCAATCTGCGGCTGTCCCCCGACGAGTTCGAAGTGATCTCGGAGCTGGCCGAGCAGACGGGGCTGAGCGCGTCGGACGTCGTGCGCCAGGCGCTTCGGATGGCCTACCCCGAGAAGTTCAAGGCAGCGGCCAAGCCGAAGCGTCGCAAGCGCTGAAACGAAACGGCCCCCGCGCTGGTGGAACAGCCGAGGGCCAGGACCAAAGGAGAACACACCCCCATGGCCAAGACGAAGAAGAACCCGAAGAAGACCCCACTGGCAAGTGGCAGTGCCCGACGCCGGCCCCGACCGCACCGCTGGACCGCCAAACAGATCCAGTCAGCGCTCGCTGAGCACGCGGGTTGGCTGGACGAGGACGCCTCGCGCCTCCTCATCGCGCTCCGGTACGTGCTCAGCGAGATCCCCTCTGAGCGCCTGCAAGGCGCCGTGCTGATCGCCAAGACGAGCTTGAGCATTCAGCGCAACGCAGGCGCCCTGGTGGGGTTCACATGAGCGGGCGCGGCTTGAAGCTCCGCGAGCTACCCGGCTGGAACGAGTCGCTCGCGGAAGTGAACCGCACGCTCCGGTGGCCGCTCGACGGCACGGACGTGAAGGTCCTGGGCGCCTTCGTGGCGCCGTCGTCGGTGACAGCCGTCACGCCCTGGCTCCTGTACAACTTCGCGGTGGGCGTGGGCATGCACCGCTGGCAGAAGCGGGTGCAGGTCGAGCGCGCGGAGCGAGCTGAGCGCGCTGGGAACGTGATCTCGCTCGCGGAGCGCCGCGCCGATCGCTACCTGGAGAGCGTGTCTCCGCTCCTGCGCGGTCTGCAGGCGGCGCGCGCGGAGTTCCCTTTCCGTCCGCCGGGCGAGCGAGCCGGGGGCTACGGCGCGGATGGCAAACAGTACGCGCCCGAGTCGCCGCCCTGGGCGCCGAGCTCGCATGAAGGCGACGGTGCGTCATGAGCGGCGCGTTCGGCATCGACCAGCGGCAAGCCGCGCTTCGGGGAGTCGTCGCGGCGCGACGGCACATCATGCTCGGCGCCGAGCTCGCCGGCGTCGGGTGTGACGGCGACGCCAAGGGCGCGCTCATGGAGGCGCTGCTCGAGCTGTGGAAGGCGGAGACGGAGCTCGAGCACGAGCCCAGGCCGACGCCGCCGCAGCCGGCCGACGTGTTCACGAGGAGCGGATCGAGGAAGCGCCGAGAGCGCTCGTAAGGAGAACAGCCCCCGCTGCCAGCGGACGCGACTTGGCACGTCGCGGGGGGCGCCAAGGAAAGGCACGAAGGCCATGGAGAAGAAGCCTCGCAACAAGCGCACCGGCACGCTCATCCTCACGAAGGCGGGGCTCGCTGCGCGCGTGCCCGTGCTGGTCGACGGCGTGCGGGTGAAACGATGGTTCAACCTCGGCACCGACAACCGGGCGCTGGCGCGGCGCAAGCTCGCTCGCTTGATCGAGGACCTCGAGCGGAACGAGGAACCCACGCCGGAACGCGTCGCGGCCGTCGAGACATTCGCGGAGGCGGCCGCGCGCGTGGTGAAGCGCCAGCGCGGCGAGGGCCTCAAGACGTGGAAAGAGCGCGAGCAGCGCCTGCGGGACTTCGCGCTGCCGCGCATCGGCTCGACGCCCGTGGACAAGATCCGTGTCGCCGACGTGCGCGAGGTGCTCGAGGGCGCGCGCGACGCGGGCAAGAGCCGGCAGACGATCGTCCACATCAAGAACGACCTGTCCGCGGTGCTCGGCGACCTCTGGCGCGATGAAGTGATCTCCGAGAACCCGGTGGCCAAGGCGGAGATCCCGAAGGGCGCCACGACCGACGAGCGAGACCGCGTGCTCCTGGCCGATGACGAGTTCGCGCGGTTCATGGCGTGCGGCGACGTCGACCCCGAGCTCCACGTGATGGCGCTCGCGTCGCGGAGCTTCGGCGGGATGCGCACGAGCGATCTGCACGCCTGGGACTGGGCGCACGTCGACCGCGAGGCGTGGCGGGACGCCCACGTGCCGCGGCCCAAGACGAAGCGCCACACCGGCGCCAAGCTCCGCGAGCGCCTCGAGCTGCCCCCGGTGCTCGTGCCGGTCCTGCGCGCGTGGTGGGATGGCGTCGGGCGGCCGTCGAAGGGCCCCGTCTTCCCCGTGCGGCGAGGCCCGAACGCGGGGCAGCGCAAGCGGAAGTCCAGCTACGCCAAGGCCCTCCGCGAAGCGCTCTGGGCTGCCGGCATCGTCCGGCCCCGCCCTGGCTTCCCTGAGGCCGTCGAGCGCTGGGCCTCCCTGAGGGGGGCCGGAGCCTCCGCGGCGGAGCTCGAGGCGGCCGAGGCCTCGGCCAAGGCGCTCTGCGAGATCCAGTCCGGGAGCGACGAGACGCGTCCGCTCGACTTCCACTCGTTCCGCCGGTCCTTCAACACCGCGCTGGCAGCCGCCGGCGTCAACGTCCAGATGGCCATGGCGCTCGCCGGCCACCGCTCGGCAAGCACGCACATGGTCTACGTGAAGCTCGCCGAGGGCGCGCTGCAGATGCCGGCAGCCGCGCTTCCGAGTCTCTCAGCCGACGTTCTCAGGGCGCGGACAGTATCCGTGTCCACACGGCGAGACTCGAAAACGCGATCCAGCATGATTTCCGGTGGGCGGGACAGGTTTCGAACCTGCGACATCCGGCTTGTAAGGCCAGCGCTCTACCGCTGAGCTACCCGCCCGTTTCGGCTGAAAAAGACTCTGTTTCGCTTCCAGCCGATTCGAGTTTTGGCAACGTCGTTGCCAGAACCATCGTAGCCGACGCTGCCCCCGCTGACCACCTGCTCGACGCGCGTCTTGCCGATCACGTGCTCGGGGTCGCCCTCCGGGGCCTCGCGGACAGGATTGCGGGGTCTGGAGTGTGCGGCGCGGGCGGGGTAGAGCCGTAAGGAAAGGCGCCCCGCGACGGCGGCAACCGTCCGGGGCGATGGGTCGAACGTGACGACCAACCGACAAGCTAGCACAAGAACAAATGGGCGTTCGCCGAAGCGAGCACCCAAGCCAGCGCTTCCGTCCCACGCACCCACGCCGGCGGAGATGGCGCATGCTGCGCGGGTCCTCTACCGCGACCTTGCGTGGATCGTTTCGCAACTCGACAAGGGACGGGCACGCGGCCTTGCTGATGCGGAAGCTTGGGCAGCGCTCGAAATCCACGAGCATCGGCCCACCAGGTCATCGATCCCCCCCGTAGCGGGCGTCCAACAGGCGGTCCGGGTTGTCGCAGAGCGCACCGTCCAAGAGAGCAAGCGGATATCGCTCGGGCTTCGGCTCGGCGGCATCGCGTTGCGATTCGTGCGAGACGAGTTGAGGGCCGACAGCGCCGCGAGACAGGCAACGCAGGCTCGAGCGGACGGGGCAACCGTGGACACTATCGTGCTTCGAGGCGAAACTGCTCGCGCTAGGACGGAGAAGGCGAAGTGGGCGCTCGCGTACAACGTGCTCGCGGAGAACGCGGACGTCTACCCACGTGCGGACTCACGGAGCGGCCTGCGTGGTGAGCTGCGGAGCATGTACGAGGCGCTCTCGCGCCCACGTGCGATCCGCGACTGAGAATCTGTAGGCGTAGTCGCACACGCTTGCCGCGGGAGCGCTTTACTTGGCGTCAAGACAAGCCAACCCGCGCACCGGACAGTGAGACCCCAGGGCCCCGCCGGTGACGCAAAGCCGAAGGTGTGCCCCATGATCTCCAAAACCCCGCGCGAAATTCGCCTCGCCGCGAACCTCTCGATCACCGAAGCCGCCGCCCTGGCCGACGTCGCGCCCGGTACCTGGCGCGTCTACGAGCGCGATCCAGAGGCGGTCTCTCTTCCCAAGAGGCGAGCGTGCGACGCGGTCACCGATCGCCTGGCGATGCGCTTGCGTGAGGCCGCGTGACCGTCTCAGCCAGCCAACTGCGGCGCGAGCGCGCCGAGCGAATCGCGGTCCTGAAGGCGGCAGGAAAGTGGCGTCCGAAGATGCGATCTTCGCGATCTGACGTTCAGCACGTGATCGATCTGGCAGTTCACGTCGAACACCGCCTGGAGAAGCCTGCCGTCGACCGTGAGTGGGCCTATCGCGAGCAGAACGCGGCGCCCGGTCCGCTCTCGCTGATCGTCGCCACCTAGACGGAGTACCCATTATGTCCGAGCCCATCACAGGGCTCGTCGTGCTGCGCGCCGACGAGCTCGCCGCGGTAGTACGCGCTGCCGTTGCCGACGCGCTCTCCGAGCACGAGCCCGCCGCCGCTCCGACACTGCTCGACCGCGAGGGCTGCGCACGCCTGCTCGGCATCAGCGTGGGCACCCTCGACCGCCTGCGTCGCGAGGGGTTGCCCGAGCTGAAAGTGGGCGATGCGCCGCGCTACGAGGCCGAAGAGGTGCTCGCGTGGCTGAGGGGGCGTGCGCGATGACCGCTTACGGCACTAGCGCCATAAAACGGTTCCGGTCCACCAAGGACCAGATCTCAGAGCTCGACTCCGCGATCTTGGACTACGTCGCCGTGCAGAACCCGATCACGGTCCGCGGCATCTTCTACGCCATGTCCGTGAGGGGGCACGTGCCGAAGAACGACGCCGGGTACCGCCGGGTGCAGCGCCGGGTCCTGGATCTCCGGCGTGCCAGCGCGATGCCCTATGGCTGGGTGAGCGATTCGACACGCTGGCAGCACGCGGTGGACCTGCACAACGGCTTGGACGACCTGCTGGACGAAATGCAGCGCCTCTACAAGCGCGACTTCTGGCGCGTGATGCCAGAACACGTGCAGGTGTGGTGCGAGAAGGAAGCCTTGGCCGGCGTGCTGTCCGAGGCCACCTACAAGTGGCGGGTGCCGCTCTTCGTGTCGCGTGGCTTCGCGTCCGAGACCTACCTCTTCGAGTCGGCGGAATCGATTCGCCGACTGGACAAGCCCGTCCACATCTACCTCTTCACTGACTACGACGCCGCCGGCCTCGACATCGACACCAAGATCCGCGAAGGGCTCGAGCGGTTCGGCGAAGGCGCAGAGATCCACTTTCACCGGGCCGCGCTGACTCCGGAGCAGATCCGCGAGATGGATCTCCCGACGCGAGATCCGAAACCTCGCGACGTCGAGCGCGGGATACGCCGCTGCGTCGAGCTCGACGCCATCCCGCCCAAGACCTTGATCGAGATGGTCGAGAACGTGATCTCCGGGCACGTGGACGGCGAAATGCTCGACCACATGCTCGTCGTCGAAGCCGCGGAGCGCGAGACGCTGAAGAACATCAAATTGCCGGGGTGGCCATCGTGAACCGCGAGAAACTGATCGCTCGACTCGCCGCGCTACGTGCCCACATCGACCGCGAACTCGGCCAGCTACTCGCTGATCTCGAGCGACCCCGCGGCAAGGCTGGGCGCGAGGTGCCGGACTGCGACGTGTGCGGGCGCGAGTGGCCGAGCTGCACTTGCGATCCGTGCCCGCCTGGACAATGACCCAATGCCCCGTCCCCTACTGTTCCGCGTACTCGACGCGGTCGAAGCCGTCGGCTTCCCCGAAGAGCTGCGCCACCTGTGTATCCGCTACGCCTACTCCGCCAACGCCAAGACCGGCGTGGCCTGGTTCGGACAAGAGCGGATGGCCGAAGCGCTGGGCATCAGTGAGAGGCAGCTTCGGCGTCGTCTCTCCCTGCTCGACCAGCACGTTGCCGAAGGTTCGGCGCCAGTGCGGATCGTCCGCCGACGCCGCGGCGCGCCCGGAGGCGCTGGGCGGTCGTCCGACGAGTGGAGGATCGAAGTGTTGAACGACAAGCCCAAGCGGACGCCCGTGTCCGGTTCGGATGGCAGCCCAAGCGGACAGCAGCGTCCGGTTGAGGTGGCCGAATCTGTCCGACCCGAAGCGGACATCCACGACACCCGAAGCGGACATCCACGGTTACCCGAAGCGGACACAGGTGTCCTAGGATCCAGCGTAGGGATCCAGCGTAGGGATCCAGCGGAGTGTTTGTCCCTCACTTCGCCGGGGCCGAAGCGCGCTCCGAAGAAGCGGACCAGCGCGAAGACCTCTCGCAAGCGGGAAGCGCCAATCCCAGCGGACTGGCGCCCCACCGAGCAGCATCGAGCTTTTGCACAGGAGCACCGCGTGGATCTCGAGCTTGAGCGCGTCGCGTTCGTCGGACACTTCGACGGACAGAACGTGAAGAGCCCGAACGGCAGATTCACAACCTGGCTGGCGAACTCCGTGAAGTACAAGCGCGAGCGCGAGGCGAGGGGCGGGCGCACGAGCGGCCCGAAGCAGCCGAACGCCGGCCTTTGGGAGATGCCGGTGGAGAATCTCTGATGACCGATAGCACCATGACCATCGCCGCCCCGCGGCCGCGCTGTGCGCGCTGTGGCACGCCCGGTGGGGCACTCTGCACCGGCTGCGCAGCCCACGAACCGAAGACCATCGGCGAGGTCATCGCACAGAAGATGCCGCCCATGCCCGAGGCCTCGCTGACGGCCGACGAAGTGACCGAGACCGTGTGCCCGGTGCTGGACATCGACCGCGAAGAACTGGTGCGCCGCTCGCGCATCGCCGGCTGGCGCCTGTGGACGTGGACGGACGAGCTCGCCGAGCCGGGATGGGAGCAGCGCTTCGCCGATGCACTCGACGCTGGGAAGCAACGGCTGGCAGAGCAGAAGCGCCAAACCATCGCCTTCCGCGTGGGCCATGCGTTGACCGACGGTCCGTTCGCGCTGGGCTCGCTCTCGATGACGGAGCTTCTCGAGCGAATCGACGCGAAGCTTCGACCGCTGGCGGAGCAGCTCAGTCCCGAGCACGGTGGCCGGCTCATCTGCGGCCCGACTGGCATCGGCAAGACGACGGCGCTGGTGGCGGCTACGCGACGGCTCATCGCGGACAACGTCGAGCACCCCGATCCGAATCGCCCGCTCGCTGGCGTGGATCTTCGGTGGGTGCGCGCGGCCGATCTTCCCATCGCTCGACTCGGACACGGGCTCGGGCACGGCGAGGCCGAGCTAGTCGAACGCGCTCGCAACTGCCAGATCCTCTGCCTCGATGATCTCGGGTGGGAGTCTCGCCGCGCCGGGGCCGACGACGTGATCGGCGAGGTGATCGCCTACCGCTACGACACGGGGCGGGTCACGTGGGTGACGACCGGGCTCAAGCCGGAGCAGGTGGTCGAGAAGTACGGCGAGGCGTTCACCAGGAAGATCTGCGAGGCCGGGGCGAGGGCAGGGAAGGTGCTGGACTTGTGGCCGAAGGAGAGCAGGCAGTGACGGCTCGGCTTCGCGCTTGCCGGCGGATTCGACGACTGCCGCCAGCGGATCCATCTGCCGATTGCGGGGGTAACCAGCACGGCGGTAGTGTGCGTCGCGACATGGATGCAACCGCCTACTATCAGCTTGGCCAGGTCTTCCGGCCCGCGGCTCCGGTCGATGAACTGAGGCTGTTCGCCGGGCGCAAGCAGCAACTTGCTGCGGTGATTGACGCAGTGACTCAGCCTGGACGGCACGCGATCATCTATGGCGAACGCGGGGTCGGGAAGACGTCGCTCGCGAGCATCATCCGAGAGTATTTGAGCAGCTTCGGCCAGGGTGGCGTCGTCGCTGTGAAGATTACTACCGACGGCACCGACGACTTTTCGTCTATCTGGCACAAGGTATTCGGTCAACTGCAGAGCGTGAGCACGCAACAAGGTCTGGGCTTTGGCGCGCCGAAGAAATCCGTCGCCGTTCCGCTGAGTGCCACGTTGCCAGAAAAAGTGCGACCGGATGATGTGCGGACACTTCTGGTGCAAGCGTCCGCCAAGGCGCGGATCATCGTCATCATCGACGAATTCGATCGGGCCGCTTTGCACGCGAGCGCACTGATCGCTGACACCATCAAGACGCTGTCCGATCAGGCGACGAACGCAGTGGTCATCATTGTCGGCGTGGCCGACACGGTGGGAACCCTGATCGCGGAACATGAGTCTATCGAACGGGCGCTCGCACAAATCCAGATGCCCCGCATGTCCGATGCTGAATTGCTCGAGATCGTCCAGCGCGGCTTCGGGGAGGTGGGGTACACGATCACGGCGCCGGCTCAGAATCGGATCGTCCAGCTTTCTCAAGGTCTCCCGCACTACACGCACCTCGTGGCACTCCACTCGGGCAGGGCGGCTGCCAAAAATGACCGGAATGCGATCGACATGCTCGATGTGGCCGAGGGCATTCAGACCGCTGTGGCAAACACTCAGGAGAGCATCCGGTCGCTACACCACCGAGCGGTGATGAGCCCGCGCCGCGACAACCTCTACCGTGAGGTTGTGCTGGCCTGCGCTCTCGCGCGGACTGATTCGCTCGGGTACTTTCAAGCTAGCGACGTCCGCGACCCGCTCAGCATCATAGTGGGCCGGCGTTTCGAGATTCCCGCATTCTCTCGTCATCTTTCCGAATTGTGCGAGACCCAGCGTGGCCAGATGCTCACCAAGATCGGGTCATCGCGCCGATTTCGGTACCGCTTCCGGAATCCGTTGGTGCAGCCGTTTACCATCATGGACGGTCTCGCAAGCGGGAACCTCGATGACAAGAAGCTGGAGACGCTCAGGGAAACACACACTGTGCCCGCGGAGTGACTGGCTGCGCCCGCGCTGCGTCTCTCCCGGAACAGCGCCCCGACGCCGCCCCCCGACCTGACCCGCGGGCCGACACGCTGAGGGCGCCCAGCTCGATGCAGCGCCCTCGCGGTGGCCCTCGACGCTGAGGCCGAGCCCTCAGCCGGGTGCGGCCGACCGCTGACTTCCGGCTGACGTAGCCGCCCCGCTCACACCCGAACCAGCGCGTTTTCCGCTGGAAACGCAGACGACCGGCCAGCAAGCGCCGATGCCGTTCTGCCGATGCGCGGGAAACCCCGCGTTTTCCACGACCCGAAAGACAACCCAATGACCGACTCTCACGAGGCCGGCGGCGCTGACGTGCGCCCGCTGGCAACCCTCGACGGCCCCGCCGGGATGACCCTGGGCGCGCCGCGCTACCGGACGCTCCGCATCGTCATCAACGGCCCCGACGACTCCGAGCCGCCCATCGTCATCGAGCGCCACGACTGGCCGGTGGACGACGACGCCGACGAGCTCGACCCCGCCGACGTTGACCCCGACGCTGCCGCCGCAGCGGCCCGGGTGCGCGCGGCGTTTGCCGAGGCCGCAGAGCGGCGACCCACCCCAACCCTCTACCCCCGCGAACCCGGGAGGCGCTGACCATGACCGAGTTTCATTCGACCGCTTCACCAACCCGCACCAAAACGGCTGTGCGCGGCGCAGCTTCGCCGCGTGGGAGCGCTTTTGGGTGGCCGGAGGTGCTCCGGGGCCTCCAGGACGATGACGCGCGTTCTGTGGCGCTGAGCCTGTACCGGTCTCGGGGCTTCACTCCGGACGACTTCGCGCACCGCCGGGAGGCTCGTGCCGCGATGGCCGACGCCCTCAGCCGAGCCGAGGACCAGATCGAGCTTCGGCGACAGAGCCCGGCCCGAGACCAGGCCCGCGCCTTGGTGCGCGCGGCTCGCCGTCGCCTGGAGGCGCAGCTGTGGCCCTGAGGTCAGCCCATGGCCGAGCCCGCCAGCTCGGCGCCCTGGTCGTCATCGAGACGCTTCCCGCCGACGAGCTACCGCCGGCCTCGCCAGCGGATCCGGCCCGACGTGACCGCGACCCCGCCGGCCGTTTCATGCCGGGTAACTCGCTCGCCAAGAACGCCAAGTTCAGGGCGGGGAATCAGGGCGCCCTGGCGCGCCTCGAGGCCAAGGGCGACGCCGCCTGGCAGGCTGCCGACCGCTGGTCCAAGCGCCTCGCTGCCTTCCGCCGGGGGGAGCTGACTCGGGCGCATGGTGGCGAGCTGTCGTCCGAGGTGTGTGCGCTGGTCGAGCATGAGCGCCAGGCCCTCGCTGATGCGCGGTGGGCACGCGCCAAGGCGGCCGAGCTCGACGCGACGGACCCCGCCCGAGCCGAGCGCCTCCGCTCCGAGGCCCGGCAGCTCCGCATCGAGGCCCGCGGGCACGGCATGGCGGCGTGGGAGCTGGCGAGCCGCGAGGCCCAGGTGCGCCCCAAGGCCCGCCCGCAGTGGATGGCCGACCTGGGCATCGAGCCCGGCAAGGCAGGCAAGCCATGAGCGCGACCTTCGAGACGCTCTGCACGCTGGACGGGCGCCTTGCCGCGTCAGGCATCCCCCCGCTCACGGCCTGGTGGCGCGACCAGAACGCGCGCTTCTACGCGCACCCGACCGCTCACACCCTCGTTGCCCAGGTCGGACGCGGCGGCGCGAAGTCGCACACGGCCGTCAAGGTCGCGCTGAACGAGACGCTCTTCGGCGAGTGGCAGATCCCGCCGGGCGAGCGCCACTACTGGATCTTCCTCTCCGAGAACAAGGCCGAGGCGCAGCAACGCCTCCGGCTCTTGGAGCGTGCCCTCGAGGTGCTCGGCGTTGCCTTCGACCGCACGGGCGACGAGATCGCGCTCCGCGACCTACCACGCGGGTTCATCGTGCGCGCTGCCGAGATCGGAGCGGTGTCCGGCTTCCGGTCCTTCGGTTTCAGTGCCGACGAGCTCGCGAAGTGGCCCAGCGAAGGCTGCGCGCCGGCCAAAGAGGTGATCGCGAGCGCCAACGCCATGACCGTGACGCACCCGGGCGCACACAAGCTCTTGATCTCGTCGCCCGTCTCTGTCGTGGACTTCCACTACGACCGCTTCGCCCAGGGTGACACCGAGGCGCAGATCGTCGCGAACGCGCCCTCATGGGTCGCCAACCCCGATGGGATCTCCGAGGCGCAGACGCACGAGCTCGAGCCGGACGCCGCGGTCCACGCTCGCGAGTATGGCGCTCGACCCAGCGCCGCCGCAGGCCTGGCGTTCGGCGACATCGAGGCCATGGAGCGCGCGTTCCAGCCGGCCGTGCCGGGCTACACCTTCTCGCGTCCCTTCGTCTCGATCGATCCGTCGAACCTCACGGAAGGCGGGGATGGCTTCTGCTACTCGATCGCGGCGTGGGCGCTTCCCAGCCGGCAGCGGGTGCTCGCGCTCGACGCTGACCGCAACATCATTCGCGACGAGTGGGGCCGCGAGACCTACCTCCCGCCGCAGACGAAACGAATCCTCCGCGTTGCCGAGATCGGCGGCTGGGAGAACCAAGAGCTGGCGCAGACCTCGATCGAGCAAGTCGTGGCGCGCATCGCGGAGCGAGCAGAGGCATGGGGCGCGACGTCGGTCTTCTCGGACCAGCGCGAGTCAACCTCCCTCGGCGCGCTCTTCACCCAGCGCGAGCTGCTTTTCAAGCCCTACGCCTGGTCTCAGCCCTCGAAGGAAGAAGCGATCCGGTTCCTGCGTCGGATGCTGCGCGAAGGCACGCTGAGCATCGTCCCTCACGCGGGCATGCGTCGCGAAATGCTCTCGCTGGCGTACCGCTTCACACGGAGCGGCGGCCTCGAATACCAGACGCGCGGGCGCGACTGGATCTCCACCCTGATCACGATCGGCCACGTCCTGACCGACCCCGATGCAACCGGCGCGGCCTCACTCTGGGCGCCGCCGGTCGAGGGCAACCCCTACACGAACTTTGGCGGCCGCTACCTGGCCCCCGGGAGATGACATGCAAGCGCAACGAACGACTCCACCGCAGATCTTCGCTCAAAAGCTCGAGGCTTTGGCCGTCGGCCTCGCCGTCCGCTCCAAGTTCTTCGGCGACGACCATGGCCAGGGGTTCGAGACGGGCGACATGCGCCGGCTCGAGTGCGAGATCGGCGAAGCCCTGCGCCTGACCCCGGTGGCCGACATGCGCGCCACCTGGGCGCTGCTCCGCGTGCCACCGGGCTCGACGCAGACGCGACCGCAGGAGCTTCGCCCCGACGTGCCTGGCGTCTACGTCATCGGCTGCACGTTGCCCGGCGGGTGGACGCGCACGCTCGAGCTGTGCGCCTTCGAGCCGGCGGATCTGTACGCGCAGCTTCCGAGGAAAACCCCAAGCGACCGGTACGCGGCGCGCGTTTGGCTGAACGAACCAGGCCGCGAAACGGCGGCCGTGATCGAACGATTGGAGAAGAAGACCACATGAGCAAAACACTCTGGAACCACCCTCGCCACGGCGCCCCCGCGCCGATCCGCGCGCGCATCGAGCACGCGCTCGCCGATAGGCAGACGCCGTCACTCGGCGCCCGCGTTCAGAGCGCGATCGAGATCGCTTACCACGCGGGTTTCGACACCGCGGAGCCGCAGCTCGCGGAGCTGGACGAGTTCGAGCGCCAGTTGCGCACCAAGGCTCCGACGCTCGCGATCTACCAGCGCGATCACAGCGTCGAGCTGGAGAACCAGAAGCGAGCCCGCGACTTGTGGCAACGGCTGCGACCGTGGGCCAAGGGGCCGCCCGCGCACGAGCTGGCCAAGCAGGCGGCAGCCGCACGCGAAGCCGCCGATCGTGCCGCGGCAGTCGAGCGCCGAGCGGTCGAGCTCCTGGCGCAGCAAGAGCGAATGCGCATCGATGCGGCGCACCGCGACGCAGTCCAGGCCGCAGAACGGGAGCTGGAGCAATGAGCGCCCACGACCGATTCCGCCAGGCCCGCGAGGCCGACGCCAAAGCGCAGCGCGACCGCGAGCGCGCCCTCACGACTCCCGAAGACGTCGCGTTTGCCAAGCGCGTGCGCGAGCTCGACGCCGCCGGCCAAGCCATCCTGGCGCGTCGCCTGCTCGCGTCGAACCCCACCAGCTACGCCCGCGGAAGCGCCGCGTTGCGTGAGGCGGAGAACCCGCCACCCGCTCCGGAGGCCGCTTGACCTTCGACGTGATGTCCACCCTCGACCGCCATCCGTGGACGGTCAGCCAGTGCCGCGAGGTGCTGGTGGGGGAGTCCGTGTCGGTCACCGGCCACGACGTCCAGCTCGACGGCAACCCGCTGGAGGTGGTGACCGAGCCGGAGCCTGGCGCCGTTCAGATCGACGGCTCGGCGTTCACGGCGACGATGCCCGGCTTCTACAGCCTGCGCTGTCGCAGTGCCGAGGGCAGTCCACGCCGCGTGTGCTTCGTTGCGTGGCAGCCCGAGGCGCTGGACTTCATCGAGGCCGTCGAGCGCAAGAACGTCAACCCCGGGCGCGAGCGTTCGCGAGAGCAGCTCCGGCTGATACTCCGGTCGCTCTCGAATCACGACCGCGACAAGCTGACCGGGCGCGTCTCGGATCTCCACGTGCGCAACCTGGCTCACCACGGCGCGCGCACGTGATCACAGATGTTGCAGCGACCGCCGGGGTCAGGGTTCTTCCTTCCCGTTCGGGTCCCGGCACCTGTCTTGGCCCGCCCTGAGGGCGGCGCAAGCGCGACAGGTGGCGCTTGAGCGGGGTTCTTTTCGGTCCCCTGCTCGCGCCCGATGCAGCGCGCCGCAGACACCCGCCCCAGCGATTCGTTTCGTTAGGCGGGTGCCCCGCGGTCCTTCCCCTCTCTCTCGGCGCTTCGGCGCCTGAAAGGTTCCCATCATGAGCATTGAACTTGTCGTTTTGGACGGCGTCACCCTCGACGCCAAAACCGGTGCACCGCTGGTGTCAGCGAAGCAGCCCTTCCTCGATGAGACCGAAGACTTCGGCGACGCGCCCTTGATGCAGTGCCTCGGCGTGTCGAGCGCGCCCTACGGCGTGACCGATGATGGCTTCTGCGAAGGCGTGATCGTGACGGGCGCTGGCGCCAGAGACGCGGTCTGCATCGGCGCACGCGACACGCGCACGGCGAAAGTGATCGGCAAGCTCGAGGCTGGCGACACGATCTTGCACTCCACCGGTCCGAACATGGCGGCGCAGGTTCAATGCAAGGAGAAGAAGCGCCAATGCGCGATGGTCTCGAAGACGGCGGCGGGTGAGACGCTGACGCTCTACCTCGACGGCAAAAACGAGACGCTGAACGCGCTGACGCCTTGGGGCCGTCTCGAGATCAGCAAGCAAAACGGCGTGGTCCTGTCGAGCTCGACGGGGCAGGCGCGAATCCAGCTCATCAACGACAAGATCGTTTTGACTGGCACGCTCATGCTCGGCGGCGCGATGCCTACCGGGATGCTCGTCGCTGCAGCGCCCGGTGCGACGTTGCCCGCGGGCATCAAGGGCGTTCCCGGGTGCTTCGTTGCGATGGGAGTGTGAGCCGTGACCCTGTGCAACTTCCCCTCGCTCTCGCTGCCGATCCCGTCGTTGGCGTTCGCGCTCCCGAGCTTGCCAAACATCGGCTTGCCGTCGCTCGACATCGACTTGCCGGGACTGCCCTCGATCAACATCCCGATCCCGTCGCTCGCGTTTGCTCTGCCCTCGCTGCCCGGGATCTCGCTGCCGACGTTGGACATTGACCTGCCCGGGCTCCCGAACCTGTCGCTGCCGATCCCGTCGCTCAACATCACGCTGCCGAGCTTGCCCGGCATCAGTCTGCCGAACCTCTCATGCCCATTGGATCCGTGACCATGACCCAACATTTGCCACCGCTCACTTCCACCGGCCGCACACCGCGCGACATTCCACCCGCACGCCTTGCCCGCGCCGTCGTCGATCCCGTCGCCTTGCGCGCCGAGTTGATCGCCGCTGGCGTCATCGTCGAACGCAACCAAGACCTGCCGCCGCTTCGCCTGGCGCTCGAGGGCGAGACCGTGGTGCGCATGACGGAGGCCGACCACCGGATCGCGGCAGCGCACATCGCGCAAGGCCGGCTCGACTCGCGCCGCGTGCGTGATAGCTACGAGTCAGCCGACAGGCGGAGCGGATCGTGGCGACGCTGATCGCATCGCTCCGCGCCAAGGGGCACACGGTCCGGCTCGACGGGATGCGCGTTGTCGTGCTCCTGGCGCCCGGTGCTGACGCTGCGAAAGCGGAGCGCTGGGCGCGGCAGCACGAGCCGCAGTTACGCTCGGAGTTGGTCTCGGAGCAGCACGCCGCGTGCGGGATGGCGCGCGAGGTGTTCCACGGCGGTCGGGTGCGCGAAGTCCGAGACGGCAACGGCGAACCGATTCGCGGCGCGGTGCAGGTGATCGAGAGCGCGAAGTTCGAGGCGGTCGCGTGACCCCGAGCGTGATCCTAGGGCTTGACCTCTCGGTCACGGCCGCCGCCGCTGTCGCGGTGCCTTGCGCGTGGGATGGCGATTGGAGCCGCGTGGAATCGGTCGTGGTCGGCGAGCGACTTCGACGGGATGCAACGGACGCAGAGCGCGCACGGCGCACCGAGACGATCGCGGATCGGCTTGTCGCGTTCGCACGGAGCACCGGCGCAACGCTGGCGTTCATCGAGGGCTACGCCTTCTCGCGCGTGACCGCGGCGCACACCTTGGGCGAACTTGGCGGGGTCGTCCGGCTCGAGCTGGTGCGCGCTGGCGTCGAGCTGCACACGGTGAACATGGCCAGCGCCCGCAAGCTGCTACTCGGGAAGGTGCCGCGCACTGACCCCAAGGTCGCGGTGTTCACGGCGCTACGTGCGTCCGGTGCGCGCTTCGAGACCTGCGACGAGTCCGACGCCATGGCCGTCGCTAACTACGGGCTGGCCGAGCTTGGGGGCTTCTTCTTCGGGCAGGTGGCGGCGTGATTCCGCAGGATTCCAGGGGTTTGGCCAGGGGGCACAGCGGGTTCGTTGCGAACCCTCCCGGCAGGCCCTACAGTCCTGGTGTCCAGCACGGCGACCGGCGCAAGCCGGTAGGGCCACTCACCGCCCCCAAAGGGTCGAGACTAGTCAAGGCAGTCGGAGAACATCCAGGACGCTTGGCCGGTGTGAGTGACGCCGTCCAGCCCCGGGTGGCCAGTGTGCCCGGGGCTTTTTTCTTACTTGGGCCACGGCGCTGGCCGGTGAGCTCTGAGCTTGGCCTGAAACTGCTTGGGAGTCATGTCGAACGCCGTCCGGACGAAGTAGACCCGCGCGCCATCGTCAGGCCCGACCACAACCCCGATGCGGAGCGCAGACGAGTCCGGTGGACCGATCAGCAAGGTTGCCCCGGGCATTGTCGCGCGGAGCGTTTGGATCGGCGTCCGAATGGTTGGAAGGATCAGGTCGAGGCGTCGGGCTCGGTCGATCGAAAAGTACCGTGCTTCCCGGCTGGCGCCCGGCCTCCGAACCAACGGGCGCGGTCTTCGCTGGGCGTCCAACGGTTCGGTCTCCGTGAACAGGTGGATCTCCTCGGGATTGAATCGCACAAGGATGTCGAGGCTCCCGACCGAGATCAGATGGTCGGACGGCTCGACAAGCTTGTGTGCGTAGTACGCCTGAGCGCCATCCACGTCGTCTATGAACCGCGACGCAATTGGGCAGAATCGGAATCGCGAGAGATCCATTTTTGCCCGTCGTTCGGAAGCCAGCGGGCAGCATACGACAAGGCGCGCAGGCGGGCGCGATCTGGCGGTCGGACATTGCTTGTCAGACTGACGGGCATGGCTTGTGTTTCCCTGTGGACGCCCCGGGCTAAAGCCACACGCAAGGAGGATCTCAAACATGACGAACGAACAGAAAGCGCAGCTTGTCGAGCAGATGGCTGCACTCGCATCGGACAGCGCAACCGGCGGATGGTCGGCTCGGCTCTACATGTGCACGGCCGTTTGGCTCGAATCGGAACTGAAACGCACTGGCCACCAGCGAGACGGGACGTTTCTCACCGTGGCCGCTGAGAAGGTGAAGCACCGCGACCGCGGACCCGAGCCGACGGGCTTTCGCGGAGCCGTGGACGGATGGCTGGACCCGGCCAGCGGGTGACGAATATGGAAACTTTACGCTCACTTACGGGCGGGGGTTGCGCGAGCGTCTAACAATGGTATACGGTGGTTTACATGGCACCTGGTGAACGAACGAAGCAGATGGCAATCCGACTCACAGCGGACGAGGCCCAAGTGGTCGCGGACGTCGCAGCCGAAACCGGTCTGACTTGGTCGGACGTCATGCGCCAGGCGCTTCGGAAGGCGCACGCGGAGCGATTCAAGTCCGCCAAGCCGAAGCGCAAGCAGCGGTAACGGCAAGTGCTGCCCGGGGTGATTAGGCCACCCCGAGCAGCGTGCCCAAAGTGGAGGAACCACCATGAGCAACGCAAACAAATCACGAACCAAGACCCCGACCAAGCGCGCACCGAAGCGAACCGCGAAACGCACGCCGAAAACGACGACCACCGCGGACCTGCTCCGCCTGAAGGCGGCCGAGAAGCGAGCACGAGACGCCTACAGGTCCGCGGCTTACGACTGCGACCCGAACCTCTCTCGTGCGATTCGCATCAGGGAAGACGCCACGTCGCTGGCGCTGGCCGTCCGGGACATCGTTTCGCCCGGTCCCGATTCGGGTGGCCTGATGCGTGCCATGCAGTGCGTCGCTGACGTCGCCAGGCGCCTGGAGTTCACGGCCAGGGACATCGAGCGCGACGTGTTCCGCTCCGAGGTGGCGTCGTGAGCCCCGCCGAGACCTTGGTGGCCACCGCCCGCGGCGAGCTGGCGGAGCTCCGGGAGGACTTGGAGAAGCTGACCGAGCTTGCCGGCCGCGTTGCCATCGCCACACGCGACGGACACGGCGTCGATCATCAGACCTCGGTGGAGCTGTCCGCCTTCGTGGCGAGCGCCGTCGACGCCCTCGACAGCGCCGAGCACTACCTGGCGCCACGCGCCGACGCTGAGAGCGAGGTGGCGTCATGAGCGGCATTCACCAGACGGACGCGCTCGGCCTCGTCGCGTTGACCGAGCAGCGCATCACGGCGGCTCTCGACTCGCTGGGCCTGGACGAACCCGAGGGCGCTGCTCTGGAGTTGGCCAAGGCGTTGTCGAGCGTCCGCGCGCTCAAGGGCGAGATCGAATCCGAGGCCGGCGTTCCCGGCAGCCCGTTGACCGAAGACCGGCTCAAGCTCGCGACCGCAGCGCAGATGAAGTTCATGCGCGCCATCTCCGCACACGACAGGCTGCCCATGTTGTTCGACGACTGGCTCGGCGAGCTGCGTCAACTCACGTCATCGTGCGAGGTGGACGGCCCCGAGGTGGACGGCGCGACCGAGACGGGAGGCGAACGTGGCTGACCGCACCGACAGCATGCTGGCCCTCGCCACGTGCTCCGCCACCGCGCGCGAGTTTCTGATCGCGGTGGCCGAGAACCCGCGGACGCGCCGGGCGGCGGAGCGGTTCGCCGCGTCGCTGCTCCTGGCCACGTCGGCGGCAGAGGTGGAACAGAGCGGGCCCGTCGTTCCCATCGGAAGGACCAAGGGGATCAACGATGGCTAGCATCATCAGAACCAAGCTGCGTCGCTACACGATAGTGGTGGACGACGAGTCGACGCCGTTCCTGCCGAGCGTCCGCGCCAGCATCAAGGGAGAGGACGGTTTCGAATCGTCGGGGCACGGTGACACCGCGGCCGAGGCGATCCGGAAGGCGCGGGAGGAGATCCGCTACCACGAGCAGAACGACAAGTAGCAGCACAAGGGCGCGCAGCCTGCACACCCGGCTTGGCACGCCGGGGCGCCCTCCAAACCGAAAGGGAACGCAGCACATGGCACGACCGAGAAAAGGGAGCCTGTACCTCACCAAGTCCGGCTTCGGCGCGCGCTACTGGAAGATCGTCGACGGCGAATGGATCCGGGTTTCGGAGCTGCTCGAGACGTTCAGCAAGCCCGCTGCCCGTCGGAAGCTCGCGCGGCTCGTCGGGCTGGCCAACGCTGGCACGGACACCACGGCCGACGATGCGAAGCGAGCCGACACGTTCGCCGAAGCCGTCGAGCGCGTGAACAAGGCACGCAAGGCAGACGGCGTGAAGGGAGCGAAGGACGAGCTCGCCCGGCTGCGCGCGTACGCCAACCCCGCGCTCGGGCACCTCGACACGACGACGATCACGGCGCAGCACATCCACGAGGCTCTGGACTTCGCCAAGGGCGAGGGGCGGTCGCGTCAGACCGTGGCTCACTTGCTCCAAGACATCCGCAACGTGTTTGCCGCCCTCAAGCGCGAGGGCACGATCGAGCAGAACCCCGCCGACGATGCCGAGCTTCCGAAGTTCGCCTCCGAGGTGCGCAAGGAGCGCGCCGTCCTGACGGACGCTGAGCTTGCCCATTACCTGGCGTGGGTGCATCCGGACGAGGCGCAGCGGCTCGCTGTGCTCGAACGGCAAACGCTGGCGTGCGTCTCGCGGATGTTCGGCGGGCTCCGGACCGGCGACCTTCACGCGCTCCGCTGGGAGGCCTTCGACTCAACCGAGGGGAAGTTCACGTGGGGCTGGGCCCCGCGTCAGAAGACGAAGCGACCCCAGCTCTTGGAGGTGCCGGAGATGCTGCGGCCCATCCTGCGCGATTGGTGGGAGAGGGCCGGTCGTCCCACCGCGGGCGTGCTCTTCCCCGCTCGCCGCGGGGAGCGAGCCGGCGAGGGCAGGGCCAAGACGTCGCACGCGGACGCATTCAGGCGCGACCTGATGCGGGCGTTCGGGATCGAGGTGCAAACCGTGGTGGTCACCAAGCGATCGAACGGGCGGAAGCTCACAAAGGCGGTCTGGACGCGCGCTCGCGACGAGCACGGAGCCGAGATCCCTCTCACCCTCCGCCAGCGCGAGCTGTTCGAGGACACGGACTACACGCTGCCGGTGGACTTCCACAGTTGGCGCCGCGCGTTCAGCCAAGCCCTGGCCGATGCCGACGTGACCGTTCAGCAAGCGACCGCCCTGGCGGGGCATTCCACACTCGAGGCGCACGCTCGCTACCTGGCCAACAGCGGCAAGCTCCGGAAGCTGCCCGAGGCCGCTCTTCCGGCCATCAACGTTCTGGCAACGCCAATAGCCGACAACGACACGCAACCGCATGGAACGACGCGCGGAGCCGGGAGCAGCCTTCGGCTTTTGGCGGGATTCAACGCGCTTGGGCGTCCCTCGCCGCGTTGTAAGGCCAGCGCTCTACCGCTGAGCTACCCGCCCGAGGGTGAGGGGTTCGTAGCGGGGAAATGCCCTCCCGGCAAGGCGGTGTAAAATGCTGCCCCATGCGCGCGCTCTCGGCCCTCGCGGCCCTGCCGGTCTTGCTCGTCCTCGCTCGTTGCGGCTCCGACGACGGAGGTGGGGGGAGCAAGCCGAAGCCGGACGCAGGCGCCGACGCCACGATCGACGCAGCTGACGACGCCGGCGACGCCGACGCCGGGGACTCCGGGCCGACCTTGCCGGACGCGTTCAGCCGCTACTGCACCGGCAAGTCGTGGCGGGACACGTTCGCGCCCGCGACCGTCGGCATGTCGTCGGGGGAGTACCTGGGCGTGTTGAACGTCGACTTCGGGGAGGGCGTACAGGAGGCGACCAAGATCGTTCCGGAGCATCCCTTCGCGGCCAGGAGCATCAAGGTCGGGTTCGGCAAGGGCACCGGCAAGGCGCGCTTGCGCCTGATGCGCACCTTCGGGCGGAGCTACCCAGCTTCGTTCGCACAGTCGGACTGGCCCGACTACTCGGAGCCCATCGATCTGGTGCCACCCATCGAGGTCGAGGTGACCACCGCGAGCAAGGACGCCTGGCTGGACGTCCCGATCCCGGAGACGCTGCTCTTGCCGACCGAGCACTACATGTTGGTGTACGAGCACCTCGGCATCGAGCCACGCCTGGCAGTGGAGAAGGTCGCGCCCGGCGACGTGGGGCGGTCGCTGGTGTTCGACCCGTCGAAGCCCGGCTCCCCTCCCACGGGCTTCGACGGCAACTACCGGCTGCGCCTGGACGGCGATCACTTCTGCCAGTGGTCGGACGCGGAGCGCTGGTTCGAGCGAAAGGACCAGGTCTTCGGCGACACCATCGCCAGCTGGGCGGCCTGGGCGGATCTCGATGGGGACGGCCACGACGATGCCGTCTTCACCAGCAGCAAAGGCCCGCTCGCCTTCAAGGGCGACGGCAAGGGCGCGTTCAGCCCGTGGAGCGGCGCCTTCTCACCCGACACGCCCAACGCGAATTTCTTCGTGTTCGGCGATCTGGACAACGACGGCGATCTGGACGCGTTCGGCTCGCAATACGTGCAGACCGACGCCGACGGCGACGGGGTGGGGGTGGACCAGGACTGCAATGACGCCGACCCTGCCGTGAAGCCCGGCGCCGCCGAGACCACCAACGGCTACGACGACGACTGCGACGGCAAGGCGGACGACGGCACCGACACGTCGGACGCCGACGGCGACGGCGTGAGCATCGCCGCCGGCGACTGCGACGACACCCGGGCCGAGACCAAGCCGGGTGCGCCGGAAGTCCCGGACTCACGCGACAATGACTGCGACGGCAAGACCGACGAGGACTTCTTCCCGAAGCTGCTCTCGAACGACGGAACCGGGAAGCTCGTCTGGAGCCCGAGCGCGGACGTGGAGCACCTCGGGCCTTCGAGCGCGGCGGCCCTGGGCGACGGCAACGGAGACGGCCTCTTGGACCTCTATGCCGGCTACTGGCTGATCCACTATCCGGACGCGCCCACGGTACCGAGCCGCTACTACGAGGGGCAGGCCGGCGTGAAGATGCTGGACGCGGCCAGCAAGGCGGCAATCTCGCAGGATCCCTGGCGCCCGGTGTACGGCGTGCTCTGGACCGACTGGAACGACGACGCGCTGCTCGACGTGTACGTGTCGAACTACCAGCTCAGCGCGAACCTGCTCTGGAAGAACCTGGGAGGCGGCAAGTTCCTGGAGTCTGCGGCGGCGGTCAACGCCGCGGCAGACGACGTGCCGATGTTCAACTTCAGCGGCGGGCACAGCTTCGGCAGCGACGCCGGCGACATCGACAACGACGGCGACATGGACCTCTATGTGCCCAACATCTCGCACCCGCGCGTGCAGCCGGGCAGTGATCCGAGCATGCTGCTGGTGAACGGTGGGGCGCCGAGCTTCGTGTTCGAGAACAAGCGCCGCGAGCTCGGGCTGATCTACGACGAGGGCGACGTGGAGGCGTCCTTCGCCGACTACGACAACGACGGCGACCTGGATTTGCTGGTGATTTCCACCTACCCGGGCCACTACCCGCGGCTCTACCGGAACGACCTCCCGAAGGGCTTCACCGACGTGACCTACGAGGCCCACGCGCACCTGCACCAGGCGCAGACGGGGCTCTGGTCGGACGTGGACGAGGACGGCGACCTCGACCTCTTGCTGCTCTCGCCGGGTCCCGGCCCGCGCATGCTGCTGCTCCGCAACAAGGGCACGCCGGGCCACCACTTCCTGGAGCTCGACCTGCGCGGCACGACCTCGAACCGCTCCGCCATCGGCGCTCGGGTCTACGTCACCTCCGGCGGCGTCACGCGCATGCGCGAGGTGCAGTCGCAGTCGCGCCACCCGGGCTCGCGCTGGGTGCACGTGGGCCTGGGCACCAGCGCGAGCATCGACAAGCTCGAGGTGCGCTGGCCGAACGGCGTGAAGGAGACCATCACGGGCGCGAGCGCCGACAAACGCTGGCGGGTGGTCGAGGGCAGCGGACAGGCGGTCCTGCCCTGACCGCATCGTCGCGTCCGTCTCGGCCCTGGGTCGTCGCGGGTCGCGTCTCCTGGCTGATCTTCCTGCGCTGGCTCTGGCTGGTGGCGGCGGCCGTGGTGTTCCTGGCGCTCGCGGGGGCGGTGCTGGCGGACTCGACGGCTTGGCTCGACTCGCCGCTGATCAGTCTGGCGGAGCGCACGCGCGGCGCTCGACTCACCTCCGTCATGGCGGCGCTCACCTGGCTCGGCAATGGACCCACGCTGGCCGGCGTGGCGCTCGTCGCGGCGCTCGCGCTGCTCGGGCTCGGGCAGCGCGTGCCAGCGCTGTACGTCGCGGTCGCGTCGGCGGGGGCCGGCGCGCTCAACTCGCTGCTCAAGCTGGCGTTCTCGCGCCCGCGCCCGGTGACCTTGGCACACCTCGCGCAGGCCGGCGGCTTCAGCTTTCCGAGCGGGCATGCCATGGCGAGCGCGTCCATCTACGGCGCGATCGCGGTGGTGGCCGTGCTGCGCTTCCCCGAGCGGCGCTGGTGGGTAATCGGCGCGTGCGCCCTCGTAGTGCTCGCGATCGGCGCGTCGCGGGTCTACTTGGGCGTGCACTATCCGAGCGACGTGATCGCCGGTTGGGCCCTCGGTGCCTCCTGGCCGCTGTGGCTCCAGCCGCTGCTCCTGGCGCGGAGCTCGATTGGGGCGCGTCCGCCGGCGTGATACACGGGCCGCATGATCGTCGGCGTCCCCAAGGAAGTGAAGGCCCACGAATACCGCGTCGCGCTGCTGCCCGTGGGGGTGGAGGAGATGCGCCGCTCCGGGCACGGCGTGCTCATCGAGCGCGGCGCGGGCCTCGGCAGCGGCATCTCGGACGCCGACTACGAGCAGAACGGCGCCACGCTGGTGGACAAGCGCGAGGAGATCTGGCGCGAGGCGGACCTGATCGTGAAGGTCAAGGAGCCCCAGGCCGACGAGATCCCGCTGATGCGCGAGGGTCAAGTCGTGTTCACCTATTTCCACTTCGCGGCGGACGAGGCGCTGACCCGCGGCTGTCTCGCCTCCGGCGCGTCGTCGGTGGCCTACGAGACGCTGCGCGACGAGCTGGGCCGGCTGCCGCTCTTGACCCCGATGAGCGAGGTCGCCGGGCGCATGAGCATTCAGGAGGGCGCCAAGTACCTGGAGCGCCCGCAGGAGGGCAGGGGCATTCTGCTCGGCGGGGTCCCCGGGGTGGAGCCCGCTCACGTGGCCGTCTTGGGCGGCGGCATCGTGGGCACGAACGCGGCCAAGGTCGCCGCCGGCTTCGGCGCCAGCGTCGCCATCCTGGACGTGAACATGGATCGGCTGCGCTACCTGGACGACATCATGCCCAAGAACGTGACCACGCTGTTCAGCGACCGGCACACGATCCGCGAGCAGATCCAGCGCGCGGATCTGGTGGTGGGCGCCGTCTTGATCGAAGGCGCGCGCGCGCCGCGCCTGATCGAGAAGCGAGACCTGGCCTCGATGAAGAACGGCGCGGTGATCGTGGACGTGGCCGTGGATCAGGGGGGCTGCGTCGAGACCACGCGGCCGACCACTCACGGCCAGCCCACCTACATCGTGGACGGCGTGATCCACTACTGCGTGGCCAACATGCCGGGGGCGGTGGGGCGCACCAGCACCTATGCCCTCTGCAACGTGACCTTGCCCTACGCGCTGAAGATCGCCCGCTGGGGCCTGAGGGAGGCCTGCAAGCTCGACCCACGCATCGTGAGCGCCGTGAACCAACACGCCGGCAAGGTCACCAACAGAGCCGTCGCGGGGACCTTCGGCCTGGACTACTCGCCGTTCACACCGTGAGCTTGTCGCCCGGATCCGGGCTGTGCACGTTGGCGAAGCCCTTCTCGCCCAGCATGTCGGAGAGCACGCGCATCGGCACCGGATCGCCGTGGACCAAGACCACGCGCTCCAGCTCGCCGCGCGTGCGCGCCTCCTGCGCGTAGTCCATCAAGTCGCGCTGGTCGGCGTGGGCGGAGAAGCCGTTCAGGACGTGGACCTCGGCGTGCACTGGCGTCATGGTGCCGAAGATCTTCACCTGCGAGCGGCGCTCGACCAGCCGGCGCCCCAGCGTGTGCGGTGCCTGGTAGCCGACGATGAGCACGGCGTTCTTGCTGTCGCTGACCCCGGCCTTCAGGTGGTGGAGGATGCGGCCGGCCTCGCACATGCCGCTGGCGCTGATGACGATGCAGGGCCGGTTCGAGGCGTTCAGGGCCTTGCTGTCCTCGACGTCCGAGATGTAGTGCAGGTCGTCGAAGTCGAAGGGGGAGTGCCGGCCCTCCAACAGCTCCAGCGCCTCTTCGTCCAGGCACTCGGGGTGCAGCTTGAACACGTCGGTGATCTTCACCGCCAAGGGCGAGTCCACGTACACCGGAATGGGTGGCAGGCGCCCCGCCTCGCGCAGGCCCTTGAGGGCGTAGACGATCTCCTGCGCGCGCTCCAGGGCGAAGGACGGGATGATCACCTTGCCGCCGCGGTCGTAGACCTTCTTGATGATGCCGGCGAGCTCGTCGTCCATCTGCTCGATGGGCTTGTGCAGCCGGTCGCCGTAGGTGCTCTCGGTGATCAGCACGTGGGCGTGCTCGGGGACCTCCGGGTCGCGCAGGATGGGCATGCGCCGCCGGCCCAGATCCCCGGTGAACACCAGACGCCGCTGTTTGCCGTCCTCCTCGACGTCGAGCACGGTGATGGCGCTGCCCAGCACGTGCCCGGCGTCGTAGAAGCTGAGCCGGACGCCGTCGGCGATGGGCAGCTTGCGCCGGTAGGGCAGGGTCACCATGCGGGCGAGCACCTCGAGCACGTCGCGCTCGTCGTAGAGCGGCTCGACCCGCTCCATGTCGCTCTCGCCCTTGTCGATCAGCTTGTTGATGAACTTCGCGTCGCTGGCCTGGATCATCGCCGCGTCGGTCAGCATGGCGGCGCACAGGTCGCGGGTGGCGTTGGTGGCGTAGATCGGGCCGTCGAAGCCGTGCTTGACGAGCGCGGGCAAGGCGCCGGAGTGATCGATGTGCGCGTGGCTCAGGACCACGGCGTCCACCTTGGTCGGATCCAGGCCCAGATCCCGGTTCCTCTCGATGGTCTCGCGGCGCTGTCCCTGCCAGAGGCCACAGTCGAGCAGGATGGTCGCATGCTTGGTGCGGATCAGATGCTTCGAACCTGTGACCGTCTTGGCCGCGCCGACGAACTCGATCTCCATGAAGGGCAACGCTAGTCGGCGTTTGCAGCGCCGACCAGTATGGACTTGAGCTGGGCGAAGTTGGTCGGGTTGCCGAGGTCGTAGGTCGTCAAGTTGTAGACGGCGACGGGGCGGTTTTCTTCGTCCAGGACCACCACGTCGCGGTACTCGACGGCCCACGACTTCCAGACGTCCGTGGCCAGCGTGTCCTGCAGCCAGGGCAGCGTGCGCCCGGCCGTCATGCTGGCGTTGCCCGACTCGAGCCCGTTGCCGTTCACGCCCAAGATCTGGATCTGCTTCTTGGTGCTGACGCTCCCGAGCTCCTTCTGCATCGTGTCCAGGTAGCCAAACTGGCTACTGCAGTAGCCTCACGTCGAGTGTCCGAAGTACCAGGCGGACACCTGCCCCAGATAATCCCGAGGTGAGACCAACTTCTTGTAGCTCGCCGACGCCGGGTTCTCGTCCACCAGGTGGAAGTCGGGCACGACAGCCGCTGGCGCGTCGCTGCCGTCAGCGGCGTCCTCGATCACGTCGCTCGAGGCGTCCGCGAGCGCCCCCGCCGAGCCCGCCAGGCCGTCGCTCGCCGCGTCGCTCGAGCCGCCGCCGCTCGAGGTCGTGCCGCCGCCCGCGGGGCTTCCTCCGCTCGAAGCGTCCGGTCCGCCCGCCTTACTGGCGACACCGCCGGTGTTCTCGCCGCCGCTGCCCGAGCCTTGCCCGATGAGCAGCTCGTCGTGGCCGCAGGCGGCGCCGAGGCTCGCGACGAGCGCGAGCGAACCGAGACCGATGAAGAGAGATCGCAGGTTGGACATGAATCAATCCGGTCCAAAGTCGACGCAGCCGTCTCCGTCGCCACCGGCGCCGTTCGGCTGGCAGGCGGAGCCCTGCGGCTCGATGCAGGCGATGGCGGGGCAAGCGACGCCCTCCATGCACATCTTCTGGCCGAATTCGGTCTTCAGCTCGGCGAGCCTCTTGAGCGCGTCGGTGTTGGCCGGGTTCACGTAGGTGCTGCACGGGCAGGCGAGCTCGGTGTCCACGAGCTGGGTACACTGCAGCGAGTTGATCAGCGAGTTGCAGCCCTTGGCCTGGGCCAGATACGCGCTGTACTGCTGCTCGAGCTCGGTGCAGCTGAGCCCGCCCATGCCGCCGGAGCCGCCGCTGCTGGTGCCGCCGGAGCCGCCGCTGCCTCCGCTCCCACCGGAGCCGCCGCTGCCTCCGCTGCCGCTCTCCTCGGACTTGCCGCCGCACGCGACGGCGAGCGCGCAGGCCAAGGCGAGGTAGAGCCCGTGCCGAAGCGTCATGGCCGAAGCATACTCCGCGAGCGGCGAGGCCGCTTCGCATTCGTTGCGCGCCGGGTCGCGAACGCGGCGCCGAGGCCGAGCGCGAGCCATGTCGCGGAGGGTCCCGGGCTGGCGGCGCCGAGGGCGCACGCCGCGCAGCCAGCGTCCGCGGGAGCCGGCAGAGGCGCAGGTGCCGGCGCGGGCTCGGGCTCGGGCTCGAGCGGGGGAGCGGACACGGGTTCGGGTGCCGGCTCGGGTTCGGGCGCGGGCACGGGTTCGGGTGCAGCCTCGGGTGCGGGTGCCGCGGCGGCACTGCCGCTCGCGAGCGTCGTCCCGGGAGTCGAGCCGTCGCCGAGCTTGGTCATCCAGTCCCTGACCTGCTCCGCGAGCTGTGTGCCGCCGCACAAGTGGGCGAAGAGCGGCGCCTCCGCGTCCGACGGATCCAGGCGCGCGAAGACCAGGAACCTCTTCCCGCGCTGGAACGAGGCGCCTTTCATGCCGCCCCCTCGGGCCTTCACGCTCTTCGGGACCTCCCCTTTGTAGACTCGCTCCACGCTGAGCCCGTACACGCTGTGGTCCTTCTCGCTCGCCACCGTCGCGACGAACACCACGTCGGCGTTGGCGCTCGACGGACCGAGCTCTGGCTCGATGCAGCTCGTGGCGTGGGCGGCGCGCAGATCGAGCGCGAGCAAGAGCGCGAGCACGAGGACGACGCGGACGGCGACCATCACTGGTTCGCGGCGAGGTCGCTGCACTTGCCGGCGCTGCCGCTGCCGGAGGTGGTGCACTCCGCTGCCTTGGGCTCGAAGCAGGCAATCTCCGGACATGCCTTCGTGCAGCCCTTCGCTTGCCAAGCCTTCATCGCGGCGTCGAGCGCAGCCAGGGCGATCTGCGCGTTGGCGTTCACGAAGGTCTCGCAGCCGCACGCGACGTCCTTGGCCACTTTCTTGGAGCACGGCGCGGTGGAGCCCTTGTTGCAGAGCTTCGCGTCCGCGAGCGCCTTTTGGTAGGCCAGGTCGATGTCCTTACAGGTCGAGCTCGTGGCGCCGCCGGTGCCAGGGAGGCCGCCCGTGCCGGGCACGCCGCCGGTGCCCGGCGCGCCGCCGGTGCCAGGCGCGCCGCCGGTGCCAGGGAGGCCGCCCGTGCCGGGCACGCCGCCGGTGCCCGGCGCGCCACCGGTGCCGGGTGTACCGCCAGTGTTGGTGGAGCCACCCGTGTTGGTCGAGCCGCCCGAGCTCGCGCCGGCCGCCCCAGCTGCTCCACCGCTGCCACCCGTGAGCCCCGAGTCATCGCTGCTCCCGCAGGCGACGGACGCGAGGCATGCCCCCAGAAGTAGCAAAGCCCGTGAAGCCATGATTCCGAAGTATAGCGCGGCGCTTCGCGCTGTCTTTTCGCGGTTTTTTCTGGTTGATCGCGGGGGCCCCTGTGGTAAACACCGCGGGCCTTACCGCTCCGGGGCGGTAGTTAAGTTGGTTATAACGCCGGCCTGTCACGCCGGAGGCCGCGGGTTCGAGTCCCGTCCGCCCCGCTCAAATCCTGCCTCAGTGTTGCCTCCGCTCCTCTCGCTTTGCGGAGCGCTTCGGTGCAGCGCAGGTGACCTTGACGGTCTGGGGGTTGTAGACGCCGGCGGTCGCGAGCTCGACCAGGCCGTTGGCGAAGGACGTCTCCGTCTCGATCTCCGACCAGCCCTCGGGGCAGATGCGCTCCATGTCGTAGGGGCCGCTGGCCTCGGAGGTGCCGCCGACGAAGCCGGAGTGCCAGCGCTCGTCGACCTCCATCGGAGTCGTGCCGGCGGGCAGGCCCGAGCGCACCGTGGTCGAGTAACAGCCCGTCGCCGCGAGGGCGAGGGCGGTGACGAGCATCAGCTTCAGGGTGGTCATCACTTCACCTCCGAGCGCGCCGTGAGGCGGGGGGAGTCACTGCAGGTCACGTACACCTTGCGGGGCGTGTAGATGCCCAGGGTCACGATGCCCAGGGTGGTGGTGCCGGCGTTGCCGCCGGTGCGGACCGCCGCGACCTCGCCGCTGCAGTAGCGCTGCGCGTCGATCTCGGCCTCGCCGACCGTGCCGAAGACATAGTGGTGGTTCCACTCTTCGTGCGTCGGCTCGCGCTTGGCGGCCTCCGGCTCGGCGACGAAGGTCGCCTTGTAGCAGCCGGTGCTGGAGAGCGCGGCGATGAGCAGCGCCGCTGTCTTGACGATGGTGTTCACGATTCGATCCTCCCGGTCCGCTCTCGAGGTCGGACACGACCACGACCCATTCAAGCGGCGTGCCGAAGGGCCGCTCCTCTGATTGCGCGGACTTGGCGCGTTCTGTCCGCTGTCCGCCCTCGGACAGCTGTCCGCGCTGCGGACGCGCTGGCGGACGGCACGGCTTCTGCGCTCGACTCGGGCCCGCGTGCGAGCTCGCAGCGATCAACGACAGCAGAGCGTCGTCTTGCCCGACGTCTGTACGCTGCCGGTGGGCGTGCCGCCGATTGCGGTGCAGGAGCCGTTCGGCGTCTTGTCGCTGGCCGGCACCCGCTTCAGCGACCAGGTCGCGCCGCCGCTCAGGTTGTAGCTCTTGCAGCTCGTGGTGGTGAAGGTGGGGAAGGGACCAAAGTCCACGCAGCCTGCCTGGGTCATGAGCTGGAACGTGTCGGTCGCGCAGGTCAGCCCGAGGCTGAGGCAGGTGCAGTTGCCGCAGGCGCGCTGATCCGTGCCGCCGGTGTAGATGGTCTGCGGCGACGGCCAATCGCTGGGACACGGCGTGGTCCCGGCGTCGAGCACGCACGACCTCGGCCCGGCGGCGTCGTCCTTGGGAACGCACACCTGCCCGGCAGCGCAGCCTCCGGCCGGGAGCGGGCAAGTGTCGGCGACGGACTGCCAAGAATCCGGGTTCGTGAGCGACGATGTCGACGCGGGGCAGGCGGCGCCCGCGGCAGAGGTCGGCCCGAGCACGCACGAGATCGCCCCGTTCCCGGGCGCACCGAAGTTGGAGCAGGTCGAGACGTTGATGGCGCTCAGCGAGTTGCAGCTCGCGTCGCCGATGGAGCACGAGATGGGCGTGCTGCCGCACGTTCCAATGGGCGAGCCGCAAGTGCAGGGCGTGCAAGAAGCCGCGCCGGCGGGGCCGGAGAGGTAGCGCGTCGCGCTGCTGCCGTCCGCGCAGGCGATGGGCTTGCCCGTGCCGCCGGACCACGGCGCGGTGGTGGTGAGCACGGCGGTCCAGCCGCTCGGCACCGACACGCAGGTGAACGCCGGGACGCAGTCCGAGTCGGCGCAGTCGATCTCGCCGTCTTGGTCGTCGTCGACGCCGTTCTGGCAGCTCTCGATGCCGGTATTGGCGCCGCTGCCGCCGCTGCCGCCCACGGAGCCGCCGGCGCCGCCGGCGCTGCTGCCGCCGCTTCCGCCCTTGCCGCCGCCGCTGGCGATGATGCCCGCCGTGCCGCCGGTTGCGACGGGATCGGCGATGGTCATGCAGGCAGAGACGCTGACCAGGGCCACGAGCGCGCCGGCGAGCGAAGCAGCAATCGCGCGGCGCGAGCTCATGACGCGCCCAGCATACTCCGGTTGCGTCGTCGGTGCTCGCTCAGTCCCTCGACTTGGCACTATGCTCGTCCGCACCATGTCGAGCTTCGAGGATGTCATTCCGAGCCCCGCCGAGGTGGACGCGGTGCTGCCGGTAGTTGCCGGCCGCTCCGACCACGTGGTCGCCATCCTGGTGACCGGTCGCGGTGTCGAGCGCACGAGCTGGAGCGACGAGGTCGAGGTCAGCGAGGACGATTTCGAGCGGCTGCTCACCGAGAAGGCGCCGGCCCCGGACGTGAACGATCTGAACGGCGCGAAGTTCCGCACGCTCGAGCCGGCGTCGCGCAGCGCGACGACCCAGCGCTGCAGCGAGTGCCAGTTCCGGCCCGAGAACAACCGCTGCCTGCGCTGTGGCGGCACGGGGCGCGTGACGGCGCACGGCGACGAGAGCGCGCCTTGCTCGGCGTGCACCAACGGCATCGCGCATCCGTGCTCCGTGTGCAAGGGGACGCGTCGCTCGGTGCGCGTGAAGCTCCTGTTCGGCGAGGATCGCCTGCGCCACTTCGCGCACATCTTCCTGCCCGAGCTGCCTTTCGGCCTGCGCGAGCCGCTGACGCGCTTCTTCAAGGCGCGCAGCAGCGTGCCCGACGTCCTCAGCATCGATCTGCGCGACGACTTCGCCGGTGCGGATGCGTACCGAGGCCGCCGCTCGAAGGCGGAGGTGCGGGGGCACCGCGCCGACGCGGCGCTCGGGCTCGCCAAGAACTACGTCGAGCGGGTCAAGCGCCTGCCGACCTTCGTGGCCGTCGAAGCTGCCGCCTTCGCTTGGCCCGTGGTGCTGCGGGGCGAGGACGAGTCCGCCTGCGCCGCCGTCAAGGACGAGCTCGGGGTCACGCACCGTTTGCCGTAGCGTCCGCCGGGGCCTTGGCGAATCGTTCGACCGCCGCGGCGCCGAGCGCTAAGCTCTTGGCTCGATGGGCTGCTTCGTGCGGGTCGCGCTGTGTCTGCCGCTAGTGGTCGGCTGCACGGCTTTCGACGGCGCCGAGGAGTTGCTCGACTCCGACGCGGGCGGGGACGCCCAGCTCGGCGGTAGCGGCGGATCCTTGGGCGACGGCGGCTGGGTCGGCGGCAGCGGTGGCACGAGCGCGGGTGGCACGAGCGCGGGCGGCACGAGCGCGGGCGGCACCAGCGCGGGCGGCACGAGCGCGGGCGGCACCAGCGCGGGTGGCACGAGCGCGGGTGGCACGAGCGCGGGTGGCACGAGCGCGGGTGGCACGAGCGCGGGTGGCACGAGCGCGGGCGGCACGAGCGCGGGCGGTGGCAGCGGCGGCGGCGCGTCGTGCCAAGGCCCGGCGGACTGCGCCGACGGCAACCCCTGCACCAACGAGAGCTGTACCGGCGGCCAGTGTGTGAAGACCTTCGTTGGGTCCGGAACGGCGTGCGGGAACAACACGGTGTGCGACGGCGCCGAGACCTGCGACGGCAGCGGCAACTGCCAGCCCGGAACTCCGCCTCAGGTCAACGACAACAACGCCTGCACGGTCGATTCTTGCGATCCCGTCACGGGCGTGAAGCACACGCCGGTGAGTGTCACCGACAACGACGCCTGCACCACGGACTCCTGCAACCCGACCACGGGCGCCATCTCGCACACGCCGGTGAACATCGACGACGGCAACTCGTGCACGACCGACTCCTGCGATCCGGTGACCGGGGTCAAGCACACCCCGAAGACCAGCTTCAGTCAGTGCGGCTCGAGCTGCCCCGCCGGGTATCACGTGTCGGCGCTCGGGACGAGCTGCTCCTGCGGAAGTTGCAGCTCGTCTCAGGCCACCTGCGCGCCGGACTGTGGGAACAGCTTCAGCAAGTGCGGCTCGGGGTGCCCGAGCGGGTACCACGTGTCGTCGGTGGGGACGAGCTGCTCGTGCGGGACGTGCAGCTCGACGCAGGTGACCTGCGCCGTGGACAGCGGCAATAGCTTCACCACCTGCGGCTCGAGCTGCCCGAGCGGGTACCACGTGTCGTCGGTGGGGACGAGCTGCTCGTGCGGGACGTGCAGCTCGACTCAGGTGAGCTGCGGCGTGAACAGCGGCAACAGCTTCACCGTGTGCGGCTCGAGCTGTCCCGCCGGCTACCACGTGCAGTCGTCGGGCACGAGCTGCTCCTGCGGCACCTGCAGCTCGACGCAGGTCAGCTGCGTGAAGAACTAGCTCGGCGCCGCGGCCGTGGCGCCGATGCCGATGGCGCGTCGCACCTTCGCACAGCGTGCCGAGACCGAGAACGGGATCAGGTCGCGGATGCGATCGGCGGCGCTGAGCCCGCCGACCACACGGCCGTCCACCGCGAGCATGCGCGCCGCGGCGGTGATGTCCCCGCACACCAGCAGGCCGGCGCGGCACGAGGCCAACTCGATGGCGCGGATCCAAGGCTTCAAGTCGAGGCGGCCGTCGCGGGCCTGCAGCGCTTCGACCACCCGCTCGAGCTCCGCGCGCCGCGCCGGATCGATGCGGGTGTGGAGCGCGTCGCGGAGCTGCACCACGTCCGAGGGCAAGCTCGACGGCAGGACCTGGGCCACGGCGGCGACCAGCACCGAGCGCAGCTCCGGCAGGGTTGGGAAGAAGGTGACCAGGCGACCGGTCAGGTGCTGGCAGGCCACCTCGCGCCCGATGGCGAAGGCCAGCTCGGGCACCGAGCGACCGGTGAGCATCGACTTGCCGAGCAAGAGCGCCGGCTCCGGCAGCGGGAGGTGTGCGATGCCGCCCGGGAGCTCCTCGGGCTTGGTGTAGACGTCCGGCAGCGGGATGCCCAGGACGGCGCACACCCAGGCGACCGTGCGCACGGCGGTGAGCGTGGTCTTCTCCGGGTCGTGCCGCTCGGCACGGGTCAGATCCGGCAGGCGGCGCGCCGCGCGCAGCTGCTCGATGCGCAAGCTCGTGGCTGCCGGAGCGACCGCGTGCACTATGCGCGAGACGACCTCGTCGTGCTCGGGGGCGTAGAGCTCCGCCCAGCTGGCAGGGTCGAACGCGGCGCGCGGACGCGGCGTCGTCTCCGGGGCGAAGCGACGGTAGACCTCTTGCTCGTCCACGTCGGCCTCGCCCAGGTGCACCAGGACGGCGCAGGCGCAGTAGCCCCGGTCCACGTCACCCAGGCGGGTGCACACTCGATACAGGTCGCGAAACGTCTCCGCCCGCGCCGGGCCCCACTCCGCGGCGTTCTCCAGGCAGCGCGCGGCGAGCTCGATCTCGTTGGTCTGCTCGAGCAAGGTGGCCAGGCGCGCCCGGGCCGTCACGTTGGACGGCGAGAGCACCACCAGTTGATCCAGCGCGACGATGGCGCCGCGCACGTCGTAGAGCCTCTCCGCGCGCAGCGTGGCCAGCCGGTCGAGCATGCCGGTCGCGGCGTCCTTCTCGCCGCGCTCGATCAGGCGATCGAGCTGCCGGACGTAGGCGCGCTCGATCCCGGAGAAATCGTCGTTCTTGAGCAGCACCGCCTCAATCGCCTCGAACGCCCCGGGGGCGGCGGGATCGTCGGCGATGGCAGCCTCGTAGAGCGCGACCGCCCGCGGCACGTCGTTGGTGCGACGGGCGCACATGCCCGCGGCCGCAGTCAGCGATCGGGCGCGATCGCGCGGGTTGTCGATGGTCTCCGAGAGCGCGACCTTGGCATCCACCGCCTCGCGCCAGCGCCCGGCTGCCTCCAGCGTGGCCTGCTTGCGCTCGAGCAGGCGCGGGTCGCGGGGGCGGAGCTCCAGGGCCTGCTCCAGCGCCTCGACCGTCGCGGTCAGCGAGTCGTCGGCGATGCTCGAGAGTAGATCCGCGCGCTCGGCGTCGGTCTCGGCGCAGCGGAGCAGGCGCCGGCGCAGCGCGGCCGCCGTCGCCGCGTCGTGCGAGCTGCGCGCCAGCTCGATGCGCTGCCGGAGGCCCGCCTGGTGATCGGGGAAGATGGCCAGCGCGCGATCGAGGAGCGCCGACGCGGCGGCGGT
This sequence comes from Polyangiaceae bacterium, assembly GCA_015075635.1. Lineage (NCBI taxonomy): Bacteria > Pseudomonadati > Myxococcota > Polyangiales > Polyangiaceae > Polyangiaceae bacterium. The sequence continues at coordinate 2,187,980 of JABTUA010000001.1, forward strand.
GGAGCCCCGGGCCGCCTCGATGTTGGCCAAGCACACCAGCACCTCTGCGCGGCGCGGCCCGTGCTCCCAGGCGAGCAGCGAGTCCGCCAGGGAGTAGGCGCGGTACGCACGCTCCCAGTCACCGCGATCGAAGTGCTGCGCGCCTTCCACGATGGCACCCTCCACCGCCGGGTCCTCCACGGGCTCGATGCGCCGCGCGCGCTTGGCGAGCCCGAGCTCCTCCCAGTCTCGCGCCTCGCAGCGTCCGGTGCCGGCTCGCGCGAGCACGACGAAGCCGCCGTCACCCGGCTCGTGCGCGCCGAGCGCCTCCGCGAGCGAGCGCGTCAGCGGATCGACGGCGGGCAGGGACACCAGCGAGACGTCGCCGGCGTCGAGCGTTTCGCGAAGCCACGCCGCCGGGCTCGTCTTGTAGACCGGCGGATCGAGCACGAGGACGATACGCATAGGGAGATTCATACCAGCCCGGCCGAGGCTCGTCGCCAGCGTTGACTCGGCGAGCGCTCCCGCAGATCATCGGCGGATGCTGGGGAAATACCGCTCGCGGCCGCATGGCATCACCACCTGCGTCCTCTTGCCGCTCGTCCTTGCCGTCGCCTGCTCCGGAGCCGACTCCGCGCCGACCGGTCCCGAGCCCGTGAGCGAGAGCGCGGACGCGATCGGGGTCGCCATCGCGAATGGCTGCATGGTCTTCTGGGACAAGATCAACTACGACACGCCGCTCAACAACGACGCGGGCGAGCTGATCGAGCTCCGCGTCGTGAAGAACGCTGGCTCGACCGCCACCACGCTCGGTCAGTGCGGGCTGGCGGCGCTGGTGCTGCTCAACGGCGACAACTGCCAACCCTACGCGACGATCAACCTCACCGCGGTCCAGATCCCGAACGACGGCTTCGTGCAAATCTGCGACACCGCGTGGAACTCGGCGTGCGACCTGGACCGGCCGCAGAACTGGCTGCAGAACGACAACGAGGCGCTCTTGTTCGTCGGCCCGGGTCTGACGCCGCTCCTGCACGCGAGCTGGGAGAACGTCGGCAACACCAAGATCTGCCTGCCGGCGGACGCCGGGACGTTGCCGTCGATCGTGGTCCCGACGGAGAACAACACCGCGCCCGATCAGATCTCGGTCTGGTGCAGCGGCGGCTTCCAGGTGCGCCCGGCGGCGACTGCCGGTCTGGGCATGGCGTACACCTGCGGCGCGGACGCCGGCGCGGACGCGGCCACGGACGCTGCCAGCGACGGTGCCGGCGGCACTGGTGGAGCCGGAGACGCGGCGGTGGGTGGCAGCGGCGGCACGGCGACGGGCGGCAGCGGCGGCTCGGCGACGGGCGGCAGCGGCAGCACGGCGACGGGCGGCAGCGGCGGCACGGCGACAGGTGGCAGCGGCGGCACGGCGACGGGTGGCAGCGGCGGCACCGGCGGCAGCGCAGGCGCCGCAACCAGCGGCACCGGCGGCGGCGCGACAGGCGGGGCTGCGGGAGCGGCGACCGGCGGCAGCGCAGGCGCCGCGACCGGCGGCGCTGCGGGTGCGGCGACGGGAGGCAGCGCAGGCGCAGCAACCGGCGGAGCCGCAGGCACAGCCAGCGGAGGCGGCGGCGCCGGCGGCACCGGCGGCAGCGGCACCGGCGGCAGCGGAACCGGCGGCAGCGGAACTGGCGGCAAGGCGGACGCCGGGCCAGGCAGCGGCAGTGACTCGGACGACGACGGCGGCTGCGGCTGTCGCGTGCCGGGCGGGTCGAGCGCGCCGAGCGGGAACCTGCTCGCGCTCCTGGGGGCCGCGCTCTTCTTCGCGCGCCGGCGTCGTTGAGCGTTGGCGGACGACGACTCGCTCGAGCGGTCCACGGTGCCGGCGGCGCTGATCGCGGGCGTCGCCGGCTCGGCGGCTGCGTTCGGCTTGGATGCCGGCGCTTTGTTCCGGAGCGCTCGAATCCAGCCCGCCGAGTTGGCGGATCCGGCCGCGCGCGTGCCGCTCAGCCGCTACGTCGATCTCTGGGACGCCATCGCGCGGGACGACCGGGCCGTGCGCTTCGCGGTCTCGCTGGGCAGCGCGGTTCACATCGCCGCGCTCGGCGTGGTCGGCTACGCCATGCAACACGCTGCCAGCATCCGCGAAGCTTACGCCTGCTTCTCCCGCTTCAGCCGGCTGGTGAACGACCGCATTGCGCCGGAGATCGAGGAGCGCTCGGACGCGGTGGTGTTCCAACGCAGGCTGCCCGAGCGCGTCGTCCGGAACCCGGCCATGTGCATCGCCGGACCGCTCACGACCATACCCATCATCCGGGAGCTCGCGGGGCTCGCAGCCAGCCGGCCCATCGCCATCGACGTCGCGCTCCCCTCGGCGCCGCCGGCCGAGGTCGCGCTGGTGGAGCGAGCCTACGGCTGCCCGGTGCGGTTCCGGGCGGACAAGGCGGTGCTGCGCCTGCACCGGGAGGTGTTCGACCTCCCGGTGCGAAGCCACGACGCAGCGCTCTTCCAGTACCTGTCGCGCCACGCCGAGGAGCTCGGGCGAGCCGTGCCGGACTCCCAGCGCGTGCCGGATCGGGTGCGGGTGTTCCTCCTCGAGCGCCTCGGCGCGGAGGTGCCGACCGCGCAGCAGGTCGCGAAGGCGCTCGCGTCGAGCGAGCGCACGCTGCATCGGCGCTTGTCCGAGGAGGGCACGAGCTTCGTCGCGCTCCTGGACGAGTGTCGTGAGCTCTTGGCACGGCGATACCTGGGAGATCCGTCGCTCACGCTGGACGAGATCGCGTTCTTGTTGGGCTACTCCGAGGCCAGCACGTTCCAGCGGGCGTTCCGGCGCTGGACCGGCGTGGCGCCCGGCGCGTTTCGCCGCTCACTTGCGGCCTCGCGAAAGTAGGCGACGCCGAGCGGCGCCAGCGCGATCAGCCAGAGAACGCCAGCGGCGGGATAGGTGAAGCGGAGCGCGAGCTCCAGACCAGCGACCTGCGCGAGCGGGAAACCGACGCCGGCAGCTACCAGGCACGCAGCCACGCCACGCGGCATGGTGCGACCGGCGAACGCGCCGACGCCGAGCAAGATCGAAGTCAGCGGGAACAGGGGCCCGAGCAGCGCCACGGACAAGAACTCCCAGCCAGGGTTCGAGTAGGTGGCAGCGAAGACCCCGTCAGCGGCGCCGTTGCTTCGGAAGGCGTGCTCGGCAACGCGTAGGAACTCCAGCGCCACTCCGACCGTCGCCCCGAACAGTCCGGTGACGCTGGTCAGCGCGCCGAGCCGTGGGTGGCTTCGGCCGACGCGTCGGGAGAGCTCCAGGTAGATCGGGACGAAGCAGGCGATGCCGAGGGAGCCGAAGATGCCCTCGACCCAGCTCGACACGCCCGGCGGGATGAGCCCGATCCCGAGCGCGAAGCTGGTGGTGGAAGCACAGAGCAGCGCGGGCCCGGCGACGAAGGCAGCGCCGAGCAAGGTCTTCTGGAACGAGGTGATTTCGTGGCTGTTCATCGGTGTCTCTCCTGTGCGTTCAGCCTAGGCCTCGGCTGCGACAGGCGGCATGGCCGGAACCGCCAGAGTCCTGGCAGCTTCGGCCAGATGCGGACCCGGGCGTCACTCGCTGAACAGCACGGCGTAGTTGTCGCGGCGGAACTCGCGGGCGAGGCTCGCGACCGAGCGCACGTAGTGCTCGGGTCGCTCGGTGAAGAACCCGCCGTGGTCGAGCTCGAAGATGAAGTTCACCGCGTCTCCGCGGCGGGCCGCGGCGAGCGCCTTGGGGTAGCGGCGCAAGAGCATCTCCACGTAGTCGAGGGCGCCGTGCTCGGGTGCCTCGTAGCTGCGGAAGCGGGCGCGGATGCGGCGCGCGCCGTCGTCGGCCTCCTCCCAGGTCCACCAGTTGGCGGTCCCGCCGTCGGGGGCCCGGCCCTTCAGCCCCGCGTAGTTGTAGTCCACCATCCAGCGGCCGCGTCCGGTCTCGAGCGCCCACTGGCCCCAGAGCACGCTGATCACCTCCTCGGTCGCGCGCTCGCCGGTCAGGTGTTCCCAGGCCTGGGCGAGGTAGCGGGTGGCGTCGTTGGGCGACATCGGGGTCGGGCGGCGCGGACGATCGATGCGCTTCGGCTTGGGCGGCTTCGGCGCGCGGGCGACTCGCGGAGTGGGCGCGGGAGCTACGGCCGCTGGTAGCGGCGGTGCTGCCACGACCACGGGCTCGGGCTCGGGCGCAGCGGGAGGCGGCTCCGGAGCAGGAGCGGGCGGCGGGGCCGGAGCAGGTGGGGGACGGGGAGGCGCGGGAGCGGGCGCGGGCGGTGCAGCGGCGATCGGCTCTGGCTCGGGCGCCGGCACGGCGGCGGGGGTGGGCGCGGGCGCCGGAGGGGGGAGCGGAGCTGCAACGGCCACCGGTCTGGGCTCCGGCGGGGGCTCGGGAGCTGGGGCCTTGGCGACGACGGGCTCCTCGGCGGGTCGCTCGATGGCCGCCGGCAGCGTCTCTTCGAGGAGCTGTGGCGGGCGGCGCGGTGCGGGCTGCTTCGGGACGCTGAACGCGGCCGCGACGACCGTCGCCTTTGGGATGGGCTCGGCCTTTGGCGCGGGCGGCGGCGGTGCGGGCGGTGGAGGTGGCGGGGGCGCCGGCTTGCGCGCGACCACCAGCGGCTTCGGCGGCTCCGGCCTCGGCGCAGGCGGCGGTGGGGGCACGAGCTCCGGCTCGGGCGCTGGGGGGGCAGAGCGCACGACCAGGATCAGGGCGTCCCGCGTGTCGCTCGGGAGCCGCATCCCGCGGCGTAGCTTGAGCTTCTTCGCTGGCGTGGGCTGCTCGGACGTCGCGACGGCGTCGGGCCCGAGCAGCGCGTGCACCCACGAGCGTTCGGCCTTCCCGCCCTTGGGTTTCTCCGGTTCGGCGTTGCAGGCGTGCGCGATGAGGCCCGCGCTCACCGCGCACACGCCGAGGCTCGGACCGGCGTCGGCCAACCGTGAGCGCACGCGCGCCCAGAAACCCGGGCGTCGGGAGGGAGCGGGCCAGCGTACCGAGCGGACGTGCACGAGCGTGGGCCATTCAACCTTGCCGGGGCCCGGACGGCCAACTCACCGGCGCCGCGTGCTAGGTGTCGCGAGTGAGCGTTTGGAGACGCGCCGCCGTGCTCGCGCTGTGCTGGCTCGCGACCTCCGCGCTCCTGCCCCGTCACGTCGCGGGCTGGCGGGCGCGCGCCTTCCTCAGCGGGGATCTCGAGACCCAGGACGCGCTCGCGCAGGCGGTCGTGCGGAGCGTGCTCGAGCAGAAGGAGCTCACCTTCTATCGCACCGGGCAGAGCCGCTTCGACGGCCAGAGCGCCGTCGCCATCTATCAGATGACCCTGCTCGGCCTCGGCCAGATCGTGCTCGATCACCCGGAGAAGCGGCAGGCCTACCTGCCGGCGATGCGCGTCGCTGCCGATCGCCTAGTGAACCCGCAGACGCTCTCGTACGCGGCGTCCGTCTACGGCCAGCACGGCGTCACCCGCATGGATCCGGGCGAGGGGCACGCCTACCTGGGCTACGTGAACCTGGGGCTCGGCATGCTGCGCCTGATCGAGCCGGAGACACCCCACGCGGCGCTCCACGATCGGATCACCGAGGCGCTCGCCCAGCGTGTCTTCTCGGCGCCGACGGGGATGACCGAGACCTATCCCGGTGAGACCTGGCCTCCGGACGTGACGGCGGTGGTGGGCTCCATCGGCCTGCACGCGCGGGCCACCGGGCGCGATCGCAGCCGCGAGCTCGACGCCTGGGCCGAGCGCTTCGCCAAGTGCACCATCCACGCGTCGGGCTACCTGGTGCAGCGCTCGCGGAGCGGGACCTGCATCCCCCTCGACGCGCCGCGCGGCTCCGGCACCGCGGTCGGCGCCTACTTCCTGAGCTTCGCGCACCGCGGCCTGTCGGCGCGCCTGGCCGCTGCTCTGGCGGGAGACGGCCGCCGGACGTTGTTCGGCTTCGGTGGCATCCGCGAGTACCCGTCCGGCTTCGACGGGCTCGGCGACGTGAACGCGGGACCGATCGTGCTCGGCGTGTCCGTTGGTGCCACGGGGTTCGGCCTCGGCGCCGCTCGCGCTCACCGCCAGGACGAGCTGTTCGTAGAGCTCTACCGCACGGCGGCGCTCTTCGGCGTGCCGGCGTCGCGCGGGGCGGAGCGCCCGTTCGCCATCGGCGGCGCGCTGGGCAACGCGCTGCTCTTGGCCATGCTGACGGCGAGGCCCGTGTGAAGCGCCGCCTGCGCTGGCCCGTGCTCGGGACGCTCGGCCTCGCCTTGCTCGAGCTCGCGCTGGGTCGGGCGCTGGCCACGCACGAGCCCCTCGCGGCCGTCTTGACCGGCAAGCTCTGGGTCGCCTTCCTCGCGCTCTCTGCGCTGTCGGTGAGACTCCTGCTGTTCTTCGGCGCGCCGGCCTGGCTCGCCGCAGCGTGTCTCGAGCTCTGGCTCGGCTCGCGTGCCGGGCGGCGCTGAGTTGCTCGCCTCTGCCGAGCCTCATACTCTGAGCGCATGACGCGGAAGGCGGCGCTTCTCCTCGGCATCGGGGTGGCCCTCGGCGGCTGCGGCTCCGACGACGCCGGCGAGAGCAGCGCAGGTGGAGGCAAGGGCGGGACCGGCAGCGGAGGAACCAGCAGCGGCGGCAGCGCGGGGGCGCAGGCGGACGGTGGCACTTCAGGCAGCGGCGGCGGCGCGGGCAGCGGCGGCGGCGCGGGCAGCGGCGGCGTCGCCGGAGGCGGCGGTGACCCGAACTGCACGCCCTCGGCGCTGTACGGCAAGCAGGGCGAGCTCTGGAGCGCCACGGGCCGGCTGCGCGAGTACGCCTACGCCGGCTACCGCACCGGCAACGTGGCCATCCCCAACGTCGCGGGCCCGGTCAAGAGCGTGAGCGATTTCGGGGCGACGCCCGACGACGCCAGCGACGACACCCAGAGCTTCCTCGACGCCATCGCCGGCACGGCGAGCGGCGTCATCAGCGTCCCTGCCGGTAAGTTCATCCTCAGCCAGCGATTGGAGATCAAGAAGCCCAACTTGGTGCTGCGCGGCGCGGGCATGGGAAAGACCATCCTGTATTTCCCCAAGGCCCTCGGCGACGTGTACGGGCTCACGTTCAACAGCGCTGGCCAGTCGAACTGGTCCTTCAGCGGAGCGTTCCTCGAGATCAAGGGCAGCGACAGCGGCACGAAGCTCGCGGACGTGACCGCGAACGCGAAGCTCGGCGACAAGACCCTCGTCGTCTCGACGACCACCGGCATCACCCCGGGAGCTTGGGTGCGGCTCTTGATGACCGACGCGGCGGGCTCCCTGTTCAAGGCGCTGCACGGCGGGCACTTCCCGGGCAACGTGGCGGAGGACGGGGGAAAGCAGGTGTTCCGCTTCTACTCCCAGGTCAAGAGCGTGGGCGCCGGGAGCATCGTGCTCGAGCGGCCGCTGCCCCTCGCGGTGGACACGAGCTGGAAGCCGGAGTTGCGCGCCGTGAGCCCCAGCGTGCGCGAGGTCGGGGTCGAGCACCTGACCTTCGAGTTCCCTGGCACGACCTACCCCGGACACTTCAAGGAGCACGGCTACAACGCCATTCAGCTCAACGGCGTGCTCGACTCTTGGGTGAGCCACGTCGAGATCTTGAACGCCGACTACGGCGTCAACCTCGGCAACTGCCACTTCGTCACGGTGACGGACGTCGAGCTCGACACCAATTTCGACCGCGGCGCGCTGGTGGGCCACCACGCCTTCACGGCCGGCGGCAGCAGCGAGCTGCTCTTCACCCGCTTCGACGTGCAGAAGCCGTTCATCCACGACCTCAGCGTGGACGGCTACACCCGGAACACCGTCTGGTCCGACGGCAAGGGCGTGGATCTGTGCATGGACCATCACGGCCGCGCGCCGTACGCCACGCTCTGGACGAACCTCGACTTCGGCGCTGGGACGCGGCCCTTCAAGAGCGGAGGATCGGCCAATCGCATGCCGCACTCCGCCGCCTATTCGACCTTCTGGAACCTCAGGGCCGCGAAGCCGCTCGCGCTGCCTCCGAACGACTACGGTCCGCTCCTGAACTTCGTCGCGGTGGACACCAGCGCCACCAGCGTGAGCTCCCCCTACGACTGGAAGCTCGAGAAGATCGCGGCCGCCGAGCTGTGCCAGCCGAACCTCCACCAGGCCATGCTTGAGGATCTACGCTGAGCGCGGCCGCTGGCGTCGCGTGACTAGGGGCGGTCATCGATCCGGTGTAAGAGGGGCGAGCCATGGGCCTCTTCGATCGCTTCACCCGCAAGCCCACGGCGCCGCCGCTCCCCAGCCTGGCGCTGCCGGCCTCGGCCCAGATCGCGAGCTTCGACGTCACCGACGCGGTCGGCAGCCTGATGCTCGACGCTGCGACGCGCGTTCGCTTCGGCCGTTCGGCCTGTCACGGCTTCGAGCCGGTCGTCGGGGCGAAGGTGCGCGTCCTCGCCGTCGAGCCCAGTCGCTTCGGGCCGCGCGCGACGCACCTCGAGCTCGACCCGGGCGACGCCGACTACGACCGGCTGCTCCGGGAGCGAGACGAGAAGGTCGGCATCAGCACCGACGAGAAGCCGGAGGAGGCCGCCGCCGCCGCGCGGACCCTCGGCTGGATCACGGTGCTGCTCGAGCGCCCCGTGCCGCACGGCCCGCAGGCGCAGCGGGTCTGGGCCGGCGAGATCCGGCTCGAGGATCAGGCCGTCGAGGTGTCCACCGAGGCGCGCCTCGCGTTTCGTGCCTTCGGCCACGACATCTCGACCCACGTCGGGGACCGACCTTTCCCGAAGGAAGCGCTCGATCTGCGCGACGTCGGCGAGGACTTCGATCCGGGCCTCGGCTTCGTCTCGCTCGGGCTGGGCGAGCCGGGCCTGTTCCGTGCCGGCCGCGCGCTGGGAGGCATGGCGGACGTGTGGGGGCCGAAGGGCGAGCTCCGCGCGCTGTCGAAGCTCGCGCGCCTGCTCTTGCAGCACGGCCGCGGGGTGGTGCTGAACCGCGCCGGCGATCTGGTGGTGGGCAAGGGCGACTTCGAGCGGCAGCTCGGCGATCTCGACGACCCCGACTGCGTGCCCTTCGCGGCCTGGCTGGATTTCTCCTTCGCCGGCGCGCCGCCGGTCTACCGCAGCTGGGGCATGGCTGCGTTCGCGCTGCCGGACGTGAGCGTGGCGGTCGATCCCGAGAGCCGCTGGCAGCGCTCGCGGCGGCACGAGGCGGTGCTAGTCGCCTGCGCGCGCATGGTGCGGGAGAACCGTGAGCTGGCCGCGGGTGAAGAGTTGCTCGTTCCGATCGGTGTGCGCGTCGGCGCCTACCCCATCGAGCCCGTCGAAGGGGACACCGAGCGCTACACGGTGACGCTCGGCGGCGGTCTGGTGGAGCTCACCCACACCGGGAGCGCAGTGGACGCGGCGGAGCGCTGGGCAAAGGCCTCGGCGCCGGACGCGCGCGATCCGGAGGCGATCGCCCCGAACACCTACCGGGCGCTCTTCAGCGCGCGCTTCGCCGAGGCCTACCCGAGTGACGTCGTCGCCGACGTGCCGTGTCTCGCGAAGGGCGTGATCCCGCACTCGATCGAGGTGCGCAAGCCGCACGCGGATCCGGGCTTCGTGATCCTGACCGCGGGGCTCGGGCGCGTGGCCCAGGCGGGCGGCGATGCCGTGGGGGCCCCCCACGTCGAGCTGGCGGCCTGGGTGGACGAGCACTCCTTCGAGCTCGTCACCTGGGTGGGGCGCCTCGCGCGCACGCTGCACGAGCGCGGTCCAGACGCCAAGCCGTGGAAGGTTGGTGACACGCTGCGTGCGCCCATCGCCGACCTCGACATCGGCGGCTTCGTGCTCGCCGAGGGGGGCTTCGTGGTGATGCCAAAGGGGCAACCGGTCACCGTGCTGTCGCTCGTGCCGCTTTCGACCGAGGAATACGCCGAGGCCGCCGGCGCGGGCTCGGCGTGGCTGGAGCGCCACTTCGGCGATCCCGAGGTGCGCGCGCGGGTGCGTGCGCGCTGGAAGAAGCCGGGCTGATTCGGCTCAGGCCGACTTGAAGACGAACGGATAGCTCACCGTGACCGCGCCGCCGTCCGGGGCGGGGAAGCGCAGGCGGCGCACCTCGCCGAGCACGCAGACGTCGAAGGACTGCCTGCCCGAGGGCCGCGTGAGGCTCGCGCTGCTCACGGCGCCGTTCGTGCCGATCACCAGGCGGACCGTCAGCTTGGTCTCGAAGCTCGGATCGTTCTTGAGCTCAGCCTGGTAGCAACCTCTGATCTTGGAGACTCTGGCGCGGATCACCCGAGCGATGTCCGCCGGGTCCATGCCGCCGGTCGGCGCAGGCACGAGCGTCGCGTGCTCGTCGGCGGGGCCGCGCAGCGGATCTCCGGCGATACTGCCCTCCGCGCTCGGGTCTCCCTCGCCCGCCGGGCCCTCGGGCTCGCTCGCCAAGCCGACGCCGGCATCCGGCCGGTCGTCCTCCTGCGCCGCCGCGTCCGGCACCTCCACCTCGGTGGGGGCGGTCGCCACGATCGGGCTCGGCGCCGGAGCTGGTCGCCCGCCCGCGCACGCGGCCGCCAGGCTGGCGGTCAGCGCCAGAAAGCGCGCGACGTCGAAGCTCCGCATGCGCGCCAGCATAGCGTGTTAGAACCGCGCGCGGTGGCCGAGCAGAGCTTCTGGATGCGCACTGCGATCGCCGGAATCGCCGCCTCGAGCGAGGCGACCTTCCCGGAGAACGACCTGGGCGCCCCGGACTGGAAGTCCACGGACATGGTCCCGCGCACGCTCGAGTACCTGGACGAGCTGCCGCCGCGGCAACGCCGGCTGCTCGTGCTCTTGTTCGCGTTCGTCGAGCTCGCGGCGGTGTTTCTGGTGCTGGGGTTCCGGCGCTTCTCCAGGTTGCCGGCGCTGCGCCGAACACAGGCCATCGCCAACTGGCGGAGCTCGCGCTTCCTTCCGTTCAGGGTGCTGGGGGACTCGCTGAAGGCCACCACGACCATGATGTACATGTCGCACCCGAGCGCCATCGCCTACGTGGGTGAGTACCGCGTCTGCGAGCGCCCGCTCGATCGCGTGAAGATCGCGGTCCGACCCCGACCGGAGGAGCCGGCGTGAGGTACGGGCTCGACGACGTGCGCGGCGGCTTCGACGTCAGCGCGGACGTGGTGGTGGTGGGCTCCGGCCCCGGCGGCGCCGTGGCCGCGGACAACCTGGCTCGCGCGGGGATGAAGGTCGTCGTGCTCGAGGCTGGCCCGGAGGTGCGCCCCGAGGACATGGTGCGGGACACGCCGCGCTTCCTCGCTCGCAACTTCTGGGAGGGCGGGCTGCGCATCATCCTGGGCACGGCGCCGAGCCCCAGCATGCACGCACGCTGCCTGGGCGGCGGTAGCGTGGTCAACTCCGCCATCATGCTGCCGCTGCCGAAGTGGGTGCGGCAGGAGTGGCAGAGCGACGCCGGGGTCGCGCACTTCGACGGGCCCGAGCTCGACGCCGCGTACGCTCGCGTGTTCGCGCGCTGTCGCGTCGCTCCCACGCCGATGACGGTGTTCGGGCGGCGGAACCTCCTGGTGCGCGACGCCATCGAGGGCGTCGTCGGAGAGAAGGGCGGGGGACTGCCGCGCGCCGTCGACGGCTGCGAGGCCAGCTCCGACTGCCTCACGGGCTGCGCCAGCGGCAAGAAGCAGTCGGTCGATCGCGTGTACCTGCCGGCGGCCGAGGCAGCCGGGGCCGAGGTCTACACGCACAGCCAGGTCGATGGAGTCCTGGTCGAAGGCAAGCGCGCGGTCGGCGTCGTAGGCGACGTGATCGAGCTGCCGGGCTGGAGGAAGGTCGGGCGCTTTCGCGTGCGCGCCAAGCTGGTGGTGCTGGCGGCGGGCACCATGCACACGCCCGTGCTCTTGCAGAAGAGCGGCATCAACCCCCGCGGCCGGGTGGGGGCGACCTTGTTCTGTCACGTCGGCGGCGGCCTGGTCGGCATCATGGACGAGGTGGTCGATCCTTGGGTCGGCGCGACGCAGGGCTGGGGCGCCATCTCCCAGGAGATCCGCGGGCTCAAATACGAGGGGCTCTGGGCGTCGCCCGCGGTGCTGATGGTGCGCTGGGGCGACGTCGGGCGGCGCTTCGTCGAGCGCCTGGACGAGGTGAAGCGCGCCGTGGTGATCGCCATCGTGTACCGCGGCGACGTGCACGGCACGGTCAAGGCCACCCGCAGCGGCGACCCCAGCATGCGGCTGTGGATCCCCGAGAAGAACGTGCAGCCCGTGATGCGCGGCATGAAGAACGCCGCCGACGCGCTGCTCTCGCTCGGCGCGCGCTACGTGCACACCGGGCTCGTGAGCGTCGTCAACGAGATGAAGAACCAGAGCGATACCGCGAGCCTGCTCTCCCCCCGGGTGAAGGCCAGACACATGGCGATGACCATGAACCACACCTTCGGGTCGTGTCGCATGACCGTGGACGAGAGCGGACCGGTGGATCCGGACGGCAAGCTCAAGGGGCTCGAAGGGCTGTACATCTGCGACGCCAGTGTGTTCCCGAGCCCCAGCGCCGTGAACCCGCAGGCCACGATCATGGCGCTGTCGGACATCACCTCGCGCAAGCTCGGCGAGCTCTCTCTTCACGAGCCTCCGGTGTAAGGGACCGCCGTGCGCGCTCGTTTCGTGGGCATGTCGCCCGTGAAATCTTGCTTGAAGCTCGGCCTCTTGACCTCCTTCCTGGGCCTCGGTGGCTGCGGCGCCGCGCCGAGAGCTGCGCTCGAAGCGCCGGCCCCGTCCGCCGCCGCCTCGCCCCGCCCGGTGCTCGAGCGCTCGCTCTTCAGCCGCGACTCCACGGGCTCGGTCAGCGAGGACGACCTGCAGAAGGTGCTGGCCGCGCGCGTCGAGATCACCCTGCCTGCGCGCATCGGCGTGGTCGCGCTCGACACGGCCTTCGACCCCGAGAAGCGCGCGCCGGTGACCGAGCAAGCCATCGTCGCCAAGTCGCTGACCCGGACGCTGAAAGGCTCGCCGCACGTGAGCGCGGTGACCGACGTCTCGACCGAGCTGCCGAACCCCTCCGGCATCGAAGGCTTGCGCGCCATCGCGGCTCGCTACCGCACGCGCTACCTGATGCTCGTCAACACCATCACCGAGGACCGTTCCCACCTGAACAACTGGGCGTGGCTCTACGCCACCGGCCTGGGCGTGTTCCTGGCGCCGGGCCAGACGGTGTCCACGGAGGGGCTGCTCGAGGCCAGCTTGTTCGACGTCAAGACCGGGACCGTCCTCTACACCGTGCGCGAGCCCTTCCAGACCTCGAAGGTGACCTGGCTCATCGGCGCGGGCCGCACCCAGGCGAGCGAAGACGGCCAGGCCATCGCTCAGGCCGCGCAGCGCCTCGGCAAGAAGGTCCTCGGCGAGACCGAGGAGCTCTCGCGCTGGGTGAAGGACAACGACGGCAACATCGAGAAGACCAGCACCGCGTCGCTCGCCGAACGGCGCTAACCTCAGAGGCCCATGGCCTACCGCGACTCCGGCTCGCAGCTGCTCTCCCGGATCCTCGAGCTCGAGGCACAGCTCGACGGCTTACGCCCGCGCGTCGAGGCGCTCGAGGGGGCGGTCAGTCGCCTGGAGGTGAACGTGGCCATGGGCCCGAGTCGGGCCCCGCTCGGCGAAGACGGCCTGGCCCGCGCGGTGGCGGCCGACGAGATCCGCGACAAGCACCTGGCCGAGCAGGTGGGGCACCTGGTGCTCCGGGTCGCGGCGCTGGAGAAGAACCTCGCGGTCACGCCGCGGCCCGCCCGCCGCCACGACGACGTGCGCGCGCTGGTGGACGAGGCGCTGCCGAAGCCGAAGCGCCGGCGCTGAGTCAGCGCGGCGTCAAGGCCGCGTGCAGTCGGGCCGCGTTCGGAGCTTCGAAGCGCCGCTCCATCACGATGCGATAGGTGGTCGCTTCGGGGCCGTAATAAGCACGGTTGAACTCCTGCCTCGACGCGACCACGGTGCCGTCCAGCGAGACACCGGCGAAGATGCCGCCCACGTCGACCAGCTGCACGATGTCCTTGGCCGAGCTCTTGCCGCTGGCCTGCCCGCTGTCGCCCATGGTGCCGGCGGCGACGGCGGTGTCGGTGCCCAAGGTGACGCCGTTGTTGATGGCGCTGGTGAGCGCCGCGTCGGTCATGAAGAACAGCACGACCGTGGCCTCCTGGTAGCCGATTTGCGCGCCCAGGCTCCCGGCGCCCAACGAGTAGAAGGCCGGCGCGCTCCAGCGCCCCGAGTCGTCCTTCGACAACAGCACGCCGTTGCCGCCCTCTCCGCCCACGATGATGCCGGCCTTGATCAGGCGCGGGAACACCATCACTCCGCGAGCTTGCTTCAGCTGCTGATCGAGGGCGGGGAACTGACCGCCCGAGCGCATGCGATCGACGGCGAGCGCCGCGCGGTCGACGATCTTCTGCTGCGGCGAGTCGTCGGGCGAGCTCGGCGTGGCGTCGCGGGCGCAGGCCAGGGTCAGGGCGGAGGCGAAGAGGAGGAATCCACGGCGGTCCATGCTCCGAAGCTAAGACCGCTGGCAGCGAGAGAGCGCGCGATTTTTGCGTGTCACCCATACCGATCGCGATCCATGCGCGCGCCGAGCACGGTGCGGTCGTAGAGATCGCTCGCCAGGACGGCGGTGACGTCGCCGAGCTCGACCTCGTCGAGCCAGCGTGCGGGAAGGGGTGCCGTGCCGTGTTTCGCGCCGAGCAGATTGCCGACCAGGCTGCCGGTGCTGTCGCTGTCGCCGCCGTGCGCCACCGCTCGCCACAGGGTGGCGGGCACGCCGTCGCTCGAGAGCAGGCAGGCGAGGGCGATCGAGAGCGCGCTCTCTCCGGTCCAGCCGCCGCCGAGCGCCTCGAGTGCAGCGGCGCTGGGTGGCCCGCCGAGCGCCAGCTCCTTGGCCAGCGCCACGAAGCGCTGGGTCTCCGCCGCGCCGAACTCGCAGGCGAGCAGAGCGTCGGCGGCGTCCATGGCCTCCAGCAGCTCTCCGCCACGGCAGAGGTCGTGGATGAGCGCGGCGAAGTAGGCCGCGGACAGGTAGCCGCTCGGGTGGCCGTGAGTCAGCACGCCCGCATCACGGCCGAGCTCGAAGGCCGCCTCGCGGGTGAGGGCGCCGAGGCCGATGGGCGCCGAGCGCATGATGGCGCCGCAGCCCTTGCTGTCGTTGGGCGGGGCGCTCACGCTGGGACGGTGAAAGCTCTGGCTCTGCGCGGAGAGCGCCGAGAGACAGGTGTTGCCGGGGGCGCGCCGCGCATGCAGCCGCTCGACGGAGTGGAGCCAGCCGCCTGCGGGTGTGGCGCTGCCGGTCTGCGTGGCGAGCCAGCGCAAGTAGGCCTGGTGGATTCGATCGAGCTGCTCGTTCGGATCGGCCGCAGCGATCAGCCCCTCGGCGGTGAACAGCGTCATCTGCGTGTCGTCGGAGACGAGCGCGGGCGGCGTGTCGGCGTAGGCCAGCGGGGCGGGCGGCTCGTGGCCCCAGCGCGTGACGATGGAGGGGTGGTTGTCGAACTCGATGGGGTAGCCCAGGGCGTCGCCGATGGCGCCGGCGATGAGGCAGCCGTGGAAGCGCTCGAAGGGGATGGGCAGGATCGGCGGGTCGCTGGCCTCCACGGTTGCGACCAGCGCGGCCTGCTCGTCCGTCTCGATCGCGCCAGGGCGTGCGCGGCGGACGGCTTCGATGGCGCGCTCGGCTTCGAGTCCCCGCGCGCGCAGACAGGCAGCGACGACCATGCCGCTGCGGCCGAGACCGCCGCGGCAGTGGACCACCACGTTTCTGCCGGCGGCGGCGGCCCGGTGGATGGAGCGCACCAGCGCCTCGAGGTCGGACCGAGATCTGGGCACAGAGCCGTCGGGGATCGGCAGCTCCTCGAAGTCGAGGCCGAGCGCCCGCGCGCGCTCCGGCAGCGCGGCCATGCCGAGCACCCGCCGTTCTTCGGGCTCCATCAACGAGACCAAGAGGTCGGTGTAGAAGTCGCCGCGCAGGCGCTCGAGATCCGCGTCGAGGTCTCGGTCCCAGCGGGCGTCCCGTTTCCCGGGGCCGAGGGTCAAGCCGATGCGGCCCGCGAAACCGGTGTGGTGTCCGGGGATGAAGGCCACGCGGATCGGGCTCTGGGGCGAGGTGACCCCCATGCCGCGAAGTCTCGCACAGTTTGTCGCCCGTGCGCGGGTCGCGGGCTACCCTCCGCCCGTGTCTCGTCGCGCCTGTTGGCTGCTGCTCTTGCTCGCCGCGTGCGGAAAGAAGCCGGAAGCTCCGGCTCCAGCCCCCAGCGCGAGCGCGGGCGCGGCCAGCGTCCCCGACGCGGCTCCGGCGGTCGCAGCAGAGCCGGACGCCCAGGCACCGCCGGCCCAGAAGCAGCCGTGCCCCGAGGGCATGGCGCTCATCGACGGGCGCTTCTGCATCGATCGCTGGGAGGCCTCTACCCGCGGCCCCGACGGACGCGAGCACTCGCCGCACCATGCCGTGGGCCCGCTCAAGGTCAGGGCGGAGAGCCGCTCCGGCGTCCTACCCCAGGCCTACATCTCCGCGGAGGAAGGCGACGCCGCTTGCCGCCGCGCCGGCAAGTATCTGTGCACCACGCAAGAGTGGCAGGACGCGTGCATGGGCGTGAAACGTCCGTACCGCGTCTACCCCTACGGCATGGAGTACGAGAAGGGGGCCTGCAACGTGGCGCGCCGCCTCCACCCCGTGGTGCGGATCCACGGCAAGTACCAGCACGATTCGGTGATCTTGAACGATCCGAAGCTGAACCAGCTCGACGAGACGGTGGCCAAGACCGGAGAGTTCGCCGACTGCGTGACGCCCGAAGGCGTGTTCGACCTGCAAGGGAACCTGCTCGAGTGGACGCAGGGTGACAAGAAAGCGCTCTTGATGGGCGGCCACTACGTGGAGGCGAAGCTCCACGGCAAGGGCTGTCGCTACGTGACCGCCGGACACGGCGCCGAGTATCACGACTTCACCACCGGCTTTCGCTGCTGCACCAAGGCCGACAAGAGCGCGATCGTCCAGCCGGCCGAGCCGCCGCCCGTGTTGGCTCCGCTGCCGAGCGACGGCGGGGCTCCAGCCGATCCGCCGGGCATGCGCGGCTTCGCCAGCAACACGGGCAAGCTGCCGAAGCTCGTTCCGCCGCCCTACGAGCCGAAGGACGCCAAGTGCCCCGTGGACATGGTCCACGTCGAGGGCCAACGCTGCTCGGAGCCGAAGCAGTTCTGCAGGCGCTGGCTGCCGCGACTGAGCGTCGGCCAGAAGATCGCCTGCGCGGAGTTCGCCGAGCCGAGCGAGTGCCAAGGGTCGCGGCGCAAGATGAGCTACTGCATCGACCAGTACGAATTCACGCCGCCCGGGTACACCCACCCTTTGACCCACGTGAGCTACGGCGAGGCGCAGAACCTCTGCTTGGCGATGGACAAGCGCTTGTGCTTCGAGGACGAATGGGAGTTCGCCTGCGAAGGCCCGGAGGCGTTGCCTTACCCCTACGGCTACGTGCGCGACGGCAAGCGCTGCAACCACGACTTTCCCGAGGAGCAGCTGGTCACCGGGCCCGATCAGTTCATCGACCGGCGGGTGCCGAGGGACGCGCTGCCGGAGTGCAAGAGCCCGTTCGGGGTGTTCAACCTGGTCGGCAACGTGGACGAGTGGACGAGCCGCTACAACCAACCGGCGGGCAAGCGCGCCATCCTGCGGGGTGGCTGGTGGCTCATCGGGCGCAACCGTTGCCGGGCCGCGACCGCGAATCACGGCGAGCGCTACGCGGGCGTGCAGACGGGCTTCCGTTGCTGCAAGGCCAGCCGCGGGGCAAACTAGTCGGCATGACGTCTCGCTGGATCTGGCTGTCGGGCTGGCTCTGGGTGGTCGGCTGCGGCGGCGAGTCGACGACCGATGGCAGCGGGGGCGGGGGCTCCGGCGCGAGCTCCGGCAACGGCGGCTCCGGCGCGACCGATGGCGGAACGGGAGGGAGCGCGGCCGGCGGCTCCGGCGGTGCGCTCGGGGGCGCGCCCGGTGGCGGCGGGGCGCCATGCAGCGCGCTCGCTCAAGCCTACGACGAGCAGCTCGCGCTGGCGAAGGGCTGCAACCCAGTCTTCTCGAGCGAGCAGTGCACGCTCCAGATCGCCGACGCGCTCGCGTGCCCGTGCGGGCCTACCTTCGTGAATCCCGACAACGGGGCAGCGCTCGCGACGTTGAACGAGCTCTCCGTCCAGTGGAACGCGCAGAAGTGCTCGGAAGGCATCAACTGCCCGGCCATCGCCTGCGAGCCGCCGGTGTTCGGGGCCTGCGAGGTGGACGCCTCGACCGGTCAGGCGAGCTGCCAGGACATGTTCAAGAACGGCGGCTGAGAGTACACTCTCACGGATGCGTGGCCTCCGTCGGCTGGGCTCTCTCGTGCTCCTGGTTCCGTGGTCGTGGTCGTGCGCGACCGAAAGCGGCGAGGAGTCCGGCGTCGGCGGCGCGTCGGGCTGCGTCCCTGGCAAGGTGGAGGAGTGCGCGTGCCCCGGCGGCGGGCCCAAGGGCACCCAGAGCTGCAACGCCAGCGGCACCTCGTTCGGCGAGTGCACCGGCTGCGGGAGCGGTAGCGGCGGCGGCGCCGGTTGGCCCGGCAGCGGGGGCGCTGGCGGCAGCGGCGCGACGGGCGGAGCGGGCGGTGGCAGCGGCGGCGCCAGCGGGGGTGGCGGTGGCAGCGGCGGTAGCGGTGGCGCGAGCTGCCCGGCCAATCACTGCACGAACGGCAGCCTCGACTGCGACGAGAAGAAGGTGGACTGCGGCGGCACGGGCTGTCCCGCCTGCCCCTACGAGGTCGCTGACTGCGTCGAGTCGCCCAAGAACGGCAACGAGATCTGCGACGACCAGGCGTTCCAGGTCAGCGCGCCCGGCAACTACCTCTTGGTCTGTCTGAACCACGCGGGCGGCACCATCTACGTGGCCAGCAACACCGGGCCGAAGATGACCGACGGCATCTCGCGCTGTCAGGGCTGGGAGACGAACGGCCAGAACGCCTGGGACCATCTTCAGTACATCCAGAAGCTCGTCTGCGACTCCGATCAGAAACAGCTGGCGGTGGACCTCACGAGCTACGTCGGACAGAACCTCTGGATGGGCGCTCATGACGCCCCTGCCGGCGGCGGGCACAACACGCAGTCTTGCCTGGTGAAGAAATGAACGAGCTGGCCGTCAACGTGCTGGTGAACGTGCGGGGCAAGGACGTACCGCTCGATCAGGTGAGGGATGCGGCCATCGTCAAGGCCTTCCGGCAGCTGGCGGACGACGTGGGGAAGAAGCTCGCCAGAGTGAGCTGCCCGACACACAAGAAGGGTCCGACTCAGGTCAGGCTCGTGGTGGACAAGAGCGGCAACGCCGACCTTCGCTACGAGTCCTGCTGTCTCGCTTTACGCGATGCGGTGGGGAAGCAGCTAGGATGAGAGAGGGACGCATGGAAGCCGACAAACTGCACTACCTGAAGATCCCGAACGCGGAGGGCGGGCGCGCCGAAGGCGTGCGGATGGTCTACGTGCTCGCGGGCAAGCCGTGGATCGACGTCTTCGCCAGCTTCGAGACGGCGCGAGCGGTCGTTGAGGGCAAGAACCCGTTCAAGCAGTATCCCTTCGTGGAGACGCCGAGCGGCGAGCACATCTACCAGACGCTGGCGATCATGCACCACGTCGGGCAAGGCACCTCGGCCTGGCCCGCGGATCCGGAGGCGCTGACCCGGGCGCTCTCGGTGGCCATGGGCGGCTACGATCTCTACCAGGCGTTCGGCGCGTTCCCGGCGGACGACGTCGTGGCCAAGCAGAAGTTCGAGGAGCGCCGCTTGCCGCAGTACTTCGGCGCGCTGGACGAGATCTACCGGACCCGGGATTTCGCGGCCGGCAAGTCTCCCTGCTTCGCCGACTGCATCGTGCGCGAGGCGGTCTGGTGGTGCGCGCGCCGGAACGACGCCGCGCGTGCCCTGTTCGAAGAGAAACAGTGGCTCTCGGCCTTCAAGCGCCGCTTCGACGCGCTGCCCGAGATCGCGGCTTTCCTCGCGAAGCAGGCCGCGGCTCGTGTCCAAGACGACTCGCTCTAGTCTCTGGCAAGACTGCCCAAGTCGAGTCTAGTGCCGCCACTCGCGGTGGCTCGCGTGGCTCGCGGTCTCGACAGCAGGCAGCTCGGTCCCGTACGCCTTCTGGTAGAAGCGCGCGGCGGCGCCGCGGAGCTCGGCCGGCGGCACGTCGAGGACGGCCCTCCAGAGCTTGGCGAAACGCTCCGGTCGGATCACGCCGCGGCCGATCAGGGCGTCCGGGTCCAGGCCGAGCTCCAGGGCTAGTCCGCGGAAGGTGGCCAAGGCCGCGTGCCAGTAGGTGCCACCGCGCCCCACGAACACGTGGCGCGAGAGCAGCACCAGCTCGAGCACCGGCGAGTGCGTGCTGGCGATGATGCTGGCCAGGTAGGCTGACAGCTCCTCCCGGGCCCGGGCGCGCAGCGAGCCCTCGGGCGCGTCGAGCGGATCTTCGACGCCGAGCTGCTTGCACAAGAGCTCAGGGATCGGGATGAGGCCCCGGGCGAAGTCCAGACGGTGCTGCACCTCGTGGCGCTCGACGGAGGCGACGTAGAAGTTGCGCAACCTGAGGAACGCAGCCCGAGGCCCCGGCTCGAGCAGCTCGGCGTGCAGGTCGTCCCACTCGCCGAGCTGCGCGCGCGGGACGCGCAGCGAGAGGTCCGCCGAGTAGTCCGCCTCGGGTACTAGCCGCTCCGGAATGCGCAGCACGTGCCCGAGCCCTGCCAGATCTCTGCGCCAGCTCTGCACCAGCGCGCGGCGCCGCGCCAGCAGCTCGCCCACGCGGCGCACGGCCGGATCGCGCCCCTCTTGCGTGGCGACGAAGTAGCCGCGCAGGAGCTCGCCAGCGCGGGTGTTGACGCTCTTCACCCAATCGCCGCCCCGCGCGTCCGCCTCGAGCTCGGTCGCTTCGTCCACAAGGCTCATCGGCTCGGCGTCGGGGAGCGCGGGGAGCACGTAGCGCACCAGATCGCCCTCGACCTGATCGAGCAGGACCGTCGCTGCCGGCAAACTCGGCCGCGTGTAGCCGGTGTAGCCCTGCACCAGGTTCAGCCGATCGAGCCGCCACAGGTGGACCACACGGTGCGTTTGGTCCCCGCTCTTCACCCACACCTCGCGCTCGACGTAGAACCCGAGCAACGCGGCGCGCGCCCCGGTCGGGCCCGGCAACACGTCGGTGTCCACGAAGTAGGGGTGCTTCGAGTCGGCCAGGGCGCGGTTCAGCGCGCCAGCGGCCAACGTCAGACGGTTGCCGGACTCCTCGAGCTGCTCCGCCCCCGAGCTGGCGTTCAGCTGCGCGGCGGCGTCGAAGAGCTCGCCCAGGCGAGCGGTCGCGTCCCCACCTAGCGTCTTCTGCACGGCGGGGCCGGTGGCCTGTCCCCTGGCGCGCTCGGCGGCCGCGCGGTCGCCGCGCGACGCCGCGATCACGAAGGCCGTCATGTGCTCGGAGAGCGCGCGGCCTTCGGCGCTCTGCCGCGGGTCGAAGGGGCGGCTGAGGCGCCAGGCGAGGAGAGCCCCGCCGAGGGACAAGCAGGCGAGCGCGACCACGCTCAGCGTGAGCCAAGGCCCGCGCCGCGGCGGGACCAGCTGCGCTCCGAGCGCCTCCTGCTCCGCGCGCACTGCCTCGACGTCGTCGTAGTCCGCCTCCGGCGCGCCGCTGGCCACGTTCAGGAAGGCGATGCGGCACAGGTGGACCGGGTCGTGGACGTTGGTGCCGAGGTGCGCGCGGTCGAGGGCCGCGGAGAGCAGCCTCTGGGCGCGCCAGCGGATCAGCGGGTCGAAGCGCGCGAGCTCACGTTTGCCGAGCTCCGGGCGGCCGCCGGCGATGGCCGCGGCGAGCGCGGTGAGCGTAGCGCGCCGGACGCGGGACATGGCTCAACGCGAGCGCCGTGGCGCGCGGCTCGGCCGCTCGCGCGGGCCGCGCGCCGGCCAGGCGCTGACCAGCTTCAGCGGCGGGAGCTCGCGTGGGTCGAGGGACGGATCCGAGGACTGCGAGGTCCACCTCGGCGACGTCTCTTGTCCCCACCACTTCAGGCTCAGGTGGATGTGGTGGTGGTGGTACGGCCAGCCGCTGCCGTAGGCGACGTGCCCGGCGAACGCCGAGACCTCTTCGCTGGTGAGCCTCTTCGGATCGCCGGCGGGCAGGGCGCCGAGATCGCTGGCCGCCTGCTCGATCAGCGGGCCGAGCACCTGATCGACGCCGATCACGCGGGTGCGCGGGTTGGAGATGAGCTTCGCCATGAAGAAAGCCTGCCGCGGCAGGTCCACGACGTGCTTGGTCTTGGCCGCGTCGGAGCAATAGCCGTCGGCGTGGACCGAGCCGTCGCCGCAGACGATCTCGGCGTGGTTGTCGCCGTCGGTCTGGAAGTAGGCGAGGTCCTGGTTGCCGCCCTGATCGTGGGTGGACGCGGGGTGGCGCGGATCGTCGACGTCGTAGCCCGGGGTGATGCCGTTCTTCTGGCAGGTGTCGATGAGGCCTAGCGGACCCGTGCCGGGGAACGCCTTGGCGGTCTCTGCCAGCGCCCAGCGCACCAGCATCACCAGCTCGCGGCGCGCGAAGCGGTAGTTCGAATAGGTGTCCCAGACGTAGTTGTCCTCGCCTTTTCCGCTCTTCGGATCGGGGAAGGGGAAGGGGATGAGCCCCGCGCCGTTCGGCTGCTCGCCCACGCACTCGGCGAAGCTGAACGAGTCCAGGCAGGTCTTGCCGTCCTGATAGGCGAATTCGTCCACGTGCAGGCTGTAGGTGTTCTCGGCGCCCATGTTGCCCACCACGCGCAGCAGGTACTTGTCGCCGCCCGCCTCCGACCAGAAGCCGTAGTACTCGGTGTCGGTCTCGGAGCTGCGATCGCCGTAGGGGTAGAGGGCGCCGACGCGGGAGCCGACGACCTTGCCAGCGCTGTCGTACACCACCAGATCCAGATCACCGGCGGCGTTCGCGAACTCGATGCCGACGCGCAGCACCTTGCCCTTCGGCACCGTGACCTCCCACCAGTCCTCGTCGCCTTTGCAGGCGAAGAGGCCTTTGGTCACGCCGGCCGGCGCGGGTTTGGCGGCGGCTTGGGAGTCGTTGTCCTCGAGCGTGTCGTCCTTGCCGTCGCAGACGAAGAGCTCGGTGCTGCAAGCGCCGGCGTTGCACCAGCTGTCCTTCGGGCACCAGCCGGTGGGGTTTTCGGGGGTACAGGCGACGTCCTCGGGGATACACTCGTCGCTCAGGCAGACCAGGCCGCTCGGGCACGCCGCCGCGGCGTCGCAACCGGCGCGGCAGTAGGTCGCGGTCTCGTCCTCGGTCTTCGCGCACCAGTAGCCGGCGCGGCAGTCGAGATCCATGCCGCAGCCCTGCACGCACACGCCGCTGCCGTCGCTCGCCACCGGCTGGCACGAGCCCTGCCCGCACTCGCTCGAGTCCGCGCAGCCGAAGGCCAGGCAGTAGCCGCCGATCCAGCCGCTGGGGTCGCTCGAGCCGTCGTAGCAGGAAGCGTTCACGCTGCTGCACTCGCTGTCGTCACCGCACTTCGCGCCGGGCTCGCCCGCCGGGGGCTCGAACAGCTCGCAGAAAGTTCCGCCGGCCTTGTCGCAGCCCTTGCCCTTGAGCGGCGCGCACACGCCGTGACGATCGATGGCACCCCCGCTGCAAGCCGCAGCGTCGAGCTGGGGCAGGCAGAAGCCGTTGCCGCCGAGGACGGTCGATTCGTAGCAGAGCGCGCCGGGGTCACAGCCGTCGGCGGCGCCGGGCGCGGAGCAAGGAGCCGTCGCGCGGGTCACGCACACACCGTGCAAGCACACGCCGGGATGCGGCTCGCTACCCAGGCACTCCGCGTTCGAGAGGCAGGGGCTGCCCGGTGGTTTCGGCGCCGCCGCTTCGCTGCCCGTGTCGGTGCCAGCGTCGTCGTGCGGCTGGCTCTCGCCGCCGTCGTCGGAGCTGCACGCCGGGGCGACGCCGAGCAGGCAAGAGAAGGAGCCCAGAGCCAGGAGCGAGAGCGCGCGGAAGGTCATGCGGGCGCGGAGGGTGCCACGGCTCGGCCCGCTTGCCAGCGCCGGAATGGAGCACGGCGAAATGGCGAAATAATTCTCGCCTGGGCGCTCGTGCGGCCTGCGAGGTCACTTCCGAGCGAACTGCTTCAGCCGCTCCATCGCGGGCTTCTGGCCAAAGCGCTCGGCCCAGTCGCGGGCCGTGCGCCCGGCGTAGTCCGTGTCGCGGGGCTTGGCGCCGCGAGCGATCAGCACGTCGAGGGCCGCGGTGTGGCCGAAGGCGGCAGCGACCATCAAGGCGGTGGTGCCGGCGGCGGTCGGCCGGGCGTGCGGCGCGTAGCGTGAGCTCGGATCCGCGCCCTTCGCGAGCAGTGTCCAGGTGACCTCGCCGTGCCCGAAGGTGGCGGTGTGGGCGGGCCAGATCGTGGCGCGCGGATCGGTGTGGTCGGGATCGCCCAGGAAGGCGTGGACCGCGGGGTGTCCGGCGGCGGCGGCGATGAAGATCGGCGCCGCGCCCTGACTGTCGGGGGCGTTCGGGTTCGCGCCGGCCTCGAGCAGGGCCAGGGCGACGTCGTTCGAGCCCGCCGCTGTCGCCAGGCAGAGCGCGTCGGGCGTGATCAGCGCACCGGCGGCCATCAGCTCGCGTGCGCGCGAGAGATCCCCCAGAGCCGCCGCTTCTTCCAGCGCCGCGGCCTGGGAGCCTCGAGCTGCCCCCTCGTTGGACATCGCACCATCATGCTAGCGCGGGGCCCTCCTGCTGGCCGAGAGAGCTGCATTCTGACAAGCTCGGGCTCATGCGCGCTCGAGCGTGGGTCCTGGTCTTCCTGGTGATCGGCTGCGGGGGCGGTGACGGCGGCGGATCCGCGAGCGGGACCGGTGGCGCCGGCGGCCAGAGCACCGGCGGCCAGAGCACCGGCGGCCAGAGCACCGGCGGGTCCGGAGGTCAGGGCGCCGGCGGGGCCGGGGGCACCAGCGCCGGCGGCTCCAGTGGGGGCTCGTGCGCTGAGGCGCCGCACACCGGCGAGGCGACCTACTACGCCGCCACCGGCGACGGGAACTGCATGTTCGGGCCGTCGCCGAACGACCTGATGGTCGGCGCGATGAACCAGGCCGACTATCTGGCCTCGGGCAGCTGCGGCCGCTGCGCCGCCATCCAGGGTCCGAGCGGTTCGGTCACCGTCCGCATCGTGGACCGGTGCCCGGAGTGCAAGCCAGGTGACATCGATCTATCGCCCCAGGCCTTCGAGAAGATCGCCGCGCTCCCCCTGGGACGCGTGGACATCAGCTGGACTTACGTGCCCTGCGCGGTCACGGGCCCGCTGCGCTACCGCTTCAAGGAGGGCAGCAACCAGTGGTGGACCGCGGTGCAAGTCCGCAACCACCGCCACGGCATCGCGAAGCTCGAGTACGAGAAGGGCGGAAGCTTCGTGGAGGTGAAGCGCGAGGACTACAACTACTTCGTCGAGCCGGCGGGCATGGGCCCCGGGCCGTACACGTTCCGCGTCACCGACGTGTACGGGCACTCGGTCACCGACACCGGCGTCGCCCACGTCGAGGCGAGCGAGGTCAGCGGCGCCGCGCAGCTCCCCGACTGCCCATGAGCATCGAAGCCCTGGCCGAGCTCTTGCGCGGCCGGCGAGTGCTCGCGCTGACGGGCGCGGGTTGCAGCACGGAGAGCGGCATCCCGGACTACCGCGGCGAGGGCCGGCGCGCGCGGCCGGCCACGCCGGTTCAGTACCAGGCGTTCACGAAAGATCCGGCGGTGCGCCGCCGCTACTGGGCGCGCAGCCTGGCCGGCTGGGCGCGCTTCTCGCGGGCGGAGCCGAACGCCGCGCACGTCGCGCTGGCGGAGCTCGAGCGCGCCGGGCGCTGGGCGGGGCTGATCACGCAGAACGTCGACCGGCTGCACCACGCCGCCGGCAGTCGCGACGTCATCGAGCTGCACGGGGCCCTCGAGCGCGTGCGCTGCCTCGGCTGTGGGGCGCTCGAGCCGCGGGTGGCGCTCCAGGCCCGCCTGCTCGCGGCGAATCCCGGCTGGGAGCCGGCCCCCGGAGCGGCGATGCCCGACGGCGACGCGGAGCTGGAAGGGGAGATCTCCGTCGTGGACTGCGTTGCCTGTGGCGGCGTGCTCAAGCCCGATGTGGTGTTCTTCGGCGAGAACGTGCCCCGCGCGACGGTGGACGAGGCCTACGCCAAGGTCTCGAGCGCGGAGGCGCTGCTCGTCGTGGGCTCTTCGCTCACGGTGTTCAGCGGCTACCGCTTCGTGCGGCGCGCGGCGGAGCGCGGCATCCCCATCGCCATCGTGAACCTGGGACCGACTCGGGCAGACCACCTGGCCACCCAGAAGCTCGAGGCGCGCGCGGGTCAAACGCTGCCCCGGCTCGTGCAAAGCTTGACCTGAAGGAGATCTCGCCGCATTCCTTCGGCACCGCATGGGCGCAATCGAGCATCCCCAGTTCTCGGATCTCCCCGTCGAGAACACCAACCTCACGGCGTTCCTGCCGCTCCGCCCGCCGCGCGTGGTCAAGGCCGAGCTCGCGGCCTCGGTCCAGGTGAGCGAGCTGGTGCTGGCGGCACGCCAGGAGATCCGCGACGTCATCTTCGGACGCGACCGCGAGCGTACCCTGGTCATCGTCGGCCCGTGCTCCATCCACGATCCGGACGCCGCCGTCGAGTACGCGTACCGGCTCGCCAAGGTGCGCGAAGCGACGCGCGATCGCCTCGTCCTGATCATGCGCGCGTATTTCGAGAAGCCGCGCACGACGCTGGGCTGGAAGGGCCTGATCAACGATCCTCACTTGGACGGGAGTTGCGACATCGGTACGGGCCTCGTGCGGGCGCGCCAGACGCTGCTCTCCATCAACGCCCTGGGCGTGCCCTGCGGCAGCGAGGTGCTCGACCCCATCACCCCGCAGTACGTGGCAGACCTGCTGTCCTGGGCCTCAATCGGCGCGCGCACCACGGAGAGTCAGACGCACCGCGAGATGGCGAGCGGGCTCAGCATGCCCATCGGCTTCAAGAACGGCACCGACGGCAGCCTCGACGCCTGCGTCAACGCGCTGATCTCCGCCGGACACTCGCATCACTTCTTGGGCATCAACTCCGAGGGCGTCACAAGCGTGGTGCAGACGCGCGGCAACCCCGACCGCCACGTCGTCTTGCGAGGTGGCACCAAGCCCAACTACTCACCAGAGGACGTGCGCGAAGCGGCCGCGCGTGTCGTCGCCGCCGATCCGCGGCTGGTGCGCCCGATCATGGTGGACACGTCGCACGGCAACTCGATGCGCGACTGGCGCCGTCAGCCCGAGGTGTGCCGCGCCGTGCTCGAGGAGATGCGG
Organism: Polyangiaceae bacterium; assembly: GCA_015075635.1. NCBI lineage: Bacteria > Pseudomonadati > Myxococcota > Polyangiales > Polyangiaceae > Polyangiaceae bacterium. The sequence goes on from JABTUA010000001.1 coordinate 2,215,229, forward strand.
GGCGGCCAGAGAGCCTTGATGGGCTTCTTGATCGAGAGCAACCTGGTGGAGGGCCGGCAGGACTGGAAGCAGGGCGCGACGCTCGCGCGCGGCGTGTCCATCACCGATGGCTGCCTGGGCTGGGAGGCGACGGAAGCGCTGCTCTACGAAATCGCCGGGCGCTAACAAGCGCCGCAGACCGAGCACGCATCCGGGCAGCAGTCGCCGGCCAGCGAGCAACCCTGGTCGCACCAGCAGCCCTTCGGCGAGCTCGTGCCGCAGTAGCCCTGGCAGCACGACGTGCCCGGGCAGTTGCCCGGATCGGGGTTCGTGCCGCCGCACTCGCGCTTGTAGACGCCGCTCGGATCGGAGCCCGTGAAGCCCGTGCCGCCGCAGGAGTAGAACTTGTTCACGGGATCCCAGCCGCAGGGGTTGCCTTGGCAGGAGCCTGGCCCGCCCTGGAGCTTGCCGCACTCCCAGTAGTAGATCTCGTTGTTCGAGCCGCAGCAGCCGACCAGGCCGTGGGCCTCGCCGCAGGTCTTGGGGATGATGTTGCCGCTCGTGCCGCCGGTCGCGCCCGAGCCGCCGGTCGCGCCCGAGCCGCCGGTCGCGCCCGAGCCGCCGGTCGCGCCCGAGCCGCCGCTGCCGCTCGCGCCGCCGCTGGAGGAGCCCGCGGCGCCGCCGCTAGGGAAGCCAGCGGCGCCGCCCGTCGCGCTCGAGCCACCGCTGCTCTTGTAGCCGCCGACTCCTGCGTCCGGGAGCCCCCCGCCGAGGTCGGCCTCGCCGGTCGCGCACGCTACAATCGAGAGGAGCACCAGGCCGGAGCACACGCTGAGGACTCGCCGCGCCATCACCCTGGGAGCCTAGCAGAGAAGCGCCCCTCTGCGACGACCGGGGAACCATCGACTCGCCGGAGCTGTCCTGGTACGAGCCGTGCCATGAGATTCCTCGCGTTCTCGCTGCTCCTCCCTGCGCTCGGGTTCGCCTCGGGCTGCCAGACCAGCGCCCAGAGCTCCGCTCCCGCGTCGGTCTTGCCGCTGCGCTCGCTCAAGCTCTACGAGACCGGCGTCGGCTACTTCGAACGCTCCGGGACGCTGGCCCGCGGCGAGAGCACGACGCTGCCGGTCCCAACCGGGCACCTCGACGACGCGCTCAAGACGCTGGTCGTGGCCGGCAGCGCCGGCGGCGTGACGCTGACCGGCGTCGAGTTCTCGAGCAGCTTGAGCCGGGGCATGGCGCGGGCGCTGGCGGGGCTGCCTCCGGGCGCCGAGGAGCCGATGACCTATCGCACGCTCTTGCTCTCGCTCAAGGGCGCTGAGGTGGAGGTGCGCACCTCGGGCAAGAAGTCGGAGACGCTCGTGGGACGGCTGATCGACGTGCTCGAACCGGCGCCCGGCCCGGCCGCCCCGCCCCCCGAGCCGGACGAAGGCGACAAGAAACGGCGTGACAAGTCCGAGGAGCCCGAGGCGAAGAAGCCGGAGCTCACGCTGCTCCTGGTCACCAAGGAAGGTGAGCTCCAGAAGCTCGACACGGCAGGTGTCGCCAGCGTGCGCCCGACGGATCCGAGCTACTCGACGCGCTTCGGCGCGGCGCTCGACGCGCTCTCGGTGCGCGCGGCTCAGAACCAGCGCTCGCTGCGCCTGCTCGCCCAGAGCGACAAGCCCATCACGCTGGGCTACCTGGCCGAGGCGCCGATCTGGCGCACCACCTATCGCTTGGTGATCGCCGACGGCGGGGAGCGCGGCACGCTCCAGGGCTGGGCGTTGATCCACAACGACACCGAAGAGAGCTGGGCCAAGGTCACGGTCGAGCTGGTGAACGGTCAGCCGGATTCCTTCCTGTTTCCGCTGGCCGCTCCACGCTACGGGCGGCGCGAGCTCGCGGAGCCGGAGGAGCGGCTCGCCACGGTGCCTCAGCTGCTCGACACCACCGTGGACCAGATCTGGGGCGACAACCTGGAAGAGGGCATCACCACCCACGGCTCGGGGACCGGCACCGGCCAAGGCTTCGGCTCCGGCCACGGCAGGCTCGGCGGCAGCCACAAGACTCGAGCGCCGAGCGTGCGCATGGGCGCGACGATCTCGAGCAGCGAGGCGCTCAGCGTGGGCAACCTCGCGTCCATCGCCCCCGCGGAGGGCGTCGAGGCCGGCGCGCTGTTCAGCTACAAGCTGGCCCAGCCCCTGGATCTACGCGCGCACGGTTCGGCGCTGGTGCCGTTCCTGCAGTCGTCCGTGGTCACGCGGCGCATCAGCTGGTTCTCCGGACCAGGGACCGCGGCCCGCAGCTCGATCCGCTTCGTGAACGCCACCCGCCAGACGCTGCCGGCGGGGCCAATCGCGCTCTACGAAGCCGGAGGATTCGCGGGGGAGGCGGGGCTCGCTCGGCTCAAGCCCACGGAGCGCGCGTTCCTGCAGTTCGGCGTCGACCTCGACGTCGAGCTCGAAAGCCTGAAGAGCGAGGCGAGCGAAGCGACCCAGCGAGTGACGTTCAAGAAGGGGCGCCTGGTCGAGGACTTCTTCAAGAACAGCGTGCACACCTACGAGCTGAAGAACCGCTCGCGCTCGGTGCGCACCGTGTACCTCTCCCTGAACATCGTGGACAACTCCAAGGTCGAGGGGGCCGACGAGCTCGACTACGACGTGCACGACAAGAAGCCGCTGGCGGTGTTCAAGGCCGAGCCCGGCAAGAAGCTGGAGCGCACGCTGAAGGTCCAGGAAGGGCTCCAGCGCTCGACGGGTGTCGATTCACTGACCGCCATGCGTCTGACCGAGCTCGCGGCGCTGGAGGCGCTGCCGGCGCCGGATCGCGCCGCGCTGAAGGAGGCCGCTACTCGCCTGGAAGAGGCCGAAGCGCGCGGCAAGGAGCGGGACGAGATCCAGGCCGCCATCGACGAGGTGACCGAAGATCTGAAGCGCCTGCGCGAGCACCTGGCGGCCCTCGGCGACAAGAGCGGGCAAGGCGCCAACGCGAACCCGCTGGTCAAGCGCATCCTCGACGCCGAGGACAAGCTCACGGCGCTGCGCGCGAAGCTGAAGACCGTGGAGCTCGCGACCAAGGACAAACGCAAGGCCGCCGAGACGGTGCTGAAGAAGCTGGAGAAAGAGGAGCCGAAGAAGCCCTGAGCTACTGGATCACGACCTTGCTCTTGTACATGCCCATCCCGCACTCGAAGCCGAGGGTCTTGGCCTCCTTGGTGTCGATGGCGATCTCGACGGGCTGATTCACCGGCAGATCCTTGGTGATCTTGAGGTCGGGGAACACGACCTTGTCCGCACAGGTGTCCTCCGTGGTGCGCTTGAAGCGCAGCGTCGCGCTCTCGCCCTTCTTCAGCGTGATGTTGCTCGGCGTGAAGCCGTTCTCGTCGGCCTTCACCTCCACGGTGCCCGACACGGGCCCGCTCGCGGGCGCGGCGCCACCGCCGCTGGGTTTCTCGGTCTTGTTGCAGGCGACGACGGCGAGCGCGAAGGAAATGACGAGGGCGGTCTTCATGGCGGCCGGATCTTGGCGCCCGAAGGCCCCGAAGTCCAGCCGCGACCCGCGACCTGGAGCTCGGCGCCGAAGCCCCCGAGGTCCACCGCGCCCCGGCGCTCCACCGCGAGACCCAGAGCCGCCAGCTTCTTCGCAGAGAGCGCCGGCAGGGGCGAGAGCCAGACCAGGCGCCCACCGGGCTCGAGGCAGCGCCCGACGTTCTCGAGGAAAGCCACCATCAGGTCCGCGAGCTCGCCGTGGCGTGCCACCCGGCGGCCCATCGGGGGATTCGTGATGACCAGCGTCACGCCGACGGGGTGGTGGCTCTGGGCCTCGCCCCGGACGAGCTCCGCGTGGAGCCCGGCGCGGCGCAGGTTCTCCCGGGCGGCGTCCAGCGCAGACGTGGAGACGTCGGTGCCAATCAGGCGCTGGAACGGCCCGAGCAGTCCGCGCTCGCACAGCTCGAGACCGCTGCCGACGAACGGATCCCAGACCACGTCGTCGGCGCGCACGCCCGCCACTCGCGCCAGCGCCGCGGCCACCGTCGGGTGCGACGCCGCGGGGACGTCGCGTCCTCGATAGCCGAAGCGGAGCTCCTCGTCGGGACGCGCGACCAGGACCACGCGTCGCGCGCCCTCGTCGACGCGCGCTTCCCAGAGTGCGCTTCTCGGGTCGTTGACCAAGAGCCCGGGGTCGAGCGCCTCTGCGATGCGGAACGTGCGCGCGCGTTGGTGGCCACCTTCGCGCCAGGCCAGGCGGAAGCGTGGGATCCCCGACGAAAGCGCGCGGAGCAGCGGGGCCGCCGACTCGAGAGCCGCCACCACGCTCGCGTCGGGCGAGCGCGCGGGTCGGAGCGGGAGCTCGAGACCCACGTCGAGGGCGGCGCGGAGCAGGAAGAGCGGCCGGAGCGCTCCCGCCCACGGCAGCACCACCTCGCTCGGGGAGCGCTCTGCCGCGGCGGGCAGTCCGCGCTCGCGCGCCTCGTCGAGCAGCACCGGCCCGAGCCCGTGGCGGCAGCCGAGCACCACGGTCACCTCGCGCGCGAGTGGTCGGTCGAGATCGAGCGTGCTCGGGCCGTGCTCGGCGCTGCGCCCCAGCATCACCAGCGCTCGCCCGCGCCGTCGCTCGAGCTCCGGGTCGTCCGCCGAGAGGGCCGAGAGGAAGCTCCCGCTGTCGGCGCCGCCGACCTTGCCCAGCGCCTCCGCCAGCGCCCGGCGCTCGGGCAGCGCAGAGCGCTCCCAGCGTCCGAGCAGCGCCGCCTCCACGCCGGGACCCCCGACCTTGCCGAGCCCGGTGATCGCGGCCCGCTGCACGCGCGGATCGGCGTCGCCCAGCAGCTCGAGCAGCGCGTCGCGCAGCGCGTCGGGATGCTCTGCTGCGACCCGCGCCACGACGCGAGCCAGGCGGAACCGGGCGGCGGCGGCTGCGCTCGGGAGCGCCGCTCGCGCCGCTTCGGCGCCGGGCGGCCCAGCGCGGGCGAGGGCGCGCTCCGCGGCCTCGGCCGTGTCGTCGTCGGAGCCAGAGAGCAGCGCAGAGAGCGCCGCGAAATGCCGCGCGCCGGGCGTGAAGCCGGTGCTCTGCCAGTCCGCTGGGAGCTCGCTTCGGCGCTTCAGGCTGGGCCCTCGGTCTTGCAGTTTGCGCTGCAACCGTCCCCGTTCTTCTTGTTGCCGTCGTCGCACTCTTCTTGAGGCGTCTGCTTGATGCCGTCGCCGCAGCGGGGTCCCAGCTTGCAGCCGGTGTCGCACTCGCCGTAGCCGCCGTCGTTCACGCCGTCGTCGCAGGCCTCGCCGAACAGGCTGTCCACCACGGCGTCGCCGCAGAAGCCGCCCTTCTTGCAGCCCGGCGCGCAGCCGCCGTACGGCGAGAGGTTCACGCCATCGTCGCACTCTTCTTGCGGGCTCTGCACGCTGCCGTCGCCGCAGTGCGGGCCCTTCTTGCAGTCGCTGGTGCAGCTGCCGTAGCTGCCGTCGTTCTTGCCGTCGTCGCAGGCCTCGTTCGGCGTCTTGATGCCGTCACCACAAACGCTCTGACAGCTCGACGTGCTGCTGACGAAGCCGGAGAGCGTGAGCTTGTAGTTCGACTGCGTGGTGTGGCGCTCGGCCTGGAACACCACGATCTCGTAGACCTTACCCACGGTCAGGCCCAGTTGGGCAGCATTGGCCGCGTCCAGCGTGACGCCGCCGCTCATCGCGCCGTGCACGCCGCCGAGATCCACGGCCAGCTGCTTCTTCACGAAGACCCAGACGTCGTCGTCGCCGGTGAAGTCCAGCTGCTCGCCGCCCTTGTACTCGAACCAGTAGCGGACCTCGCTGGTGAAGTGGAAGTTCTGGCTGTTGCCCTCGTTGCCCCAGCCCAGGCCGTTCAGCGGGAAGAAGTTGGTGTTGTTGTACTGGTAGGCGCCGCCGGCAATCTGCGTCAGCGTGAGCGTCTGCAAGATGGTCTGGTTGACGCCGGCCACGTCCGAGTACCACTGATCGAAATTCGCCGCGCCGGTGGTGGTGGGGGTCGTGGTCGCGGAATTGTACTGGGGTTTGCCGTTCGCCTTCAGCGTGTTGGAAACGATGCCCAGGTCGACGCCGAGGAAGTCCTCGAAGTCCGGGTGCGCGATCTTGAAGTCTCGGAGCACGATGGGCAGGACCAGCTGCGTGCCGCCGCCGCTGGGCGTGTCGGTGCACTGGAAGCCCGGCTCCACCTGGCAGGTGGCGGAGCAGCCGTCGCCGCTCACCGTGTTGCCGTCCTCGCACTGCTCGTTGTCGCTCGGCAGCTTCAGGCCGTCGCCGCAGGTGCTCGAGCACTCGCCGGCGCTGCAATTCGGCTCCTTCACGCAGAACGGCGTGCAGCCGTCGCCCATGTCGTTGTTGCCGTCGTCGCACTGCTCGGTGCCTTCGGGCTTGCCGTCGCCACACACCGTCTTCTCGCAGGCGGTGCCCGGCGTAGGACACTTCCAGCCCTTCTCGAGCTTGCAGCTCGGATCGCAGCCGTCACCCGCCAGCTTGTTCTTGTCGTCGCACTTCTCGCTGCCGGCGAGCAGGCCGTCGCCGCACTCCGCGGCCTCGCAGGCGGCGCCCGGCGTGGGGCACTTCCAGCCGGCCTCGACCTGGCAGGTCGCGTCGCAGCCGTCACCCGCGGCCGAGTTGCCGTCGTCGCAGGTCTCGTTTCCGCTGATCTTGCCGTCGTCGCACTTGACCGTGGACACGCAGGCTTGCCCCGGGGTGGGGCAGGCGAAGTCGTTCTCGATGGCGTCGCAGTTCGCGGCACAGCCGTCGCCGGAGACGCCGTTGCCGTCGTCGCACTTCTCACCGGGGTCGATCTTGCCGTCGCCGCAGGCCGGGCCCGCGTCGGAGCCGCAGCTCTCGTCCGCGCAGGCGTCGGGATCTCCGCCGCTGCCGCCGGCGCTGCTGTCGATGTTGATGCCGCCGCCGCTGCCGCCCGTGCCGCCGCTGCCGCCGCCGGCGGAGGCATCGCCGCCGCTGCCGCCGTCGGGTTTCTTCGCGACCTCGGAGTCACCGCCGCAGCTCGACGAGACGACGCCGGCGAGGAACAGCGAGCCCAGGGCGAACAGCAGGGTGGGGGAGGGTCGCGCGCGCATGATCCGGTAGCATAGCCCGGGACTCGCCGCGGGTCACAGCTGGCTGGTGTAGCCGCGGAGCTTCCAGGCTGGCAGGTACACGTCGGCGCACTGGCCGTGCTGCCAGCCCGGCAGGGTCGGCGGCGTGCCGATCGCGTCGAGCGTGGTGAAGGTGCAGATCTGCGCGAAGGTCGTGTCGTCCGTGATGGCAACGCGCGCGCGGACGCTGTCCGCGGTGACGGAGCGATAGAAGCCCGCGGGGAGCGTCGGCAGCGGGATGCTCTTCGACGTACCGGGGTAGGTGAGGCGCCCTTCCGTCGAGGCGTTGGACCAGAGCACGAAGAGCTCGCTTCCATCGTAGCCCGCCGCGGCGGTGAGGTAGCCCGTCGATGGCGCGGTCAGTAGTGTGCCGTTGCCGGTGCCCAGCTGGTCATCGTTGGCCTGGAGGTCCCAGGCATAGAACGGGCCGTTCAGGGTGTCGCCCCAGAGCATCGCCGCCTTGTCCGGGCGGCGTGCGTAGGCGAAGGCCAACTTCGCATACGGGTGAGTCACTTTCTTCGTCGTTCCGCTCGCGGCCAGCGTGACGGCGTCCAGGATGTCCACCTGCCCGTTGTTGGCGCCGTCCTGCCAGAGCACCCGCGGCGAGCCGTCGGAGTCCACCGCGATGGCGCGCGCGTCGCCCGCCGAGAGCGGGTTCGTCAGCTCGGGGCCGTTGACCAGCAGCGCGCCGGTGCTCGCGTCGATCTTCTTCACCACCGCCTTGATCCCGGCGAAGTAGAGCAGGTAGGCGTGCTTCGGCCCGCCACCCCCGGTACCTCCGCTCGCTCCGCCGCCACCCGGTGCCCCGCCACCACCCGGTGCCCCGCCACCACCCGGTGCCCCGCCGCTGCCGCTGCTGCCGCCGCTGCCGCCGCACTCGCAAGGTCCCCAGGCAGAGCCGTCCTGGAGACAGACCTGGCCTCCGGCGCACGACGCGGGTCCGACGCAGGACTGCGTCGAGCCCGGGCTGCACGTTCCGGCGCCGCCGGCGCCCGCGGGGTTCGACGACTCGCTGGAGCAGCCGGTGACCAGAGCCAGCGTGGTGAGCAACGCGAAGCGAAGCATGGCGGCGAGGATACGCGATGCGGGCGTCGCTCAGAAGCTTCCTCGGAGCGCCCCGCCACCCCAGCCCGGCACGAGCGTCAGCGTGGTGCGCTGGGGCTTCGGTTTCGAGACCAGGAGCGCGATGCCGACGCCGGTGGCGAGCACCCCGGCGCCGAGGCCCACGAAGCCCCCGGTCCGTACCGCCTTCCAGGTCGCGATGGAGTCCACCTCGTCCTGAGCTGCGAGCTTCTGCCCGGGCTTGGCCTCGGCGCAGCCGTCCGTCCCGCTCCGAACGGCGCACAGATCGGTCAAGCGATCGCGGTGGGCCGAGACGTTGCTGCTCGCGACGAGCGCCGAGGCGCCGCCCAGCACCGCCAGGCTCGCGCCCCCCACGGTCAGCGTCCAACCGAGCGTCCGATCTGGCGGTGGCGGCTCGGGTTTGGGTGCCTCGGGCCCCGGCGGCTGCCAAGACGGCGGCGCGGCGACCGGCGGGCCCGCGCTCGGGCTCGCCGTGAAGTCGGCCAGAGCCAGCGCGCCGGCGGTCACCGTGAGCTCGCGCTGATCTCGATCCCCACCGGCGCGAAGCTCGATCCGCCGCTTGCCGGCGAACACCACCAGCGGCTTGCCGAGCGGTAGCGTGCCGCGCCAGCGCGCGGCGAGCCAGATCTCCGCCCCTTCGGGGCCGCGCACGTCGACGCGCCCCATCGCCCTCTCGTGCTCGGCGATGAAGGCGCGGGCCTTGTCCGCCGCCGCACCCTCGAGCCCGAGGCCGAGCGCGGCTTCGTAGGCTTCGAGCGCGACGTCGTCCTGCTTCAGGCGCGCGGCAGCGGCGCCCAGCTCGTACTTGCTCTCCTTGGTGGCGCGGATGCGGTCGGCCTCCGCGAACAGGTCGATGGCCGCCTGCCAGCTCGCCGGATCGTTGGTGTCGAGGGCGCGCTCCTTGGCGGCGATGGCTCGGGTGAAGGCCGCGTCGTATTCGTCGGCCAGAGCGGGGGCGCTCCAGAGCAGGAGCACGAGTGAGAGCAGCCCTCGCGTCCTCTTCACTGGCAGACTTCCGCGGCGCACACCATGCTGGCGCACTCGGAGGAGCGCGTGCACGGCGCGCCCTTGGGCTTGCCCTTCGGGGGCGGTGGCTTGGCGGAGGCGGTCGGCGCCGCCGACGGCGCCGACGAGGCGATGGGCTTACCGCGCGGGCTCGCTGGCGTCGGCGCCAGGTTCGCCTCCGGCGCCGGCTCGGCGCTGGGGAGCTCGGCGGCGCGCTCGGGCTCCGTCGGCGCGAGCGGGGCGGCGGCTGGCGCAGGCGGATCGGCGCTCGGGGTCGGGCTCGCCGGCGTCGCGCTCGTGCGCAGGCCGATGACGGCCACCGCGCCGACGGCGATCAGCGCGAGCGCGGCGACGCTGGCGATGGTCCGCGCGCTGCCCTTGTGGGCTGGAAGATCCCGGCGGCTCTCGATCACCTGCGCGTCCTCGCTCTTCTGCGGGAACAGCGGCGGCGGCGGCGCGCTGATGCTGGTGGCGGCGGTGACGCGCCCGGTGGTGGCCCCGGTGCGAACGCTCTCGCGGACCCGGCGCACCAGCGCCGAGACCCCGTCGGGGCGGCGTTCGGGCCGCGTGGAGAGCGCTTCCATCACGGTGCCCGAGAGCGTGTCCGGCACGGCCGCGCCCGCCTCCAGCGGCGAGAGCGGATTCAGGCGCGCCTGCACGTTGGTCACGTCGCTCCACGGCAGCCGCCCCACCAGCATCGCGTAGAACACCACCGCCAGCTCGTACACGTCGGTGCTCTTGCTGGCGGGCGCGCCGAAGAAGCGCTCCGGCGCCATCGTGGCCGGCGTGCCGCGAGCGATGCCCGCTTGGGTGGTGGTCGACGCCGGCGCGTCGATCTCCTTGGCGATGCCGAAGTCGAGGAGCTTCACGGCCCGCGCGCCGTCGACCAAGAGCAGGTTCTCCGGCTTCAGATCGCGGTGCAACAGGCCCGCGTCGTGGAGCGCCTCGACCGCGCTCGCGAGCTGCTCGAACAGATCGAGCGCGTGGGCCAAGCCGAGGGCACCCCTGGCCGACAGGTGATCCGCCAGCGTCTCGCCCTCGCAGCGGCGCATCACCAGGTACGGTAGCCCGTCGGGCAAGCGACCGGAGCCGAGCACCTCGACCACGGCGCGATGTCGCACGCGCTCGAGCATCTTGGCCTCTTCCAGGAATCGCTCTTGCTCTCTCGGGGTGAGCTCGCGCTCCCGCGGCACCTTGAGCGCGACTTCTTCACCGTTCCACAGCGCGGCGTAGACGACGGCGCTGCCGCCTTCACCCAGGACGCCCTGGATGGAGAACGGGCCCAGCTCCGCCGGGATTACCGCTGTGGGTTCGGAAGCCGCCACCGCCCGGAGAATAGTGCATCTCCGGGGTCGGGCAACGCGGGGTGGTCAGCGCTGTGCCAGCTCGGTGCAAGAGCCGCGGATTTCGATCTCCTTGGTGCTGTCCTTGACCTCGACGTTGGCCACGCCGTTCTCGCTCTGATCCACGATCCAGAACAGGTCGCCGGGCCGGAAGGAGTGGCTCTGGACCGAGTTGCTGCTCGCGGTCGAATAGGTACCGCTACCGAATTTCGGCTTCTGCCCGAAGAACACCTTCACGGTCTTTCCGCAGGTGTTTCGGATCGTGACGCTGACGCTGCTCGGCGCGGCCGGCTTGGCTGCGCTCTCGGCGACCGATTCAGTGCTCGGCGTGGCCGCGCCGGGGCTCGGAGCGGCCGTGGCCGGACTGCCGGCCGCGGGCGTCGTCGCCGCGCCCGGCTGAGCCATCATCCCGCCGTAGGCGCCGAGCGACGTGCAGCCCGCGAGGGCGGCCAGGAACAGGGGAGCGAAGGAAAACGCGAGCTTCATTTTTGTGGTCTCCGTGTGAGCGAGTCGGCCGCCCCTGAGCAACGCATGTGCCACCAGAAATCTCCGCGATTCGCGGCGTGGTAGCTCCTGACCTGGGGCTTCGATCCCGCAGGTTGACGCCGGATTGGGGCATGCGCGCCACAGCCGCGATATGCTCGCGCCGCCATGCGCCTGACCCGCACCACGAACCACATCCCGGTGGCGGCGGGGCCCCGGCCGACCCGGCTCTCGGTGCTGCACGGGCCGGAGGCGGGCCTCGAGGTCGCGGTGCCGCCGGTGGGCGTGGTGGTGGGCGCGGACGCGTCCGCGGATGTGGTGCTCACCGACCAGTCCGTGTCACGCCGGCACTGCTCGCTCGTGCCCAAGGACGACGGCTTCGAGGTGACCGATCTCGGCTCACGCAACGGCACGTTGTTGGATGGAGTGTCGATCCAGAAGGCCGTAGTGCCGGTGGGTGCGGTTCTGCGCGTGGGCGGCACGTTGATCCAGCTCGTGCCCGCCGACGACGCGGTGCTCATCCCGCCGAGCACGCAGCCGAGCTTCGGGGCGCTGGTCGGCAGCAGCTTGGCGATGCGCCAGGTCTACGCCGTGCTCGAGCGCGCGAGCGCCTCGAACGCGCCCATCCTGCTGCTCGGCGAGAGCGGCACCGGCAAGGAGCTGGCCGCCCGCGCCGTGCACGAGCACAGCCCGCGCAAGGACGGGCCGTTCGTGGTCTTCGACTGCGGCGCGTCGAGCGAGACGCTGATCGAGAGTGACCTGTTCGGGCACGTGAAGGGCTCCTTCACCGGCGCCCACGTCGATCGACCGGGAGCCTTCGAGCTGGCGCACGGCGGCACGCTGTTCCTGGACGAGATCGGCGACCTGCCCATCAACCTTCAGCCCAAGCTCTTGCGCCTGCTCGAGACCGGCGAGGTCACGCCGCTCGGCGGGCGCAAGCCCGCGCGCTACGACGTGCGCGTCGTGGCTGCGACACACCGCGATTTGTCCGAGGAGGTCGCCCGCGGCGGTTTCCGCGGCGACCTCTACTACCGCCTGGCGGTCGTCGAGGTGCACCTGCCGCCGCTGCGCCAGCGGCTGGAAGACGTGGAGGAGCTGGTCAAGGTCCTGCTCTCGCGCGAAGGGCGTCCCGAACCCGACGTGCGCGGCGAGAACCTGGAGCGGCTGCTCGCCTATCACTTCCCCGGGAACGTGCGCGAGCTCCGAAACATCGTCACGCGCGCGGTGGCGCTCTCGCCACCGGGCACGCGTTTCTCGGCCATGCCGCTCTTGCTCGCTGGGACCACCGCCAAGAAGGACACCGAGTGGGTCGCGAGGGCCGACCGCCCTTTCTCCGAGGCCAAGGCGGAGCTGGTGGCCCGCTTCGAGCGCGACTACCTGAAGGACCTGTTGATCCGCGCTGGCAACAACATCTCCCAGGCCGCTCGCATCTCCGGCATCGATCGCAAGCACCTGTATCGCCTGCTCGAGTCCGCGGGCCTCCACACCAAGACGTGAAGCGTTCCCTCCTCGGCGTGCTGTTCGCACTGCTCGGCTCTGGCCCGGCAGCGCGGGCAACCGAGCCGCCTCCGGCGATCGACCACCGCGAGGTCGGTCCCGACGCCGAGCTGTTCGACGATCGGCACCGGCCCGAAGCGCGCGCCTGGGTCGAGCGCCCGTTCGCGCTCGAGGCCCAGCTCGGCCTGGGCGCGCCGCTCGGGCTCGCCGGCGTCGCCTTCGACTGGAGCCCGAGCCCAGGGTTTTCGTGGAACGCGGGCGCCGGAGTCGGCGGGAGCACGCGCACGCTCCAGCTCGGCACCTCCGTGCGCCTGCGTTTGATCGCCGCGACGGGTTTCGGCCTCGGGGCCGAGGGTGGGCTCTCGGTCGGCCGCTACGAGGAGCGCACGGACTGCCCGAGCGGACGCTGTCCACCCGCGTACTCCTGGGACCCGGCGGTCTGGGGTCACATCGGGCTGATGCTCGAGCACCGCAGCGAGTCCGGCCTCGCCCTGCGCTGGAGCTTCGGCGCGGCAGGGATCTTCAACCTCACCTCGGCCGAGTGCGTGCGCTGCGACAGCACCGACGAGCCGAACATGTGGCACACCACCGTGCCCTACACGCTCCTCGCCGCAGGATGGGCGTTCTCCCCATGAGGCGCGCCGCGCTGCTCGGGTGCTTGCTCGCGCTCTCGCCGCCAGCGCGGGCGGACGGCCCGCTCGGCCCCAACGGCTCCGCGATCCGCACCAGCGACTACTCGGTCGATCTGGCCGGCGGGCCCGTGCTGGCCGGCTCGCGCGCGCTCGGCCTGGCCGGCGCCTACGTCGCCATCGCCGAGGGCGTGGACGGCAACCTGCACAACCCGGCGGCGCCGGCGGTGCGCGCGGCCTGGTCCGCCACGCACGTCGACTACGACGCCAGCTTGGGCCTGCTCTTCCCCGGAAACCTGGCCCGGACCGATTTCTACAACACGGGGCGTGGAGCCACGGATCCGCGCAGCAGCGACCCTCGCGAGTTCGTGCTGCTCGCGCCCGCCGGCAACGTCCAGATCGGCCCGTGGGGTATCGGTCTCGGCCTCGAGCTCTTCCGCTACGGCTTGTTGCGCCAGCCGGACCCCGCGCTGGGTGGCGAAGAGGAGGTGGTTCGCGCGCAGTTCAGCACCGTGCGGACCTACCTGGCCCGCGCCGTGGACGACGGGCAGATCGTCGGCGGGATCGGCGTGCAGATCACCGCGCTCGACGTGACCACCAAGGACGAGATCGTCACCCGTTCGGGCAACGTCTTCACCACGCGCGGGGTGAGCCTGGAGGGCGGCTTGCTCTGGCGCCCGACGGGGGAGCGTTTTCGGTTGGGCGTCGCGGTGCGCGCACCGGTCACCACCGACGTGGACGCACGCGGGCGCGCCGTGGGCGGCGACATCGTGCTGCGCGACCCCGCGAGCCCCAACGCCATCTGGCTGCCGCGGCGGGTCAAGCGACCCTGGAGCAGCGACGTCGGCGTGGCCGTGCAGCTCGGCCCGCGCCCGCTCAATGTGGGCTGGCTCGATCCGGTGATCGTGATGCGCCGGGTGGACGCCTTCCTGGACGAGCGGGAGCGCGAAAGGGAAAAACGCCTGGTTCGCGCCGAGCGCCTCGGTCCCGACGCCCTGGAGGCGGCAGAAGTCGAGCTCGACCGGGAGGAGGAGGCAGACGAGCGCTACCGCGCCGAGCAGCGCGACCGGCTCTCCGAGCTCCTGCACCGGCGCTACGTGGGCATCCCCCGGCGCTACTTGCTCCTGTCCGCGTCGCTCCACGCCGACGGCGACGTGCAGAGCAGCGTGGGCGTCGAGTCGTTCCTGCAAGGCTACGTGGATCGCTCGGGCGAGCGGGTGAGCTTGACGCCGCGGCTCGGCGCCGAGACGGAGGCCGTGCCGAGCTGGCTCAAGCTCCGCGCGGGGACGTACCTGGAACCGACGCGGTTTCGCGGCAGCTCGCCCCGCACTCACGGCACCTTCGGCTTCGACGCGCGCCTGTTCGAGTGGAGCTTGTTCGGACTGCTCCACGAGGACGACAAGCTCGCTCTCGGAGCGGCCATCGACGGCGCGCGCCAGTACCTGGGCTGGGCGGTGTCGGTGGGGATCTGGCGGTGAGCCGTGCTCCGAGGAGAAGACGAGCGGCGTGTTGGAGCTACCGCGGGGGCTGCGAGTCGATCTCGACGAGCTGGCGCGCTGAGGCGGGCGCGACGCGGTCAGCTCTCACGGCGCCGCCTGCCCGGACTGGTAGACGTGGAAGATCTTCGGCGGCGTGTCGAAGCTGGCCGCCGAGACCGAGTAGCCCATGGTGGCGGCGCCTTCGGCCACGCTGCAGGCGCCGGTGAAGCGGCCGTCGGGGGCGTCGAGCACGCGCTCCACCACCGGCGCGCCGCTCGGGTCGCGCAAGATGCCCTTGCCGCCCGCCGCGACCGGAAAGACGAAGCAGCCGCGGTAGCCGATGCCGCCAGGGGGGACCGGTCCGGCTGGCGTCGCGATGAGCCAGGTCTTGCCCTGCGCCTTGAAGAGCTCGGCGGCGTTGATCTGCGGAATGCTGCCGCCCAGGCAGAGCGCGTCGTTCGCCTCCAAGAGCCGCGCTGCGTAGAGGAAGGTCTTGGCGTGGTCGAGCGAGCGCAAGAGCTCGACGCGGATGGTGTTCGGAGTGCCGGCCTTCACGCAACCGACGGCGAGCTCGAGCACACCCCCCTGGCGCCACATCACATCCGGCTCGCTCAGCGCGATGCAATCGGCCATGTTCGGGAAGCCGTTGACGAGCGTCTTGGCGTCCTTGCTGGAGAACTCCGACTCGCTGTTCCAGCCCAGGACCTTGCCCTCGTCTTTCCAGGTCAAGTGCGGCTCTTCTGCGGTGAAGAGCGAGATGTACCCGAGGTCGTACTGCAGCTGGTCGGCGCCCATGACCAGGTAGGAGAAGGCGAACAGCTTCCAGCGGCGGGTCACGTCCGGATCGTCGGCATCGAAGACCAATGACGACACTTCGTGGATCAGTCGGCCGGAGCAGGTGCCGCTCGGGCAGCGCGGGGAGCCCACCGGCACGGGGACCGTGATGGGTCCGGACTGGTTCGCGGCGGCCACGTAGGTCCAGGTCGCGCCGGCGTCGCTGGAGACGGCGATTCGGGTCGAGATGTCGTTCTTGGCCAGCACCGCCGAGTAGCTCATGGCTCCGCCCGGCGCGTTCAGCGGGTACTCGACGCTGGTGTCGAAGATGCCGCCGGGGGCTGCCGGGTCGTTCTCGACCACGAGCTCCTTGGCGGTTTTAGGATCGACGTAGGTGGGCGAGGGTAGGGTGGACTTGCAGCTCGAGCCGCCGCTCCCGCTCGTGCCGCCTCCGCTCACGCCGCCGGCTCCGCCGACGCTGGTTCCACCGCTCCCGCTGGCGCCACCGCCGCCCGCCGCCCCGCCGGTGGCGGAGCCGCCGCTGCCGCCGGTGCTCACGGAGTCGGCCTCGCCGCCTCCGCCACAACCCAAGAGGAGAAGACCCACCGAAATGACGACTCGCTTCATCAGCCTGCTCCGGCGCTGGCGCTCGCGCTGGCGCTCGCCTTCACGCTGACGTTGATGGACGCGCTGGCCTCGGCCTGCGCCTTGATCGAGGCCGCGAGACACGCACCCGCCTTGAGCGCGGCTTCGCCGCCACCCTTCACGGCGGCGCGGGCGCCCTCGAGCGTGACGCGCACGGTGGCCACGGCCTTCTGCAGCTTGGCGCGCATGCCCAGCGTGACCTTGACGAGGGCCGGCAAATTGGCTTCGAGCGCGCTCTTGAGCTTCATCGCAGCCTGCACGTCGGCGCTGCCGATGAGGCCCACGCTGACCCGCGCCGGCTGGCACTCGAGCTTGGCGTTGACTTGCGCGTCGCAGCTCGCCTTGCACTCCGCGCTGACCTTCGGAGGTTTCACCTCACCGCTGCACTTCGGCTCTTTCAGCTCGACGCTGCAGCCACCCGAGCACTGACCCTCGCACTCGGCCTTGCCCTTCACGGTGCACGCAGCGCTGCACTTGCCGCTACAAGTGCCGCTGCAGCGCCCGCTGACCGTGGACGAGCAGCGCCCGTCGCAAACTCCCTCGCACTTGCCGCCGGACATCTTGCCGTCGCAGCGGCCGTTGCAGTTGCCGTCGCACTTGCCGCTGATCTCCCCGTCGCACTTGCCCTCGCAGCTGGCGCTGCAACTTCCGGAGCACTCGGCGCCGGCCTCGACGGTGCAGCTCCCCTTGCACTGGCCCTCGCACTTGCCGCTGATTTCTCCGCCCTCGCACTTCACCTCGGCCTTGCCGGGCTCGACGCTGGCGTCGCACTTGCCGGCGCAGTCGGCCATCGCCTCCATGCTGGCGGAGCACTTCGGCGGCTTCACCTGCACCCGGAGTGAGCCCTTGGCCTTGGCCTTGACCTGACCGAGCACCTTCACCGCAGCCTGGCAGGCCGCCTCGGCCTTCTTGCCGGGCCCCGAGTCCTTGGGCTCGATGTCGGCGTCGCTCGCGCCCAGATCCTTGGCCAGCTTGCCGCAGGCGCCGGCCACGTCTGCCTCGAGCTCCACAGCCAGTGCTTGCAGCGACGCGCCCGCCGCGAGGGCGGCCTTCACCTTGCCCTCGGCTTCCCCCTTCAAGCCGAAGCTCGCGCTCATGGCGGCCTCCGCGCTGTTCGGGCAGTTGCCGCCGGGGAAGTTCGAGAGGCCCCCGCACTGCGTCGCCGAGAGGGCGAGCGCCGAGAGGCCGACCAAGCGGAGCGTCGTGGGTTTCACGGACTACGAGGTTACACCCCGCGCCTGGCGGCGGAGAACCCACTTGAGATCGATCAATGACTCGGGGCATCCTGCGCGGTCATGAGGTGGGAAAGCAGCCTTTTGTCGCGCGCGGTGCTGCTCGCGTGTGTGGCCGGCGCTGGGGGGTGCAGCAAGGAAGCGGCGGCGGAGCGCCGCCCGGACGGCGCCGCTCTCTTCGCGTCGACGTGTGCACGCTGCCACGGACCGGAGGGGAAGGGCGGCCCGCCGCTGGGTCCCGGCCAGCCGGGCCCGCGCGATCTCACGGACACGGCGTTCCACGCCGTGCGCACGGACAAGGAGCTCTACGGGGTGATCCGTGACGGCAAGGGCGGTGTGATGCCTGCCTTCGGAGCGGTGTACTCGCACGAGCAGCTGGAAGCCTTGGTGCTTCACCTTCGACGGCTGGGAGGCAAGTGAGAGCATGAAGATCGTGAAGAAGATCCTGATCGGGCTCGTGGCGTTGGTCGTGCTTGCGGTGCTCGGCGTGGTGACGCGCTTCTACGTGATGTTGCCCAAGGCACGCGCGGCGCAGAACCTGACCGCGCCGAACACGCCGGAGGCCATCGAGCGTGGGCGCTACCTGGCGAACCACGTCGCGGTCTGCACCGGCTGTCACTCGAAGGTGGACGAGAGCAAGCCGGGGGAGCCCGTGGTGGACGGTCACCTGGACGAGGGCCGAGTCTTCCCCGAGATCCCCGGCTTCCCGGGCATCATCCGCGCGCCCAACATCACGCCAGACAAGGAGACCGGCCTCGGCAACTGGACCGACGGCGAAATCGTCCGGGCCATCCGCGAGGGCCTCAGCAAGGACGGTCGCGTGCTGTTCCCAATGATGCCGTACAAGTCCTTCGCGGCGTCGTTGTCCGACGCCGACACGCTGGCGATCGTGGCGTACCTGCGGTCGCTCCCGCCCATCAAGAACGACCCCGGGCGCATGCAGGTGAACTTCCCGGTCTCGATGTTCATCCGCGCGGTGCCCGCGCCGGTCACCCAACCGGCAGGCGATGCTCCCGCAGACGTGGTCGCGCGCGGCAACTGGCTCCTCACCCTGGGCAACTGCCACGACTGCCACGACGCCTTCAACGAGCGACGGGAGCCCATCCCCGGCAAGGAGCTCTCCGGCGGGACGATGATGGAGCTGCCCGGAAGGGGCAAGGTCTACGCCGCGAACATCACCAGCGACCAGGCCACCGGCATCGGCAGCTACACCGACGACGACCTCCTGCGCGTGCTGAACGAAGGCATTGGCAAATCGGGGCGTCCGCTCTACGGCATGCCGTGGTGGTACTACAAGGGCATGACCGAACAGGACAAGCGCGCGCTCATCGCGGCGCTCCGGCAGGTCAAGCCGGTGGTCAACGCCGTACCGCCGTCCGACGTCAAGTGAGCGCGAGCGAGAGCGTCTCCCGGTGCTCGGGGACGTTCTCGAGGAAGCTCCGCCTGAGCGCCGGGTCGGAGATCTTGTCGGCGCGCTCGCGCAAGCGCTGCTGCGCTCGGTCCAGCGCGGCGCTCGCCTTCTCTCGCTCGCCGTTGGCCCGGAGCACTTCGACCCAAGTCAGGCGTGCCAATCCCTCGCCGTCCTCGATGCTGCCGAGCTCTTCGAGTAGGTAGTGGGACTCGGTGGCGTGGCCGAGCGCCGCGCTGGGATCGCCGCGGCCGAGCTCGGCTCGGGCAGCCAGCGCGAGCGCCAGCACCCGGTTCGGCCGGTCGGACAGCTCGGCACTCTTCAGCGCCGAAGCGAGTGCCTCCGCGTGCTTGCCTGCTCGGCTCAAGAGCGCGGCCAGGTAGGTGTGCGAGACGCACTCGATCCAGCGGTCGTGCTGACTCACGGCGTCCGCGATGGCGTCGCGCTCGATGGCGATGCCGGCGGCAAGATCTCCGGCGAGCGCGACGGCGTATCCCAGGTTGTGCTTGGCGATGGCGCGGGTCAGCGCCAGGTTCATGCGCTCGGCGCGCGCGAGCACGTCGCGCAGGATGGCCTCGGCCTGGGCGTATTGGCCCAGGGCGATGTGCGCGAACCCCACGCTGGTCTGGAAGGTGAGGGCGTGGCGCTCTTCGTTCGCCTCCTCGAAGCACCGGGCGGCCAACTCGGTCTTCTCCAGGTACGTCGCAGCGTCTCCGGCCACGAGAGCGGCGTAGCCCTCCGCCCGAGCGATCCAGCCCCGGCCCTCGTGGTCGCTGGGGGCGAGGTGGCTCTCGATCTCGGCGAGGCAGGCGAGGATCTCGCCGGCCAGCTCGGTCCTTCCCGCGCGCAGCGCCGGCACGCAGAGCTGGGCCAGCACCACGGCGCGCGCCGCGGCCGTCTCCGGCGCGGTGTCGGCGGCCACCTCGGCGAACAGCGCCGAGACCTCGTCGTGGCGTCCCGCCCGCGAGGCGATGCGTGCGGTCTCGGCGGCGGCCACGTACCAGCGCGGAGAGAGACGCGGGAACGCCCCCATCGCCTGGCGCGCGGCGCTCTCGCGCTCTTCCGCCTCACCGCGCCACTGGTGCGCCTGGCTCATCAGGAGGTAGAGCTCGCCGGCGAGCTCGCCGCTCGGCCGCGCCTCGAGCGCGCGGCGCGCGTGGACGAGCGCGTGCTCGAAGTCGTTGCCCCGGATGGCGGCCTCGGCCGCCCGGCAGAAGTGCGGGGCGGCGCGCCCGAGCTCGCCCCCTCGATGCCAGTGCTCGCCGAGGACCAGCGCCTCCCGTTCACCCGCGCGCTCGAGCCAGGCGGCGGCGAGCCGATGCCCGAGCCGGAGATCCTCCTCGGTGAGCATCGAGTAGGCCGTCTCGCGTACGAAGGCGTGACGGAACACGTACTCCTCGACGCTCCCGAAGCGCGAGCCGCGCCGGCGCGAGACGAGCTCGCGCTCGCCCAGGCGAGCGAGATCGGCGCGCACGCTGTCCGGGTGTCGTCCCAGAAGCTCCGCCACGCCGGCGGGCCAGAAGACCTGGCCGAAGATGCTGGCCGCGCGCAAGAGCTGGCGCAGCTCCGGATCGAGGGCCGCCAGCCTCGCCTCCGCGACCGCCAGCACGCTGCCCGGCAGTGCGGATTCGGGGCCGCTCTCCGCCACCGCTCGAATCAGCTCCTCCAGGAAGAAGGCGTTGCCGCCGGCGCGCTCGACGATGGCCGCGACGAGCGACGGGGCCACGTCTTCGCCGAGCACCGTCTGCACGAGGCTCTCGCTGGCGCGGCGCCCGAGCTCCCCGAGCGGGAGCACGAGCGGGCGCCGCTCCGCCCACAAGCCGGGGAAGCGGTCGGTGACGTCGGGGCGGGCCAGCCCCAGGGCGAAGAGCGGGCGGTCGGCGTGCTGCCGAAGCGCCGCGTCCACGAACCGCACGCTGCCCCAGTCGCTCCAGTGCAGGTCTTCGAGCACGAGCAAGATGGGGTGTTGGTCGAGCTCGCCGCTCAGGAAGTCCTCCCAGGCCGTGAGCATCAGATCACCCGCCGAGACCGGGCTCATCGCGCTCCGCGCCTCGACCTCGCCGGCGACCACGTCCGCGAGCGTGTCGGCGACGCGCCCGGCCGCGTGCGGGGAGTGGGCCTTGCCCACCCGCGCCGCCAACCGATCGCGCACCTCGTCCCGGGGCGTGTCGAGAGAGACACCCAGGCCGAAGCGCAGCGCGCTGCTGAGCAGTCCGAAGGGTGAGCCCTCGGCCATGGGGTCGCCACGGCCGAGCCAGATCTCGGGCGGCCTGCTGCCGGCGCTCCGCGCCGTGGCCTCCAGGCGCCGGAGCAGCTCGTAGCGCACGCGGCTCTTGCCCACGCCGGAGTTACCGGTGACGAGCGCCACCCGCGCCACGCTCTCGCTCAGGCTCTCGGTGAGCAGGCTCTCGAGCACGCTGAGCTCGCGCTCGCGCCCCACGCACGGGGTCGAGCGTCCCAGCAGCCGGCGCAGCGGCGTCGGATCGAGTCGCTCGCCGAGCAACGTGGCAGAGCCCGCCGCGCCGGGGCGGCGCTCGATCTGAAAGCGCGACTCGAGCAACCCGGTGCTGACCTGGTCGAGGAAAATCCCGGAGGCGCTCTGGTCGATCAGCGCCTCGGCCCGCGTCACCACGCTGCGTTCGGGGTTCGCCAGATCGCCCACGGGCCCCGCGCCGGTCGCCAGCGCGAGCGTCACCCCCGAAGCGTGGCGGCGGATCTCGAGCGCGGCGCGCGCGGCCTGCGCGACGACGTCGCTGGCGGTGCCGAGGGTGGCGAACACCAGCGCCCTACTCTCACCGCGTCGCTCCAGGGTGCCGCCGTGCTTCTCGGCCAGAGCGCGCAGATCGAAGGGCGGAGCGTCCATCACCGCGCGCTCGAGGCCGCTCACCAGCACGACGCAGGTGAAGCGCTGCTCGGCCAGGGTCAAGACGGCGCCGTCTCGGGCTCCCTGGCTGAGCGGAGCATCGAGATCCCCCTCGAGCTGCAGCGCGGCGAGCGCCCGAGCGACGGCGTCGCCGTCCGCGGGCCGGTCCCCGGGCTCCTTCGAGAGGAGCCGGCCGACCAGCTCGTCGAGCTCGGGTGGGACGTCCTTGCGGCTGTCGCTGACCCTTGGGATCGGTGAGAGCAAGAGCTCCGACAGGATCACCTCCATCGGGCCGTCCGGCAGGATGGGGTGACCGGTGAGGCAGCGGAACAGGATGGCACCGAGCGCCCAGACGTCCGCCGCGGGGCCCACGTCCTTCGCGCCCCGCGCCTGCTCCGGCGCCATGTAGCGCGGGCTGCCGACGATTACGCCGGTGCGGGTGAGATCCCCGGCGAGCGCGCCTTGGCGCGCCACCCCGAAATCGAGCACCCGCACGTCCTCGATGCTGCGGTTCACCAGGAACACGTTCGAGGGCTTCAGATCGCGATGGACGATCATGCGACGGTGGGCCGCGCCAATCGCCGAGGCGATGCCGGTGACCACGCGCACCGCCTCGGTCGCGCTGAGCTCGGCGCGTTCGAGCCGCTGCGCGAGGCTCTCTCCCTCCAGCCACTCCATGACCAGATACGGGCCCTCGTCGGAGTTGCCGTGGGCGACGTAGCGGACGATGCCGGGGTGGTCGAGCTCGGCGAGCAAGCGAGACTCGCGCAGGAAGCGTTCGCTCTCGGAGCCCGGACGCAACAGCTTCAGTGCGACGGCATCGCCGGTCTGCCGGTCGAGCGAGCGCCAGACCACACCCATCGCGCCGGAGCCGGCCAGGCTCCGGACCTCGAATCGGCCGCCGACGACTTCTCCGCGCTTCAACCTGGGCTGAAGGATAGCGCCTGTCGGGGTGGGCCAAGGCCGGGGTGTTCGGAAACAGGCCTCGGACCGGAGGGGGCGGTGGTTTTCCCGGGTTCTGCGCGACGTCCGCGCGGGGGGGTGTCCCTGAAGTAGTTCGGTGCGTGACCGAGCGGCTCGACTTCGCGCCGCTCGGCGGTCAGCCGAGCCCTGGAGTCACTCGAGCAGTCTGGCCATGATCTCACGATTGGTCACATCTCTGCCGGTGCCGCCTCGGATCGGGAGAGAACCGCCAAGACGCCACAAAGAACGCCAAGTTCGCCAGGAAGAAGCTCAGAGATTCGAAAATTGGGATATCTCGGACTTGGCGTCCTTGGCGTCTGCTAGGTAACTCACGCTTCCGGTGGGAGGGCCTGCAGTTACCGGCCGGACGCGCTTCGCGACGACCCTTGGAAGTCCCCGGAGGGGGATACCCGACGGGGTGGGCCGGAGCCGGCTGTTTCGACAGTCCGGGAACGTCGCGTGGCGTTCCCTGCGATCAGCGGAGCGGGAATCAGGGACATCCCCCCGAGGAGGGCTCACTCCCGCATCGCCTCGACGGGTGACACCGCCGCCGCGCGCAGCGCCGGGAAGAACCCCCCGAGCACGCCCATCACGCCGCCGAAGAGCAGGCTCGTTCCGATGATCTCGGGCGTGGGCGTGAAGCGGAACACGATCTCGCTCCAGGTCGAGAAGTTCATCATCGAGAAGCTCACGAAGCCCATGGCGAGCGAGGCGAGGGCGCCGATGCCGCCGCCGATCAGGGCGATGAGCACCGACTCGAACAGGAACGAAGCCACGATCATCAGGCGCGAGAAGCCCAGCGCGCGCAGCACGCCGACCTCGCGCTTGCGGTTGGCGACCGCGGCGTACATGGTGATGGTCGCGCCGATCATCGCGCCCACGCTGAAGAAGACAGCGATGAGCACGCCCATCACGGTGATGAACAGCGTCGTGCCCTCGCTCTGCTTCTCGTAGAATTCGCGCTCCGGCACGGCGTCCAGGCCCAGACGCTTGTCGCTCTCGATGGCGGTCTCGAAGCCCTCGAAGCGGCTCGGGGAATCGAGCTTCACCCGCACCGTCGAGACCACGCCCCGGCGGCCGAAGGCCTCGCGCAACACGTCGAGATCCACCCAAGCCTCGCTCTCGAAGGCGCTGCCGCCCGCCTCGTAGACGCCGACGACCTTTACCGGGCGGTTCTTCCGGAGCTCGAAGGAGTCGCCGAGCTTGAGGTTCTTGAAGCGCCCGCTGATGGATTTCCCGACCATCACCTCGTCGGTGCCGGGCTTGATGGGTCGGCCCTCCAGGAGCCGTACCTCCGGCCTGAAGTCCAGGACGTCGCTCGGGACCCCGCGGATCTGCACGTTGCTCCGGCCCTTGCCGTCGGAGGTCTCCATGAAAGCGACCACCATCAGCTCGGCCACGGACATGGGCGTGCCGTCGCTCTTGGCCTTCACCCCCGGCGCGCTCCGGACGATGCCAACCGTGGGGTCGTCGATGGTGCTGGAGAGCTCCGCGTTGTTGCCCTTGCGCAGCACCACCACCGTGTCGTCCTTGCCGGAGGTGGCGAGGGTGCGCCGGAGGCCCTCGGAGAGCATCAGCGACGAGGCCAGCACGAACACCACCAGCGCGATGCCGCCGGCGGAGGCGACCGTGGTGGCCTTGCGCACCGCGAGGTTTCGCACGTTGTAGGACAGGGGGATCACCCGAGCCTCCGGAGCGCCTCGACGGCGTCGAGCTTCGAGGCGCGCCAGGCCGGGATCAGCGCGGCGACCAGGCCGAGCATCACCGCGATGCCGATGGCACCCAGGGAGACCAGCGCGGGGATGCGGAAGTACGGGAACCAGGAGCCCATGTTCTCTTCCAGCCAGCGGCCCATGCCCTGCTGCACGATGGGGTAGCTGAGCCCCAGGCCGACGACGCCGCCCAAGAAGCCCACGGTCAAGCTCTCCCCGATCACGAAGCTGACGATGTGTCCCGGGCGGAAGCCCAGCGCGAGCAGCACGCCGTACTCCCGGGTGCGCTCCCGTACGCCCATGGCGATGGTGTTGCCCAGGATCAGCATCATGATCACCAGGATCACGATGCTGACGATGTCGAGGGCGGTCAGGATGGCGGACGCGGCGCCGAGGAACTGCGAGTTCAGCGCCCGCTCGCTCATGGTCTGGGTCTGGATCTCGCGCTCCTCGAAGGCTTTGTCGATGGCCGTGCCGATGGTGGGGCCGCGCCCGACGTCCTCGATGCTGGTGGTGATCCAGCCGATCTGATCCTTGCGCCCGGCTGGCAGCGACTCGTTCATGTAGTCCCAGTGGAAGAGGAACTGGGCTTGATCGACCGAGCGTCGGGCGGCGGTGTAGATGCCGGAGATGCGGAATTTCCAGTCGCCGGGGTAGATGCTCCCGGCCAGGGTGACCTCGTCCCCGACCTTCCAGCCGAACTGCTTGGCGAGCGACGCGCCGATGATGGCGCCCTGCCGGTCCTGCTTCCAGGCGGCGAGCTCCGCCGGCGGTACGACCATGTCGTCGTAGACGTCGAAGAAGGTCTCGGGATCGACGGCAAGGTTCGCGAAGAACTCGCGGTCGCGGGTCGGGTGCTTGGCGCCGAACCAGTTCAGGTAGGTCGCCTTCTTCACCCCCGGGACCTGGCGCACTTCCTCGAAGTAGCGCTTGGGAAGCGGCATCACGAAGGTGACCTTGTGCCAGGTCGCCAGCCGATCCTGCGCTGCATGCTCGGCGCCGGTGTTCCACGCATCGAGCACCGTACGCAAGAGCACGAAGGAGAGGATGGCCACCGCGACCCCGAGCACGGTCAGGACCGTGCGCAGGCGGTTACGCCGGATGTTCTTCACCGCGAGGGTGGCGAGGTTCATACGAGCTGACCCTTGTCCAGCTTGCGTATGATGCTGGCGCGTTCCGCCGCTGCCGGATCGTGGGTGACCATCAGGATGGTCTTGTCGAAATCCTGGTTGAGCTTGGTCAAAAGGCCCAGGATCTCGTCGGCGCTGTGGCGGTCGAGCTCACCGGTCGGCTCGTCCGCGACCAGGATGGTCGGGTCGTGGACGATGGCGCGGGCGATGCCGACGCGTTGCTCCTGTCCGCCGGAGAGCTGAGCGGGCCGGTGACCCATGCGGTCCTCGAGGCCGACCACGCGCAGCGCGGTGGCCGCGCGCTTCTTCCGCTCCGGTGCCGGCAGCTTGGTCAGGAGCAGCGGCAGCTCCACGTTCTCGAGCGCCGTCAGCACCGGGATCAGGTTGAAGTGCTGGAAGATGAAGCCGATGTGCTGCGAACGCCAGCGCGACAGCTCCGAGTCGCCGAGCTTCGCGATGTCCTTGCCCGCGACTTCGACGCTGCCCTTCGAAGGCCGGTCGAGCCCGGCGATCAGGTTGAGCAGCGTCGTCTTGCCCGATCCGCTCGGGCCCATCAGCGCTTCGAACGAGCCCTTCGGAATGTCGAGATCCAGCTCGTTCAGGACCTCCAGCTTCTCCTTGCCGCGGGTGAAGGTCTTGTTGACTCCCCGGAGGGTGATGATGGGTTCTGCTTCGCTCACGTCCCCTGCCTCTCCTTGACGTCCCTACCGTCCGCCAGCTCCTTGGGCGGATCCTTGACGACGCGGGTGCCGCTGGGCGGCCCCTCCACCAGCTCGAAGCCGTTGCCGATGGGCGGCCCGAGCGTGACCGGGCGCATGCGCACGCGCCCGCCGTCGATCACGAACACGACCTTGGCTCCGGCGCGCTCGGTGACTGCGGAGCCGGGCACGACGACCTTGGGCGGCTCCTTCATGCTCTTCTCGGTCAGCTGCTCGCCCAGGAAGTTCACGCGCGCCGCCATGTCCGGCAACACGCCGTCGGCGGCGTCCACGAACTTCACCTTCACCGTCACGGTGGCCTTGGCGCGATCCACCCGCGGGCCGATCTGGGCGACCTCGCCGCGCAAGCGCTTGCCGGGGAAGGCGTCGAGCAAGATCTCGGTCGGGGCCTTCAGCGCCAGGGTGTGGACGCGCCCCTCCGGTACGTCGGTCTCGACCATGATCGAGCCGAGGTCCACCAGCTTCGCCAGCGCTCCGACGAAGGGCCCCACCATGGCGCCGACGCCGACCGGTTTGCCGACCACCGTGCCGTCGATGGGCGCGGTCACCGTCATGTAGTCGAGGTTCACTTGCAGGTTTCGGACCTCCGAGCGCGCCGCTTTGGTCTGCGCGTCGGCGGCCTCGACCACCTTCTTCTGCGCGGCGATCTGCGCTTCCAGGTCGTCGGCGACGGCCGGGGCGCTCACGCCCTCCTTGGCCAGCGCCCGCTCGCGCTTGGCCTTGATCTCCATGGCCGCTAGATCGGCCCGGGACACCTGGGCTCGCGCTTCGGCGCTCGTGACCTGGGAGCGGGCTGCGGAGATGGCGCTCTTCCGATCCGAGTTCTCCAGGATGGCGATGACCTGGCCCGCCTTGACCACGTCGCCCTCCTTGATCGAGATGCTCTTCACGCGGCCGGCCACCACCGGGCCGACGTCGCTCGAGATCTGCGCGACGACGTAGCCGCTGGAGGTGAGCTTCACCGAGGCCTGGGCCGGGGTGATGGTCGAGATCTCCGTCACCAGGACCTCGGGCTTGAAGAACTGCGCCTCGAGCCGGGGCAGCGCCACGTAGTAACCGCCGCCGCCGAGCAGAGCGATGACCGCGAGCCAGACCAGGCGCTTGAGCCAGGGCGATCCACCGTCGCTGGTCTCGCGGTCGAGCTTGAGCGACGCGAGGTCGTTCGAGAGCCGGTCCGCCATCCCGGCCCTCACTTAGTGCGCGCCCGCCGGCCGGTCAACGGCCGCTGGGCGCTGCACGCTTCTTGGCGCGGGCGCGTGTGGCTGGGACGACGATCTCGCCCAGGAAGTCCAGCACGGCCCGGATCCGCGTGGCGCGCGCCAGATCTCGGTGCACCGCCTGCCAGACCACGCGGGGCTCCGGCGCGTCCTCGCTCGCGATGCGCTCGAGGCTCGGCTCGGCGTTGCCGACGATCACGGGTAGGAGCCCGATGCCGAGCCCGGCCACCGTCGCGCTGAAGATGGCGCTCACGCTGTCCGAGCGCATCACGATGCGGCCGCGCCCCAGCCGGCCAGAGAGCCACTCGTTCTCCACGGCGAAGGGCCGCGCGTCGGCGAAGAAGATCACGTCGTGGCCGTCGAGACGATCGGCGAGGCCCGGCGGACGCCCGGCGCGCTCCAGGTAGCCCTTCGCCGCGTACAAGCCGAGGTCGATGGCGGTGAGCTTCTTCACCACCAGGTTCTCCTCGCGGGGCTGTGCCAAACGGAGCGCGATGTCGGCCTCCCGGCGGGCGAGCTGCACGCTCCGGTTGGTGCAGGACAGATCCAGCAGGATCTCCGGGTGCCGCTGGTGGAATCGCGGCAGGTGGGGCGCGATGAAGCGGGTGCCCAGCATCTCGGTCACGCTCAGGCGCACCAGCCCCGCGGCCTTCCGGTCCGCTCCGCTGATGCTGCGCTCGAGCGAGAGCGCTTCGCTCTCCATGCGCTCCGCCCGCGGCAGGAGCTCGTGCCCGGCCCGGGTCAGCGCGTAGCCCTCCGGTGTGCGGTCGAACAGGCGCGCGCCCGCGGTCTCCTCCAGCTTCTCGAGCCGGCGACCGACCGTGGTGGCGTTGATGCCGAGGGCGCTGCCGGCTCGGGCCAGCGTGCCGGCGCGGCTCACGGCGAGGAAGATGCGGAGGTCGTCCCAGTCGATCATGCGGTGCAGAAATGCAGGATGCCCCTGCGATCATGCCGCGAGCGGAGGCGGGCTCACGACTCCATGCTCTGGCCAGAAGGAGGTCTACCATGAATCGAGAGAAGCCCGCCGAGAGCCGAGCGAGCCTCGGACGCCGTCTTCGCATCATCGCCCAGGACGGCTTCGGTCTCGGAGCGACGCTGTTCGAGCCCCGCCAGCCCGCCCGGGCCACCGTCGTCATCAACGGCGCCACAGCGGTGCCGGCCAGCTACTACTCGCGCTTCGCCGAGCATCTGGCGAGCTCCGGCTACCGCGTGCTCAGCTACGACTACCGCGGTGTCGGGGCGTCGCGCCCGCTGAACCTCCGGGGTTTTCCCGCCAGTATGAGCGACTGGGCCGAGCTCGATGCGCGGAGCGTGCTCGACTACGCGAAGCAGAGCCATGGCGCCGAGCCCCTGGTGCTCGTCGGCCACAGCTTCGGCGGCCAGCTGCTCGGTCTGCTCGACGACGCGCGCGACGTGACCGGCGCCGTGCTGGTCGGCGCGCAGCTCGGCTACTACGGGCACTGGCCCCTCTTCGGGCGGATGAAGCTCGGCTTCGTCTGGAACGTGATGCTGCCCACCCTGACCCGCAGCTTCGGCTACCTACCGGGCGCCGCCGGCATCGGCGAGGACCTGCCGAAGGGCGTGGCCGAGCAGTGGGCGCGCTGGTGCAGCCACCCCGATTACCTGATGAGCGAGCACCCGGCGGCGCGGCGTCGCTTCGCGCGCTTCGACAAGCCGACGTTGTTCTACAGCATGAGCGACGACGACTTCGCGCCCGAAGGCGCAGTGAGCCAGTTCCTCGGCGCGCTCTCGAGCGCCCCGCTCGAGCACCGGCGCGTGATCCCGGCCGAGCTCGGGGTGGACGCCGTCGGGCACTTCGGCTTCTTCCACCCGCGCTTCACCGACACGCTCTGGCGCGAGGTGCGCTGGTTCATCGACGACCTGGCGGCGGGCAAGCAGCACTTCCGCCCGAAGCGCGGCCGCGCGCCCTGGAACATCGACGACGAGGACGTGGCGCTGGATCTGGCGTACGGCCGGGCGTGAGCCTCAGTACACCGGAAACATCAGCTGGCAGCCCTCGGCGCTCGGGCCGATCGCCGACTTTGCCCACTCGAGATTGCCACCTTCGAGCGACGAGAGCGCCTTGACGCACTCGGGCAGGCTGAAGTCGGCGCGCTGGCCCTTGGCCTTGCAGCGCTCGAGCACCCCCACACAGAACGGCTCGAAGCTCGGATCCGGACAGGCGTCGGCCAGTCCCTTGCGGTAGCAGGTCTTGCGCACGAACATGTCGCACGCCCGCGGCCCGACGCTCTCCCAGCAGCGGGCCACGGCGGCTGCGACGCGCCGGCGGTAGCCGTAGCCCTTCTTCAGGAGCTCGCAGGAGCCGTCGAAGCCCTCGCACATGGGGCCGCCGTAGCGTTTCGGGTCGATGAACGAGCAGGAGACCTCGCCGACGTCGTTGTCGCAGGCGAGCGCGGCTGGCTTGTGGTGTTCGGGCGCCTGACTGCTCGCGGTCTCCGGCTCGGCGGCGGTCTCCGGCTCGGGCACCGCCACGATGGTCCTCGGGGCAGGAGCCGGGCCCGGCGCTGGCGCACACGCGCCCGCCGCCAGCGCCAAGGTCAGGCTCACGAAGCGTTCGACGTCGATGCGGAGGCCGTTCATGTCCGCCCTCAGAAGCTGGTCAGGCGCTGCCGCTTCTCGTCCACGCTCGCGCTGGTCGCCTCGCGCAGGCGCTGGGTCAGCATGCGGATCACGCCAGCGGCGATCTCCACCTGCTCGTGCAGGATCTCGTAGAACTCCGGGCTGCCGATGCGCAGGACCTCGCACTCGTCCTGGGCGATGGCGCTGGCGCTGCGCGGGACCTTGTCGAGCACGGCCATCTCGCCGAAGGCTTCGCCGGGGCCCAGCGTGGCGACCGTATCGCCGTCGTGGACGATGGCGACGTGCCCGCGCACGACCACGAACAGGCTGTCGCCGGGCTCATCTTGCTCGAAGATGTGCGTGCCCGCGGCGTAGGTCTGCTCCTCCGCGACGTGGGCGAGGGGAGCCAGATCCTCGCCGGTGACCTTGGCGAAGAGCGGTGCGCTCTTCAGAAACAGTACCTTCTCGACGGTCGAGTGCATCTGGGCCTCCAGCGGCTCGCCGCTCAGACGGGCGAGCTCGAGCTTGGCATGACGAGCGACGTTCGGATCGGGGTCTTGGCTGAGCACGGCCAGCACGGGCCGGGCGCGTTCGGGCGGGCCGGACGCCAGGGCGAACACGGCTCCCTCGCGGGCCAGGGCCTCGGGCCGCTTCGCGGCGGCCTCGCCCAGCTCGCCGGCCAGCGGATCGCCGTGCCGCGCGAGCGCGTCCAGCACCACCAGCGTGATGTAGGGGTTCGGATGCGCCGCCTCCTCGCGCATGAAGTCCGCGGCGGACGGGGCCGCCTCCGGGCCGAGGTCCCCAGCCTTCTTCACCAGCTCGCGCGCGGGCACGTCGTCGAAGAACCGCATCACCATCGGGCGGAGCATGGGCTCGAGCATGGTGTCGAGCACCTCCAGCGCGTTCGCGCGGCGGGTCGGCTCCTCGATGCGCTCGCGGACCAGCCGGAGCGGCTCCGGATCGTAGCGCAGCTCCAGGATGCGGAGGATGCGACGGATGGCGCGGGTGTGACGAAAGTCCATCTCCTCTCCGAGGAGCGGCGTCTCGAAGCGCAGGCGCGCCGCGTCCCAGCCAGCGAGGTTTCGGTAGCCACGCTCGAGCTCCGCCCGCAGGAGCACGCGCAGGCGCTCGATGGGCTCCGGGGGGCGCTTGAGCGACTGGCGCAGGCGAGACAGCGCGCCGAGGATGCGCAGGCGCAGGTGGCTGTCGGCCGCGTCCACCTGGGAGAACAGCCGCTGGTAGGTCGCGGGAGTCGGGATGCGCCGCAACACCCGGGGGACGAGCAGGCGGACGTCGCGGGGGGTCTCTGGATTGGCCATCAGCGCGAGCAGTGGTTCGAGCGCGGGCGCGCCGATGGCCGAGAGCGCGTTGGCCGCGCGCAGCCGCACCGCGGGGTCGTGCAGGAGCTCGGTCAGGAGCGGGACCAGACGCGGGTCGGCCACTGCCTCGCAGGCGCGCAGTGCCGCGCGGCGCACGGCTGGATCGGCGTCGCCGAGCAGCTTCTTGAGCGGACGGTACGCGCCGGGGCCGACGGCACCCAGCACCAGCGCCGCCTCGGTGCGCTGAGCGGGCTCGCCCGAGACGATGAGCTGCTCGAGCCGCGAGCCGCCGACGATGGCGCCCTCCACTCCAGCGTCGCGGAGCAGCCCGGCGATGGTGGCGACGCGCACGTCCTGGTGCGGGTCGTCGAGACGAGCCACCAGGGTGTCCACGCACTCGTCCCCTGCCAGCTTGGCGTAGGCGTTCACCGCCGCGCGCCGCACGTAGGCGTCGTCGTCCTCGAGGGCCGCCCTGGCCGGATCGGGTGACGCGCCCGGGAGCGTGCCGAGCTTCTCCAGCGCCGCGCGCCGCAGGTCCGGATCGTCGCTCCGCGCCAAGCGCTCGACGTGAGCCCGAAGCTCCGGAGTGGAGTCGGAGCCCAGTTGCTCGAGGGCGGCCAGCACGTGCCGCGCGTTGCCGCGCTCCAGCACCGCGAGCAGCGCCTTCCGGCTGGCGGCGTCGAGCACGAAGTCGGCGTCGAGGGCCAGGGTCCCGCGGGCGCTCAGCGTGGCCTCGAGACTGGTCAGGTAACGGCGTCGCACCAGCGGCACGCTGACGAGCCAGAGCGCGACGACGCCGCTCGTGACGAAGCCGAGCTTCTCGACGGCCATGCGCTCGGCCAGGAGGATCAGGAGCACGCCGCCCACTCCGTAGGCGGCGGGCTTGACGATGGCGTCCAGGATGGCGCGTGTGCGCGCCTTCACCGCCGCGGGGAAGGGCACGTACAGCGCCTGCAGCGTGGTCTCGTGGATGGTGTACTGGAAGCCGTTGTCCGCGAACTTCATCGCGCTGGCGATGCCCAGGTTCGGCAAGAACGGCAGGAGCACGCTGGCGCCGCCGAACACGCCGGGCATCACGGCCATACCCCAGCCCACACCGAGCCGGCGGAGCAGGCGCGGGGTGACGAGGAGCTGGAAGCCGAGCGAGACGATGCCGGTTCCGGCGTAGAACAGCGCGAAGAACTGCGCCAGCGCGTCCTCGCGGAAGGTGGCGCGGGCGATGGCCTTGAACTGGTAGTCCCCCACGGTGAGCGCGGTGAAGGCGAGCAACAGGAACAGCCCGAGCGACTGCACGTACGGATCCGAGCCGACCGCGTGGTCCCTCTTCGCGGTGGTGCTCGGCGCCTCGGTCACCGGCCGCGGCTCCTTGGCGAGCGCGAGCGCGACGACGGCCATGCCGCCCATAATGGCCGCGAGCACGAACAGGAGCTGCGCCGTGCCGATGACGCGCACGATGATGCCTGTGCTGGTGCCGACGAGGACCACGCCCAGGATGCGCGCTGCAGCGATCGTGCCGAACAAGCGCTTGGCGGAGCGCGGGTCGTGCAGATCGTTGGCCAGCGTCCAGAACTGTACGATGAACAGGTTCGCCGCGACCTCGGACCAGACGTAGAACACCGGGTAGATCCAGTGCGCACCGGTCCGCACCAGGACCCAGACTCCCAGGTACGAGGCGATGCCGATGGCGACGCTCGTCACGATGGCGACGTGGCGCGGGATCCTGTCGGCGTAGCGGCTGTAGACGACGGCGGTGATGGCCGAGGCGACTCCGTAGAGCACGAACATCCAGGGCAGCGCCGCGAGCGAATAGCGGCTCAGGAACAGCGTGTCGCGGACGGTGCGGCCCAGGATGAACACCGCCGAGGCCAGGAGCAGGTGCACGAAGAGCAGGCCCGTGCGACGTCCTTCGCCCGGGCGCACGCCGAGGACGGCGCCGATCCGTGCCTGGGCGGGGACCTTGTCGCTCATGCCGGGTCGCTGTGACGAATATAGCGACCCGGTCGGCGCGCGGGGCGAAGCTCTGGCGAAGAATCTGCGGGCTCAGGGCCGGTCCGCGAGGCGATAGAGCCGCGAGTCGGGGCTCGCTTCGTGCAAGGCCGGCAGAGCGAGCGGGAGCGACTCACGCCGCCCGATCAGCAGGTAGCCGCCGCCGCGGAGCCGAGTGAGCAGCGCGGCGAGCACCGCCGGGCGCGTGGCCGAGTCGAAGTAGGTGAAGGCGAGGTTTCGGCAGCAGATCATGTCGAAGGGGCCCGCGGCGATGACCTGGCGGAGATCCTCGTGCTCGAAGCGCACTCCGTTGGCCAGCTCCGCGCGGAGCTCGAGCTCGGCTCCGACTCGCACGAACGCGGCCTCGCGGATGTCCGCGGGTACTTCGCGCAGGCAGCCCGGCGGGTAGCGCCGCCGAGCGGCCCGCGACAGGCTCACCGGATCGATCTCGGTACCGAGCACGCGGAGCTCGAGGCCCGGGTACGAAGGCGCCAAGCGGAAGCGCCAGAGCAGCGCCAGGCTGTAGGCTTCTTCGCCCCCTGCGGCGCCGGCGCTCCAGACCGAGAGCTCGTGCCGTCCGTCGGCCTCGGCCTGGGCCGCGAGCCCGGGCAGCGCCACTCGCTCGAGCAGCTCGAACACGGCCCGGTCGCGGAAGAAGCGCGAAATGGTGACATAGCAGCGCGCGTCGAGCTCCTGCCACTCCTCGGGGTGAGTCTCCAAATAGCCGCGGTAGGCCGACAGGTCTCCGAGCCCGAGCTCGCTCACGCGGCGCCCGATGCGCTTCCGGACCTGCTTGCCGAGCCGCTCGAAGCTGCGCGGCTCGAGCCCCAGGCGCGGCAAGGCCCAGGCGAAGAGCTCGCGGTGACTGATGGCCAAGGCCTAGTCTCGGGCGTCGTGGGCGCCGAGCGCCAACAGGTCGAGCAGCCACGGCCGCTGCTCTGCGGGAGCGAGCTCGGCCACCGCCAGCGCGATGTGCGCGCGGCTCGCGTTCGGGGGAATGCCGAGCATGGCCCAGGTCCCCGTCGGCTCCGTCGAGAGGTCCCGGCCCCGCTCGACCGAGAGCGAACGCGTCCGCGGGTAGACCGCCACCGTCATCGGCGGCCTGAGCAGCCTGAGCGCGCGCATCGCGAAGGCGATGCGGTCGAACTCCTCCGCGCTCGTGATGTCGAGTGCGCGTTGCTCCTCGATCACCCACTGGTGGTCGTCTTTGAGCTGGCTCAAGCGAAACCAGTCTGACCCAGGACGTGGCGGGTGCCCAGGGCTCAGTGGCCCGACGGCGGCTCCCCTGTGTGCGAGCCCAGGCTCACGCCGAACAGCACCGTCTGGACGGGCTCGTTCCGCCGGTCGGTGGCGGCGCGGAACAGCCGCGCGTCGAAGCAGGCCCCCGTGTAGCGCGCGCCCCCGCACAGGAGCGCAGAGAGGATGTCCACACCACCGTGGGGGTCACCTTCCCCGGGCTCGACGTGACTGAGCTCGACGCCCAGGTTCAAAGGTCCGACCCCGACCGCCAGGTGGCCGCCCCACTCGAAGCTGCCGCCCAGCCGACGGCGCTCGTCATCGGGGTTCACGCGACCGGCGAGCACCGGACCGCCACGAGCCGCGAGCTCGAGGTGCAGCTCTCGCTTCAGCAGCTGGTAGCCGAGCTGGAGCTGGGGCAGCTCGACGAGCGAGGCGAAGAACACGGGATTGCCCAGCAAGAACCCGCGGCCGCCGAGCCGCGAGAACGGGCCGTGGTCGTCGCCAACCGCGTGGTACAGCCCGAAGCCGACGTCGAGGCCGATGCCGCCTTCCATGCCGCCGCGGCCGCCGCCGATGAACGCGAAGTGTCCCGCCCGGGCGCTCACCCCGCCGCGCCGGCTCGTGACGTACGAGGTCGAGACGCTGTGCAGGCTCACGCCGGCCTTGGCGTCGAGCCCGTGCACGGAGGTCTCGCCCCCACGGATGCCGAACAGGCCCGCGACCTCGTGGGAGCTCCGCGGATCTTCGCAGCGCGCACCCGGGCGCATGCACCCGATCGCGACCTGGGTCTTCACCGCTGCACCCGGGCCGGGCTCGCCGCCATCCGTCGCGACCGCGAGCTCGTCCGCGCGGCCCTGGGCAGGCAGCGCGAGCAGCGCCAGGGCGAACGCGCGGGCGCGCATGAGCTACTTGCCGGCGGCCGAACGAATCGCCGCTTCGATGTCGGAGTCTTTGGCGGCGAGGTCGTCGGGCAGCTTCGCGCACTGCGCATAGTCCGTGACCTTGACCATCTTCTCGGCGGGCTCGCGGAAGGCCACGCTGTCCTGGGCGAGCTTCACCGCTCCCGGCGACCAGGGGACGATGCGCTGCGGCGAAGTCCCCGGCGCGCTGACCAGCGCGAAGAGCGAGCAGCCGCCGCCGGCCTTGGCGAACAGGATCCCCAGCGACACGCCCTTGCAGCCCGCTTTCGGACACACGCGCTCGGGCTCGGGCCGCATGTCGATGGTCACGTTGCCGAGCACCTTGCGGGCGATGTCTGCCAGGCGCGACTGCGCGCGGGCAGCGAGCTTGAGCGTCTCCAGATCCGGCTTGCCGGCGTCACGCGGCAGCACGATGCGCGGCCAGAGCACGACGGCGCCGCCGGCAACGCCGGCAGAGCGGCTGATCTCCGGCGCGTCGCTCTCGGCGGCGGTCGCCACCGGCGTTGGCTCGCCCGCGGCCGGCGGCGGCGTGTACTCTTGCTGCACGATGGGCGCTGCGGTGCGCGCCGGAGGCGGCGGAGCGGGCTCGGGATCTTCGGCGGGCTTCTGCGCCGAGGAGTTGCAGGCCAGGAGCGCGAGCAGCACGAGCGCGGCTTGTCCCAGGGAAACGCGGGCGATCACCCGAGAACGGTCGGGGACAAGGGCGGTGCTTGTCAACTACTCCATGGGTCACTTGATGGCTTTGCCCGCCAGGCACGCGAACTGGTCGCCGCCCGTGCACGCGCGCTGGAGATCCATCTTCGCGCCCGCGGTCTGGCCGGTGGCCGCGTTGATCACGCCGAGCCGCGTGCAGGCTCGGAGGTCACCCTTGGTGCAGGTGTTCCGCCATTCCATGGTGTCCTTGGGGTTCGGCACGAAGGGGGAATTGCCGCCGTACATCAGCTTCATGGTCGCGCAGCCGAAGCTGCTCATGCGCTGGCAGGCCATGGTGAAGCTGCGCTTGGCGCCGTCGGCGCCGCCGGGCTTGGCCGCCTCGAGCCGGCCGAGATCGGCGCAGGCGTCCGCGTTGCCCATGTAGCAGCCGCGGCGGTAGTGCATCTCCGCGATCATGGCGTTCTTGCTCGTGCCCTTGCCGTATTCGTGCATCTGCGCGAGCTCGCTGCAGGCTGCGGCGTCGGCGCCGCGACACGCCTTGGTGAAGAGCTGGAGCGCCGTCCCGAGATCCTGCGCGACGCCGTCGCCGCTGGCGTACAGGCGCGCCGCGCGCCCGCAGCTCTTGTCGTAGCCGCCGTCGCAGCCGAGCTTGAGCTTCTCGGCGGCCTTGCCCGTGTCCTTGCCCACGCCGCGTCCTTCGGCCAGGAGCACGCCCAAGAAGCCGCAGGCCTCGGCCACGCCGTCGGTGCACGCCTTGTCGAACAGGTCCGCCGCCTTGGCCTCGTCCTTGCCGACCCCGCTGCCGTCGGCGAGCAAACGGCCCTGGTTCACGCAGCTCGGCGTGTCTCCGCCGCCGCACGCCTTCTCGAACAGCTGCGCCGCCTTCGCCGCGTCCTGGGCCGCGCCGTTGCCGGTCGCGTGCATCACGCCCAGGGCGCCGCAGCTGCCCGCGTGGTTCTTGCCGCACTGCGCCTCGCAGTCCTTGGCGTCACCGGCCTTGCACTGATAGGCGGGCGCGTCCGCGGCCTTGGTGCACTTGCCTTCCGCCAGCACCAGGCCCGCCGGGCAGCCGCCCTCTTGCTTCGCCAGCTCGACCGCGGGCGCCTTCGGGGCCTTGTCGTCCGCGGCCTTTTCCTTGGCGATCGGCACCAGGAGCAGGCGCACCGGCGCGCCGCACTGATCCGGCGCGTTGGTCGCGCTCGAGGTGGCGGACTTGCAGGCGCCGAGGTCACCGTCCTTGTTCTGGACCTGGCGCTTGCTGGCCGAGGCACCGGCGGTCTCGGCGCCGAAGAACGCGGCCGCGGCCTTGGCCTCGCCGCTGGTGTTGGTCTCCATCACGAAGGCGCCGACCGTCGCGCCGCGCACGAAGTGGGTCGCGCCGTCGCACTTGCCCTTGAGGTCCGTCTTGGTCGGCTCGCTCCAGGTGGTCTTCTGCTTGCCGACCATGACCATGGCCACGTCGAGGGACGAGCCGCGCTTGAGCTCCGCGCTGAGCTTCACCCCGCTGAGCGGCAGGTTGGCGCGTACCTCGTCGGAGTTGTTGAGGCGCACGACCTGCTCCTTGCGGGTCATGCCCATGTAGCCGTAGTTGCCCTCGATGTGGCACTCCTTGAGCAGCTTGATGCCTTCGCAGCTGTAGCCGACCACAGCGACGCCTTCCTTCATTGCGATCTCGAGATCGCCACGCTGCTCCGGCTTCCAGTCCACGACCAACGGCTCGCCGCCTTCGCCCACGCCCTGGCACTTGCCCTCTTCGAGGGCTTCGGTCGCGCTCGACTCCTTGGGGCGAACGGCATTGCCGACGCCGCCGGCACCGCACGCCACGACGGCGCTGGCGGCGCTCGCGCCGAGGAGGAAACGCAGAATGAAGGTCCCGGTCCGGTTCGACATGGCGCGCATGATACGGAAAGGCCCGGCCAGTGGAAGCGCCGCGACTTTGACGGCCTCGGGGCGAGCACGTAGGCTCCCCGGCGGATGCGCAAACGAGCCTGGCTCTCGCTGATCGTCACCGGCGTCGCCGGCCTGTTGGCGCTGCGTCTCGGGCTCTCGTCTGCGGAGGCACAGACCGCCCGAGGCCAGCCCTTTCGCTTGGTTACCGGTCTCGGGACGCCTGCGCTCCGGCTGAGCAGCTCGGTCGCGATCGCGCTCGAGCGCGAGCGGGCCGAACGCAGGGCCCGCGAACAGGAAGAGGCACGCCTGACGGCCGCCCTTCGCCCGATGCCCGACCTGACCCAGACCGATCCGGCCCTCGGCGTGATCGGGGGCGGGGAGTCCTGGTGCGGACCGGTGGCGGTCTCGAACGGCTTGGCCTGGCTCGCCTCGCAGGGTCGCGAAACCCTGATCCCGCCGGGGGAATCGCCGCGCGCGCGCCAGCTGGAGCTGGTGCGTCAGCTCGGCTCCGGCCGCTACATGGGAACGACCCCCAACGGCGGCACCGGCACGAACAATCTGCTCCGAGGTCTGCACGCCTTCCTCCGCGACAGCGGCTGGGGCTACCGCCGCCTTCAGTACCAAGGCTGGCGAGGACATCCGGCGCGCTTCACCACCCGGGTCAAGAGCGCCGAGCTCGGGTTCATCGCGAAGGCCCTGGACGAAGGCGGCGTCGCGGTCATCCACGCGGGCTGGTACACGCCTGGCAAATACGGCGCGGATTTCTTCCGCCGTCACGGTGGGCACTGGCTCACCGTGGTCGGCGCCGGCATCGACGAGTCCGGCCGCCCGGCCCCCGACATGCTCGTGGTCCACGATCCGGCGCCCTACGCCGGGGCAGAGGGCCAGCGTCACTTCGTGAAGCTCGCGCGCCTCGAGAGCGGGTGGCTCTTGGCCGAAGACGGAGCGTTCCCGGCCAAGGGCTACTCTCGGCTCGAAGGGGGAATGAAGATCAAGGTCGAGGGCGACATCGCGGTCCTCGACGGCGCCGTCGTGCTGGTGCCTTGAGCGCAAGCGTTGCGGGCGCGCGTGGCTGGCCCGCCTTCGGGTGATGCACTAGCCTCGCCGCATGGCATCGCTCGCTCGTTGGGCCATCGGCGCGCTGCCTGGCGCGCTCTTCGTCTCGTCGTTCTTCGCCTGCGGTGGTCCCTCGGAGCGGCACTGCGCCGCCGAGGCTCCGTGGAGCGGCACCTGCACGTTCAAGTCGGTGCTCAAGATCCGCCAGGTCGAGTTCCCGGCGCCGCACGGCGTCTTCGAGGTCGTGTACGAGCCCCAGCCGAACGCCTCGAGCCCGAACTTCACGCCGCCGGCGCTGCGCGAGGAAATCAAGGTGATGAGCGCCCACGAGCTCGAGCTCGACGCCTACTTCCAGCGGAACCAGAGCGCGGCCTGCCAGATGGCGGCGCCGCCGCCCGGCAGCTGCCAGCCGGGCAGGATGAGCATCGCCCTGCCGCCCTTCCAGCCCACCGGGGCGGCTCCCGCTCAAGAGATCCGTGGTTGCGCGCAGCTCGAGTCGCAGGCGACCCAGGACAAGCTGCCGGAGCTCACCAAGAAGGCCGCCCAAATGCCGGAGGTCGTGATGTTCGCCCAGGCCTCTGCCGAAGCCAGCCCGGAGGCGACGCAGGTGGCCACGGCCATCGCGCAGCGGATGAAGGCGACGCCGGGCATCGAGTGCGTCGCCATCGTCGGGCAGGTCTCGCCGGGCGAGCACCCCGCCGTCGCGAACGAGCGGGCCAAGACGGTGCGGCAGCTCTTGCTGCAGAACGGCGTGGACGCCGCGCGCCTCACCACCATCGCGGTCACCGAGGCGGTCTACGGTGGCGGCACCGACGCTCCTCCGCCGGATCCGCAGAAGCGCCGCGTCACGCTCAGGATCCTCCTGGCGAGGTGATGAGGCGCCGGAAGGTCAGGTTGACGCGCTCCGCGCTCACTCCGGGCTGCTTCGGCACGCCGTGCCGGAGCTCGTGCTGGAAGGCGCCGCCCATGACCAGTAGATCGCCGTCTCGCAGCTCGAGCGTGCGCGACGCGATGCCCAGGCTCTTCTTCTTGGGGTGGATCACGAAGCGCCGAGTCGCGCCCAGAGACAGCGACGCTAGCAAGGGGTCTTCGCCGAGCTCTGGCTCGTCGTCTGAGTGGAAGCCCATGCTGTCCTGCCCGTGGCGGTAGCGATTCACGAGCACGTGGTTGAAGTCGCCGCAGGTCGCCCGTTCCACGCGCTCCATCAGCTCCGCCAGGGTGGGGGAGGGCTCTCGAGCCGGCAGCGTCTGCCCCGAGTAGCGATACGGCACCGAGCCGGCCCAGGCGATCAAGCGCGGCTGCACGATACGCTTGCCGAAGAGCACGATCTCTCGCGCCTCCCAGGCGAGCTCGCGAACCAGCGCGGAGAGCAGCGCTCCGGACTCACGGGCGCCGATGAACGCGGGCTCCAGCCTGAGCCACGAGCAGAGCGAGAGCTCGGTTCTCACGCCTTGGTCTTCGCCGGCGGCTTCTGCTGCTTCTTCTCCATGTCCCGGAAGCGTTTCTCGAGCTCCTTCATGCGCTTCTCGATGCGATCGGGATCTGCCGGAGCGTCATCCTTGCCGTCGTTGGGCCACTTCCACTGCCACTGCTTGAAGAACTGCTTGCTGTTGCCAGGCCCCATGCCCTTGAACAGATCCCCGAAGCCTTCGAAGGAGAAGTCGAAGTCCATGCCGCTGTCGGCGGGCGGATCGCTGTCCAGCTTGGCCTGGAGCTGAAGCGCGCGGCGCCCGCGCACCACGCTGACTGGGACCAGCTCGCCGTTCTTCTTGTCCGCGAGGGCGCGCGAGACGTCGCTCGGACTCTCGACCGGCTCGCCACCCACGCGCGTGATCACGTCGCCGACCTTGAGCCCCGCCTTTGCCGCCGGGGTCCCGGGCTCCACGCGCTGCACCAGCACGCCGGCGTTCTTCGGGGCGCCGAAGTAGTCGCGGAGCTCCTCGGTCATGTCGGTGGCGTTCACCCCGAGCCGCCCGCGTCCGCTCTTGAACGAGAAGCTCCACGACGAGGCCGGGGGCTTTTGGGCCGCTGCCGGGGGCTTGGGCTTGGCCTTCGGTTGGGCGACGGCCGGACCGCCGAGGAGCGCCGCCGCGAGGAACAGGGAGGCTATCGGTCGCATCGCAGGTTCGACGATAGCACCGGCGATTGATTCGAGCCGCACCCCGGGTCCTTCCTGGAATCGACTCAGCCCGGCTCGGCGGGTAGAACCACGGCTCAGATGCGCCCCCTCGTCGTCGCCGTCCACGCGCGTACCGGGATCACGGCGCTGAACGTGGTGACCGCGGCCCTCGACGCCGACCCACGGACCGCCGGCACCGAGGTCGTGTTCGCTCCGAAGCTCGACGCGATTGGGGCGGCGGTGGCGCACGGACAGAGCGCCGGGAGGCCGGTGCTCGTGGCGTGGTCGTTCTACTCCGGCGACGCGCCCTGGGCCGAGGCCGAGCTCCGGCGCGCGAGGGCGCTCGCTCCTGGGGCGAGGCACGTCGCCGGTGGCGTGCACGCGACCGCGGAGCCGGAGGCGACGCTCCGGGCCGGCTTCGACCTGGTGGTCCGGGGCGAGGGCGAGAGCACCTTCGTCGAGCTCGTCGCCGCGCTCGGCGAACGCCGATCCCTCCCGGAGATCCCGGGCACGTCCTTTCTGCTCGACGGCGTCTACACGGCGACCGGCTCCGCGCCGCGCCGGCCGCTCGACGACTTCCCAGCCTTCAACCTGCGTTACGGCAAGTGGAACCCGATCGAGCTCACTCGCGGCTGCATCTACGCCTGCTCCTTCTGCCAGACGCCCTTCGCCTTCAAGGCGCGCTTTCGGCACCGCAGCGTCGAGAACGTCCGCCGGCACGTGCGGGCGATGGTCGAGCAGGGCGCCCGCTACGCGCGCTTCGTCACGCCCACGGCGCTGTCCTACGGCGCCAGCGGCGAGGAGCCGGATCTCGGCCAGGTGGAGGCGCTGCTCGCCGCGGTGCGCTCCGAGCTGCCCGCGGAAGGCAAGCTCTACTTCGGCAGCTTCCCGAGCGAGGTGCGGCCCGAGCACGTGACGCCCGAAGCGCTCGCCGTGCTCAGGCGCTACGTGGACAACGACAACCTGGTGATCGGAGGGCAGTCGGGCTCCGAGCGTGTGCTCGCCGCCTCGCACCGCGGGCACGGCGTGGCGGAGGTGGAGCGGGCGGTGCGCTACGCGGCAGAGGCCGGCTTCCGCCCCGACGTGGACTTCCTGTTCGGCCTGCCGGGCGAGACCGGCGACGAGCGCCGCGCCTCGCTCGCTTTCGCCGAGAAGCTGATCGGCCTCGGCGCTCGGGTGCACAACCACTCCTTCATGCCCTTGCCCGGCACCCCGCTCTCGCGGGCGCGCCCCGAGCCGCTCGAGCCGGACGTGGTCTCGGCGATGAACCGGCTCGAGTCGAGCGGTGCGCTCTACGGTCAGTGGCGCCGGCAGCTGCTCGATGCTCGAGAGCTGGTCAAACGGCGCGGAGGCTAGGGGTTGTCCTTGGTTCGGTGTGCCACCGAGCGGCTCGATTCGCGCTGCTCGGCGGTCAGCCGAGCCCCGGATTCACTTGAACAGTCTGGTCATGATCGGAGCTCGATCCGCCAATGAGGCGTGAGTGCGAAGACCGGCCGGGGCCGGCGCCGGCCGTTTCGACCGAACGGAAGCGTCGCGTGGCGTTTGCTGCCGCCAGCGGAACGCGAATTAGGGACACCCCCCTAGCGGCGCTGCCTGCGCTGCTGCTTGGCGCGGTTCTTGTCGCGCCTGTCCGGCGGCGCCTTTGCCAGCGCATCCAGCGCGAACTGCCGGTTCTTCGCCACGCGTTCGCGGTGTCTCTCCGGTAGCTTGCCTTCGGCGAGCAGGCGCTCGCAGGCAGCCAGGGACTCCCGATGCTCGCCCACGTAGTAGGCGGCGATGGCGTACTCGTCGAGCGCGCGCCAGGCGTACACCGACTCGTCCAGGAACAGAACGTCGTCCGGTCGCGGGATGCGCCGGGCCTGGCTCGCGAACAGGTGCGCCAGCGCGTAGTCCTTGGCCTCGCGGTGGTGCCGGGCCAGCTCGCAGAGCGGCTCGGAGCGGGTCGGGCGGAACT
This sequence comes from Polyangiaceae bacterium, assembly GCA_015075635.1. Classification (NCBI taxonomy): domain Bacteria; kingdom Pseudomonadati; phylum Myxococcota; order Polyangiales; family Polyangiaceae; species Polyangiaceae bacterium. Next base: position 2,258,181 of record JABTUA010000001.1, read on the forward strand.
GGTAGGCGCGCAGGTACGCCGCCTGCGCCGGCTCGAAGGGGTCGCCCTGCTTCTCGAGCAGCACGCCGAGCTGCAAGAGGGAGTAGAAGACCTCTTCGGCCCAGCCGCCCATGCTGGCGCGCCGCGCGTAGGCCCCGATGGCCGCCTCGAGGTCACCAGCGTCGCGGTGGCTTTGCGCCAAGTAGAAGACGTAACGGGCGTTGTCGGGCTCGGTCTTCAGCGCCTCCTCCAGCACCCGCGCGTCGCTCCGGTACTTGGCCTGAGGGTCGGCGTTGCGAGCGCCGTCGAAGAAGCCCTTGCACAGGAGGCCGTTGAGCTTCTCGCTCGTGTGCGGGACCTCGCAGTAGATGGCCTCGTGGAGCACGCCGCGGTACTTCCAAGGCAGCGAGCTCCGGACGAGCTGGGGCAGGAAGAAGCGGGTCGGGCTCTCACCGGCGGCGTGCAAGGTCAGGTACTCGTCCGCCGTCAGCTCCGGCAGCCGGAAGCCAGGGTCCGGGATCAGGATCTCGTCGGCGTCGATGATCAGGGTGTAGTCGGCGCGACCCCGGGCGAGCTCCAGGGCCTCCGTGCGGTTGTGGCCGAAATCCCGCCACGGCCGCTCGTGGAGCTCCCCGGGCAGGTCGGCGAGCAGGCGGCGGACCAGCTCCTGAGTGCCGTCGGTCGAGCCCGTGTCCACGATGACCCAGCTCTGCACGAAGGGCCTGACCGAGTCCAGGCAGCGCATCAGGACCCGCGCCTCGTCCTTGACGATCATGTTCAGGCAGACCGTCGGCGGCATCGGCGGCCGACGCTGCCACCGCTGACCCTGCTCGGCAAGCGTGGTACGCGTTCGCCCCTAACCTCGACGAGGAGCGCTCATGGGACATCCGGTCAACTGGTTTCAGGTCTCGGGGTCGGACGGGAAGTCGCTTCAGGATTTCTACAAGAAGATCTTCGCGTGGAGGATGAGCCCGTCGCCAGACGGCAGCATGATGATGGTCGCCAAGGAAGAGGGCGGCATCGAGGGCGGCATCAGCAAGTCGATGGACGGCCAGAGTGGCGTGACCTTTTTCGTGAGCGTCGCGGACATCGACGCCCACCTGAAGAAGATCGCGAAGGCCGGCGGCACGATCGCGATGCCGAAGCTGAAGCTCGACGCGGGCATGGGCTTCATCGCCGGCTTCAGGGACCCGGCCGGCAACTGGATCGGCCTCTGGCAGGCGGGTAAGGCGCCCGCGCCGAAGAAGGCCGCCAAGGCTGCACCCAAGGCGACGCCCCCGGCCAAGGCGAAGGCCGCGCCGAAGACCACCCCCGCGGCCAAGGTGAAGGCCCCGCCGAAGACCACCCCCGCGGCCAAGGCGAAGGCCGCGCCGAAGACCACCCCCGCGGCCAAGGTGAAGGCCGCGCCGAAGAAGGCCGCCAAGAAGAGCAGGCGCTAGGGGGCGCGGCGTGCGACGGAGCGGCTCGATGCGCGCCGCTCGGCGGACGGCCGAGCCCTGAAATCACCCGTACTGTTTGGCCATGATCAGATCTCGATCCGCCACTGAGGCGAAGGTGCGAAAACCGGCCGGCACCGGCGCCGGCTGTTTCGACCGAACGGAAGTGTCGCGTGGCGTTTGCTGCCGCCAGCGGAGCGCGAATTAGGGACACCCGAATTTGGGCGGTGAGCGCCGTCCGTGTCACAACTCGGGGCGTGCGACTCGACTCGCGGGCCCCGCTCCTCTTGTTGCCGCTCGCGCTCGGCTGCCGGCCCGCGCGCGCAGAGGACCAGCAGGTGCCCAGCCCGAGCGCGTCGGTCGCGCCGGTTCCGCCCCCGACAGCGAGCGCTGCGGTGACGCCGGCTTCGCCCGCGGCACCGGCGCCGGCGGGGCCCTGCCCGCCGGAGATGTCCCGCGTCGGCAAGGCCTGCGTCGATCGCTGGGAGGCACACCTGGTGCTCGCGAGCGAGCCCGCGCGCGTCCACCCGCACAACCAGCGCCCGGACAAGGGCGTGAGCTACGCGGCGCGCTCGTCGAGCGGGGTCTTCCCGCAGGCGTACGTGAATCGCATCGAAGCGCGGGCGGCGTGCGAGGCCGCCGGCAAGCGCCTGTGCACGCTCGGCGAGTGGTACCGCGCCTGTCGCGGCGACAAGGGCGCGACCTGGCCCTACGGCTGGCACGAGAAGCGCACTGCCTGCAACGTGATGAAGCCCCACCTGCTCGGCAAGCTGTTCGGCAACGACCCGCGGCGCTGGGACTACGCGAAGCATTTCAATGCACCGGAGCTGAACACTACGCCGGGCGGTTTGGCCAAGACCGCCGAGCACGCCGAGTGCACGAACGCAGCTGGCACTTTCGACATGGTCGGCAACGTGCACGAGTGGGTCAGCGACGTCGTGGACGCTTCGCTCGAGCAGAAGCTCCCGCTGCGCGACGACATCAGGAAGAAGATCGGCGTGAACACCGGTCACGGCATCTTCATGGGCGGCTTCTACTCGACCGGCGACGAGCACGGTAAGGGCTGCGGCTTCGTCACCATCGGCCACGAGCCGAAGTACCACGACTACTCGACCGGCTTCCGCTGCTGCAAGGACTCTGGCTAGAGCTACGGCACCAGGTGAGCGAAGAACGCCGTCTTGGCGGCGGGCAGCGGGCCCGTGCCGAAGTCGAGGGAACCGCCGCTGTACTTGCCCGCCAAGCCGAGGGCGCTCCCGACCCACGCTACGCTGGTCGGAGAGTCGGCGCTGATGTGGCCCCAGCTCTTCGAGTACAGGTGGCCGCCTTGCGGGTTGAAGCGCGCGAGCACCAGATCCGACGAGCCGACGTGCTGCACCGGGCCGCCGCCGAAGTCCACGGCGCCGCCGATCTCCGCGGCGAAGGCCACCTCTCCGCTGCCCTTCACCGCGACTGACACGCCGTAGTCGAAGGCGCTGCTGCCAAACCCCTTCGCCCAGGCGGTCGTGAGCGTGGCGGCGTCGAGCTTCAGCAAGAAGGCGTCGGTGTTGCCCTGGTTCGCCACCACCTGGCCGCTCCCGAAATCGACCTGGCCAACGAACGAGCCGGCGATCAAGAGCCCCGCCGCGCCGTCCTTGGAGAGGTCGCGCCCCAGGTCGTTGCCCGCGTCGCCGAACCGTCGCGCATCGATCACGGCGCCGTCCGCGCCGGAGAAGCGCGCGACGTAAACGTCCGAGGTAACGGCGACCGTGCTGACCAGCTGCTTGCCGACCAGGTCGAGGGTCGAGATGAACTCGCCCACCGCCAGCACGTTGCTCCCGTCGCCCAGGAGCGCGCGCGGTCCAGCGCCGACCGAACCCCCGTTGATCGTCTTCAGGGGCCTCGCCCAGGCAACGGCGCCGGTCACCCCGGAGTACTTGGCCAGGTAGCCCGCCCAGTTCGCCTCGAAGAGCTGGGTGCCGCCGAACGAGAACGTGCCGTAGAAGCGGCCGCCGACGTACACCTCGTCCGCAGCGTCGACGCCGACGGAGTACTGCTCTCCGTCGGCACTGGCGGCCGGCACGCTGATGCAGCGCGACCAGAGCTCGCTGCCCTTGTCCGCGCTCAGCTTGATGGCGAACATCCCGCGGGTCGCGCAGCCGAGCGGCTTGTCGAACGACGCCCCGTTGTTCGTGTTGCCGGCGACGATCACGTTGCCCTTGGAGTCCACGCTGACATCCACCAGCTGATCGTCACCAGTTCCGCCCAGGCGGACGACCCACAGGGACGCGCCGGCCGGGGTGAGCTTGGCGACGAAGAGCTCGTTGCCGCCGCTCGAATTGAGCGGGACTCCCCCGATGTCCTGGCCCGTGACGAACGTGCCCGCCGCGACCAGATTGCCGGCGGGGTCGGCGACGACCCGCGGGGTGCCGACGATCGCCTCGACCCAGGTCGAGGGCCCGGCGGGCTTGCAGGCCTTCGCTACGCAGGCGCCGCTCGAGCAGTCTGCGTTCGCGCCACAGCCCTTGCCATCGGCGCAGGGGCTGCACTGACCACCGCCGCAGTCGATGTCGGTCTCGTTACCGCTCTTGGTGCCGTCGGTGCATCCCGGGGTCGTACAGGTCCCAGCGGCACACTTGCCCTCGGCGCAGTCGCTGGCGGTCCAGCACCCCTTGGGCGCGGGGCACTTGGGGCAGCTGGTGCCGCCGCAGTCGATGTCGGACTCGGTGCCGTTCTGCAGGCCGTCGCCGCAGCTCGGCGCAGAGCACTTCTGCGCCGTGCAGACGTGGCTCGCGCAGTCGCTCGGCTTGGTGCAGGCGGCTCCGGCGCAAGCGCCGCACGCCCCGCCGCAGTCCACGTCGGACTCCGCCGAGTCTTTCACGCCGTTCGCGCAGGCGCCGGGGCCAGCGCCGCCATCCGGAACCCCCGTCACGCAGCTGCCGGTGGCGCTGCAGACGCCGCTTGCACAATCTTCGCCGGTCTTGCACTCGGGCAAGCACGCTCCCCCGATGCACTTGAGCTCACCTTCGCAATCGGAGTGGTAGACACACGAGTTGCCGACCGGCGAGGCATCCTGGGAGTTGATCAGCCGGCCGTTCTCGTCCACCTCGGCCTGCACCGCGCACGACCCCTCCGCGCACGCCTGGTCGGGGACGCAGTCTTTGGCGGTCTTGCACTCGGGACGGCACTTGCCGAAGACGCACTTGAAGCGCTCCGGGCACTGGCTGTTGAAGTCGCACTGTTGCTCGCTCTCGAACATGCACACCTTGAACGGCTTGTCCGTGGGGACGCAGAGCTCGCCGTCCGGGCAGTCGCGCTGTTCGTTGCACTCGGTGTGACACTTGCGGAAGGCGCAGACGAGCGGCGAGTTGCAGTCGGTGTTGAGCAAGCAGCCTTCGGCCAGCTTGGCTCGCCGGAGCTCCTCCGCGTCGTCCGAGCCGCACGCGCCCGCGAACGCGGACGCCACGAGCGCGGCGCCCGCGAAGGTCAGACCTCTTCCCCACGCGCCGAAGCGTGTTCTCTCCCGGCCCATGCCGGCAGTTTAGGCTGCTCGGCAGCAAAGCGCGAGCGCGGCAGCCGGCCCGACTTCGGCTCGAGAACGCGACCGACGCTTTGGACCTACGAAATCTCGAAGGTCGCTGGTAGGGTTGCAGGTTTCGCCCTCCAACCGCGGCTCGACGCTGCGCCTTCCGGAGACTTCATGCCCCCGTTCCGCTCAACGTTACCCTTCGCCCTGTTCGTCTTTTGCCCCCTGATCGCGGCCGCGCAGCCCGCGGGCGACGTCGCCCCGCCTCCCAGCTCGACCCCCGCGCCGGCGAGTGTCCCCAGCTACCCGACCCCGGGTGCGGCCACCAACAACTGGGACGTGCTCGTGACTGCCGACAACCGTGTGCTGTACGTGCGCGTCCTGCGCCAGGAACCGGGCTCTTTCGTGACGTTCCAGCACCCCGACAAGCGCGAAGAGACCTGGTCCTGGGCCCAGGTCAAGGTGGTGGCGCTGGTCCCGGACCGAAGCGCACTCGCCGGAGCGAGCGCGCCGAGCACGACCCAGATCGCCCCGAGTGGGGGCGCCCGGCAGGAGACCAGCCGCGACTGCGCCAACCAACCCGGTGAGATCTGTCGCGAGAACACCGCGACCAGCGTGGATGGCCGCGGGGTGAGCTTCGGGCTTCAGGGGCAGAGCGTCCGGCGCGTGGTGACGCCGCCGTCGTACGATCTGGGCGGCGCGCTCGAGCTGTCCGGCCTGTACGGCACCAGCACCGGAGACCTCGACCTGACGCTCATGGGCTACTCGATCCAGGGCGGGCTGCGCCTGATGGCCGGCGGCCAGTTCCCCGGGCCCGAGGGTGGCGGCTGGAGCGGCGTCGGTGTCGATCTGATGGGGACCTTCCAAGGTGGCTTCGGGAAGGTCTCGGCCGCGGGAACTGAGACGGAATACGAGCAGGCGACCGTCTCGGGCTCGCTGACCGCGGGGTACCAGTGGCTCAGCTTCGGCGCGATGGATCCGAGCACGCTCGAGCAGGGCGGGTTTGGCGTCTTCCTGGGCTACCGCCTGGGCGCCGCCGCGACGTTCACCACGACCAAGGTCGGGGGGACGGAGAACGAAGAGAGCACCAGCGGGGTCGCGCACGGTCCGGCCATCACGCTGAGCTTTCCCAAGTACAACGCGGGAACCGCCAAGCTGCGGCGCTGGACCATCACCGCCATGGCCATCTACGTGTCGGACTTCCTGATCGTCACCGCCGGCGGAGGCTACACCTGGTGAGGCGGGGCCTACTGCGCGAGCGGGATCATCCCGCCGAGCCCGCGCAACCCAGCCTGGAGGATCTGCTGCTGCGTGATCTCGCCTTTCACCGTGAACGGCACGTCCAGGTTGAGCTTGGCGCCACCCACCTTCGCCGTGCCCTCGAACGAGTACGGCACCGGCTTGCCGCTCGCTGCCAGCGGCGCGAGCGCGCCGAGCCCGGTCCACGGCACCGAGAGCTCCGCCGGCAGGCGCGTCGTCGCGCGCGCCGGCACGTTGCCTTTCGGCTCCGAGCGCGCGCGGCCCACCTCCTGCCCCGCGCCGAGCTTCAGCGTGCCGCTCACCTCCTGCACCACGAGCGGGTAGGGGCTTTTGTTCTCGACGTCGAGCTCGAGCGCGATCCCGATGGCCAGCGGTGTGAGCGCCGTCACCCGGGCGGAGTGGGGCGTGATCCTCGGCGGCTCGGGCTTCGAGCACGCGATCAGGCAGAAGGCGCCCGCGATCCACAGCTTCTTCATCTCGCACACCCCAATCTCGCGTTCATCCCGAAGCGCGTGCTCATCCCCACGGTGTGTCCGGTGATCTGACCGGCTTTCGACACGAAGTAGTTGGTGGGAAACGCGCCCACCCGGTAGTCGCGAACGACTTTGGCGTCGGCCAAGAGCACAGGGTAGCGGATGCCGGCCTCCGCGGCATAGCGCCGCACGGTCTCCGGATCCTCGGAGTCCGCGACCACGCTGAGCAGCACCTCGTCTGGCCCGAGCCCCGCCTGGACGGCGTTCAGCGCGCCGTGCTCCTGCCGGCACACCCCGCACCAGGTGGCCCAGAAGTGCAAGAGCACGCGCTTGCCACGCAGATCTTCGAGGGCGACCTGCTTTCCGTCCAACGAGCGCAGGCTGAACGCCGGCGCGGGGCTCGCGGAGCCGAGCAGCTTCCGGCCTTGCCAGGCGCTGACGCCGAAGTACACGGCGGCGACGAGGCCGATCTCGAGCGCGATGCGGAGCGCGCGCTTGCGCCAGGGGACCCGGGGCTTTGGCGCCGTCACCCGAGCTTCTCGAGCAAGAGCTGGCTCACCAGCTTGGGGTTCGCCTGGCCGCGGGTCTCCCGCAGGATCATCCCGGTCAGGGCGCCGAGCACGTTCTTGTTGCCCGCGCGGTAGCGGGCCACGGTGTCGGCGTTCCTGGCCAGCACCGCCTCGACGATGGGCACGAGCGCCGCCGGATCGGCGATCTGGCGCAACCCCTGCTTCTCCACGATGGCCCTGGGCGAGCCGCCGCCTGCGAGCATCTCCCCGAGCACCTTCTTGCCGAGCGCGCCGCTCAACGTGCCGGCGTCGATCAGCGCGACCAGCTCGGCGACCTCCTGCCCGCCGAAGGGCAGGGGCTCGTCGCTGCGCGGCAGCTCGTTGACGATCCAGCTGGCGACGGCGCGGGCGTTGTCGTGGTGCGGCAGCGCCGAGTCGAACAGGCTGCGCAACGGGCCCGGCTCTCCGAGCACCCGCGCGTCCTCCGGCGAGAGCTGGTGCGCTTCGACTAGGGCGCGCGCCGCGGTCGAGAGCCCTTCGCGCTGGGCCGCCTTGGCCGCGCTCTTCGGCTCCGCCTTGCGAGCCTCGGCCTTGGGCTCCGCCTTCTGCACCAGCTTGGCCCAGGTGTCCTTCAGCGCAACGGTGCGGTTGAAGATCGGCGTGCCGGGTCTGCTGTCGCTCGGATCGACGAAGAAGAAGCCCTCGCGCTCGAACTGGAAGCGGTCGCCGGGCGCCGCTTCGGCGAGGCTCGGCTCCGCCTTGCAGCCGCGCAGCACGACCAGCGAGTCCGGGTTGAGATCCGAGAGCGGATCGCCGCTCTCGGCGCCGGGGAGCTCGGTCTGGAAGAGCCGGTCGTAGACCCGGACCTCGACGTCGAGCGCGCCCGCGGCGCTGACCCAGTGGATGGTGCCACGGACCTTGCGCCCGCCGCTGTCGCCGCCCCGAGTGGCCGGGTCGTAGCTGCAGACGAGCCGGGTGACCTTGCCCGAGGCGTCCTTCTCGACGCGCTCGCACTTGATCACGTAGGCATGCCGCAGTCGCACCTCGCGACCGGGCACGAGCCGGAAGAAGTCCTTCGGCGGGTTCTCCGCGAAGTCGCTCTGGTCGATGAAGAGCCGGCGCGAGAACGGCAGCTTGCGGCTGCCCTGCTTGGGCACGTCGTGGGGCCAATACGCCGCTTCGAGCTCCTCGATCTGGCCCTCCGGGTAGTTCTCGATCACGACCTCGAGCGGGTCGAGCACGCACAAGACGCGCGGCGACCTCTCGTTCAGGTCTTCGCGCAGCGTGTGCTCGAAGAGCGCGAGCTCCACGGTGCTGTTGTTCTTCGCCACCCCAACCCGAGTCGCGAAGCTCCGCATGGCCTCCGGCGTGACGCCGCGGCGGCGCAGTCCGGCGATGGTCGGCATGCGTGGGTCGTCCCAGCCGCTCACTCGACCGCTCTCGACCAGCTCGAGCAGCTTGCGCTTGCTCATCACCGTGTAGGTGAGGTTCAGTCGGGCGAACTCGTACTGCCGGGGCCGCGCCGGGAGCTCGACGTTGTCGATCAGCCAGTCGTAAATGTCGCGGTTGTTCTCGAACTCCAGCGTGCAGATCGAGTGTGTGATGCCCTCGATGGCGTCGGAGAGCGGGTGCGCGAAGTCGTAGAGCGGGTAGATGCACCAGGCATCGCCCGAGCGGTAGTGGTGCGCGTGTTTGATGCGGTAGAGGAGCGGGTCGCGGAGCTTCATGTTCGGCGACGCCATGTCGATCTTGGCGCGCACGACCCGGGAGCCGTCCGGGAACTCGCCGGCGCGCATGCGCCGGAACAGGTCGAGGTTCTCGGCGACGGAGCGCTCGCGGAACGGGCTCGGCTTGCCGGGCTCGGTGATGGTGCCGCGGTACTCGCTGATCTGCTGCTCGTTCAGATCGCAGACGTAGGCCAGGCCCTTTCGGATCAGCTCCTCGGCGAAGTCGTAGAGCCGCGCGTAGTAGTCGGAGGCGAAGAACAGCTTGTCGCCCCAGTCGAAGCCCAGCCAGCGAATGTCGCGCTGGATGCCCTCGACGTATTCGATGTCCTCGGTGGTGGGGTTGGTGTCGTCGAAGCGCAGGTGGCAGACCCCGGCGTAGTCCTTCGCGATGCCGAAATTCAAGCAGATGCTCTTGGCGTGCCCGATGTGCAGGTAGCCGTTGGGCTCCGGGGGGAAGCGGGTCACGACGGACTGGTGCCGCCCGGCGGCCAGATCGGCGTCGATGATGTCGCGGATGAAGTCCTTGGGGCGGTCGGGGGCGGTCACGGGAGCACCTCGGGAAGACCGCGGACTTTACGCTGCTCCGCCCGGGTTCACCAGCCGAGACCCCCGGAGCGTGTGGAGGCTCGGTGGAGAAACCGTGGGGAGGGGAATCTCCCTCGACGGGCGGCCGTCGAAGCGAGAAATGGGTCGAAACTGGATCGCATGGGCGGCCGCGCTGCTGGCGCTCGCGGCTGCATTCCTGGTCGTACCGCGCCGGCTGTGTCAGACCGGAGCCGAGGCGTTCTTCGGCGGTGACCGCGCGCGCGTCGGCGCGTTCGGAGCGAACGTCGATCGCCACGTGCGCGAGCTCGAGCCGGCGCGCTTCAGCACCGGCTCGCGTCGCTTCGACGGCGAGTGGTTCTTCGGCACCGCGATGATGGCGGCGCTCGGCTTCGGGCAGACGGCGCGCGAGCACCCGGAGCTCGCGACGGAGTCTTTGGCTCGGATGGACCGAGCGCTCGACGCCGTGCTGTCCGCGCCGGCCCGCACCTTCGACGCCGAGGCCTGGCGAGCGGACCCCCTCGACTCGCTCGACTCCGAGGACGGTCACGCCGCGTACCTGGGCTACGCGAACCTCGCGCTCTCGCTCAGGCGCTTCGTCGAGCCCGAGCAGCGCTTCGCGACGCTGAACGACCGCATCAGCCAGAGCCTCGAACGCCGCCTCGAGGCCGCGCCCTCGCTCAGCATCGAGACCTACCCCGGGGAAATCTACCCGGTGGACAACGCGGCGGCGGTCGCCTCCCTGGCGCTGCGCGCGCGGGCCCTCGGAGAGGAGCCGCCCGCGGTGGTGCAGCGCTGGCTCGACCTGCTCCCGGTTCGCTTCGTGGATCCCGACTCCGGCCTGCTCTACCAGGCGCTCGATCCGAACCGCGCCCCGGCCGACGCCCCCCGGGGCTCGGGCACCGCCCTCGGCGCGTACTTCCTCTCCTTCGCCGACGAGGGCGCGTCCCTCGCGCTGCACCGCGCGCTCCGGCGTGAGCTCGCGGGCAGCGTCGCTGGCTTCGGCGTGGTGCGGGAGTACCTGCCTGGCACCAGTTGGCGTGCCGGCGACATCGACTCCGGGCCGTTGATCTTCGGCTGGAGCATCTCCGCGATGGGCTTCGCGCTGTCAGGCTGCCGCGCCCACGCGGACCGCGCCGGCTTCGTCGAGCTCTACCGCGCCTTCCACCTGTTCGGCGCGCCGGTCGAGCGCGGATCCGAGCTGACCTTCGCCTCCGGCGGTCCCCTCGGCAACGCCATCGTCTTCGCCATGCTCACCGCGCAGCCGGCGGCGCGCTGGAGGCGAGGGTGAACGTCCGGCGCACCCTGCTCGGGGCCGGGCTCCTGCTCCTCGGCCACGCCGGAATGCTCCGGCTGGCCGCGGAGTGGAGCTTCGTGGCGGCGCTGCTCTCGCCCGGGCCCCACTCCGGCCTGCCCGCGTTGCTGTTCGGGCTGATCTTCCTCGCAGCGCGCCTGCTGGTGTTCGTGGTCTTGCCCTCACTCGGAGCCGGAGCCTTGATATTTCAAGGGCTTTCCCGGGGGCTTCCGTACTTTTCTCGCCGCCGGACCTCGCCAATTCGCCAGCCTGCCCCTATGCTCAGTGAGCCCATCAGGGGCTCCGAGGTGGCAGATGGCAAAGCGAGATGACCTGGATTTTGGCCTGACGCGACGTTCAATCATCGGCGGCGCCGCCGCGCTGGCGACCGCGTCGCTAGCGCCGCTGGCTTGGGCCGGGGATGCCTCCAGCCTGGTGGCGAAGCCCCCGGCGGGCTTCAAGCCCATGACCAAGCCGGGCCGCGTCGTAAAAGTGACGAAAGGGAATGATTTTGCCTCGCTGATGCAGCCCAATCAGCTCTGGCCGAAGGCGGACGTCGCCAAAAACATGGTCGAGCGCGCGCTGATGGAGCTCACCAGTGCGCCGAACCTGAAAGAGGCGCTCGGCAAGTTCATCCACAAGGACGACGTCGTCGCCCTCAAGCCGAACGGCATCGCCGGCCAGTCGGGCGCCACCATGGCGGCCAACGCCGAGCTGGTCATGCCCGTCATCGACGCGCTCATCGCCCTCGGCGTGCCGGCGGAGAAGATCACCGTGTACGAGCAGTTCCCGAGCTATCTGAAGGGGACGCGCATCGGCGGCAAGGGCAACAAGCTGCCTGCTGGCGTCAAGACCGGGATCCACATGAACAGCGTGACCGAGATGGACGAGATCACGGTCTACAAGGGCGTGAAGACCAAATACGTGAAGTTCCTCACCGAGGCGACCGCGGTCATCAACTTCACGCAGGTCAAGGATCACTCCATCTGCGGCTTCACCGGCTGTCTCAAGAACATCACCCACGGGTCGATCATCAACCCGGGCAAGCATCACGGCGCCGGCGCACACGCCCAGATCGCCGCGCTCTACAACCACGAGATCGTGCGGAGCCGCGTGCGCCTGCACATCATCGACGCCTACAAGATCATCTACGACAAGGGTCCGCTCGACAAGGACCCGAAGCGCCGCATCCCCTACGGCGCGGTCTTCGCGACCACCGATCCGGTGGCGATGGACACCATCGGCTGGAAGATCATCGATCAGGCCCGCAAGGACAACGGCATGAAGAGCCTGGCGCAGGTCGGGCGCGAGCCGAAGCACATCGCCATGGCCGCGGATCTGGGCCTCGGCGCCCACGCGGAGAGCAAGATCAAGCTCAGCGAAGTCGCGCTCTGACGCGACTTCGGCCGCCTCGCCGTGATCGGATCACGAACAGCGAGGACCCACGGGATTGCCGGCGGGGCCGGGGAACAGTCAGCGCTTCTGCCAGTAAGCCAGCACCAGGATCACCAGCGCGACGCCGGTGACGATGGCCAGTATCAGCGCGGGGTTGGTCGCGCTCTTCGACGCCGCGGGCGCGCGCGCCGCGGTCTTCTGCTTCTTCGGTGAGGGGGTCAGCTTCGGCCCGGTGTGCTCGACGGTGTGGTCGTGGCGCCGCTCGGCGCGCGGGGCGGAGGTCTTCACGGGAGCTGCCTTCTTGGGCCTTACCGGCGCCGGCCTCGGGTCGGGCTCGGGTCGCGCGGCCTCCCGCTCCGCGCGCTCGGCCTCCGCCTTCAGGCGCGCTTGCTCCTGCGCGCGGCGACGGGCTTCTTGCTCGGCCTTCAATCGCTCGGCGCGCGCCGACTTCTTCGCCTTGCGGCGCTCGGCCTTGCGGCTGGCAGCCGCGGCTCGCTCGCGGCGCTGATGCTCCCGCCGCTCGCGCTTGGAGGCCCCGACCGGGAGCGTGGGGACGGCCTTCGCCGCGGCCAACGGCGCGGGTTTCGTTGCGGGTGCGGCCGACGGCGCGGGCTTCGCCGCGGCCGACGGCGCGGGTTTCGCTGCGGGTGCGGCCGACGGCGCGGGCTTCGCTGCGGGACCGGGCGCGGGTGCGGGCTTCGCTGCCGGCGCGGGCATCGCTGCGGGACCGGGCGCGGGTGCGGGCTTCGCTGCCGGCGCGGGTTTCGCAGAGGGCGCGGCCCTTGCCGCGGGTGCGGGTGCGGGCGCGGCGGTCGCTGCCTTCGGCGGTGCAGGGGTGGCGTCCCAGCCAGAGTCCACTTCGGGATCCGGTGGCGGAGGCGGTCGAATGCTGGCTGGCCGCGCCCCTGAGCTCTCGGCACTCGGCGCGGGGCTGGTCGCCGGCTTCGGTTCGGCAGGCTTGGCGAGCGCGGGAGCGGGCGCCGGGTCGGGCGGCTTGGCGAGCGCGGGAGCGGGCGCCGGGTCGGGCGGCTTGGCGAGCGCGGGAGCGGGCGTCGGCTCGGGCGGCTTGGCGACCGCGGGAGCGGGCGCCGGCTCGGGCGGCTTGGCGACCGCGGGAGCGGGCGTCGGCTCGGGCGGCTTGGCGACCGCGGGAGCGGGCGTCGGCTCGGGCGGCTTGGCGAGCGCGGGAGCGGGCGCCGGCTCGGGCGGCTTGGCGACCGAGGGAGCGGGCGTCGGGTCGGGCGGCTTGGCGACCGCGGGAGCCGGCTCGGGCGGCTTGGCGACCGAGGGAGCGGGCTTCGGGTCGGGCGGCTTGGCGAGCGCTGGAGCGGGCTTCGGGTCGGGCGGCTTGGCGACCGCGGGAGCCGGCTCGGGCGGCTTGGCGACCGCGGGAGCCGGCTCGGGCGGCTTGGCGGGCGCCGCCGTTCGCGGCGGCAGAGGGCTCGCGGCCGAGTCTTCGCCCGGTACGTCCCAGAGCCCGTCTAGATCGTCTTTACCCACGTCGACCGGAGGCTAGCAAAGCTCGGGGCGGGTGCGCCAATCGATGGCGCACCGACACCGGAGCTCAGACTCGACTCTCGCTGTCTTGGCACGAGCAGATCGCGATCCGCCACTGAGAGCGGGACCCACGAAAACACCGGCGAGGCCGGCGCACTCTCCCCGTCAGGTAGGAATTGTCGCCTGACGCTCCCCGAGTGCGTCTCGACAACAACATCGACGCGAGGCAGGGCGTGGCGGCAAGAACGGGGCGCGAAAGAGCGCAACCCGAGTCAGAGCCGCCGCGTGCCCCAGTCTTCGAAGGTCCGCTCGACCTCGCCCGTGTAGATCTGGCGCGGCCGATGGATGCGGTAGCCGTCGGGGTCGTTGCGCTGCTCCATGTAGTGCGCAATCCAGCCCGGAATGCGGCCCAGCGTGAACATCACCGTGAACATGTCGGTGGGGATGCCCATCGCGCGGTAGATGATGCCGCTGTAGAAGTCGACGTTCGGGTAGAGCTTGCGCTTCACGAAGTAGTCGTCCTTGAGCGCGACCTCTTCCAGGTTCTTGGCCAGCTCGAGCAGCGGATCGTGGATGCCGAGCTCGTTGAAGATCCGGTCGCAGGCCGCCTTGAGCAGCTTCGCCCGCGGGTCGAAGTTCTTGTAGATGCGATGCCCGAAGCCCATCAGGCGCGCCTTGCTGTCGCCCTTCTTCACCCGCTCGAGGAAGCTCTTGTAGTCCTCGCCGCTCTCTTGCAAGTGCTCCAGCATCTCGAGCACCGCCTGGTTCGCGCCACCGTGGCGCGGGCCCCAGAGCGCGCAGATGGCCGCCGAGATCGAGGCGTACAGGTTGGCCTCGCTCGAGCCCACCATGCGCATGGTCGAGGTCGAGCAGTTCTGCTCGTGGTCGGCGTGCAGGATGAGCAGGAGGTTCATGGCGTCTTCGTACGCCTTGGGAACCTCGTACTCCGCCGCCGGCACGGCGAACATCATGCGTAGGAAGTTGGCCGGCCACGACATGTCGTTGCGCGGGTAGACGAACGGTTGCCCGATGCTCTTCTTGTAGGCGAAGGCCGCGAGCGTCTTGCTCTTGGCGAGGATGCGGATGATGTTGAGATCCAGATCCTTGTCGGTGTCCGGGTAGAAGCTCGAGAGCGACGCCACCATGGCAGCCATGATCGACATGGGGTGCGCGTTCGGGGGATAGCCCTCGTAGAACTTCTTCATGTCCTCGTGGATCAGCGTGTGCATCGTCATTTTCTGACGCCACTTCGCCAACTCCTCGAGGCTCGGCCGCTTGCCGTAGATCAGCAGGTAGCAGACCTCGGTGAAGCGCGCGCGCTCCGCCACCTCTTCTATGGGGTAGCCGCGGTAGCGCAGGATGCCACGATCACCGTCGATGAACGTGATCGCGCTCTTGCACGAACCAGTGTTGCCGTAGCCATCGTCGAAGGTGACGAGGCCTGTTTCCGCCCTCAGCTTGCGAATGTCGATGGCGCGCTCCTTCTCGGAGCCCTCCATGACGGGAAGCGTGTATTCCTTGCCTTCGTAGACGAGCTTTGCGGTGGTCATGGCACTATCCGAACTAGCACGGGTCCGGTCCCCCGCTCCGCGAAAAATATCGGGGGCTTGCGCAATATTGACGCGCTCTCACACCGTCCGACATCGCGTCGTCCTACCCGCGCAGGTCCCGGACCCAGTAGCTGACCGCTGCCAGCGCGCCGGCCACGGCCGTGGCCCACAAGAGCTCGTCGGTGAAGCGGCCGTGGAAGAGCGCGTGCGCGACGGTGGCGAACTGCAACACGGTCGCCGCCTTGCCGGGCAGGTTGGCCATCGGCTGCTCGGCTCGCGCGCGTCGCTTCCGATGGGAGAGCGCCCACCACAAGACCAGCGGGAGCTCGCCGAGCTCGCGGGTGGCGAGCAGCGCGAACGACCAAACCGACAGCCGCTCCGAAGCGATCAGCGCCGCTACCACGGTCAGCACGAAGAGCTTGTCGGTGATGGGATCGACCACCGCGCCCGTCGCAGTCACCTGGCCGAAGCGCCGCGCCCACCAGCCGTCCGCCACGTCGGTTGCACCGGCCAACGCGAGGACGGCGAGCTCGACCCAAGGGTGGTTCAGCCAGAGGACGAAGGCGACGGCGAGCGGGACGCGCGCCATGCTGAGCAAGCTCGGCGGCAAGAGCAGGTCCCTGGCCCGGTAGCGACCCATGGCTCACCCCGGCGTCGGGAGCGCGGCGCGCGGGCCGCGACGCTTGCGCCGTCGGCGCCGGCGCCGTGGCGGGTCAGCGACATCGACGCGCTCGGCGCGCGTCCCGAGCGTGAGGTAGCCGATGGCCAATAGCCCCCGTCGGGCGCTCGGCGTCAGGCGCCCGATCGGGATCGACACCGCGGTCGGCAAGCTCACGGCGCCGTCGGTGTGGGCGTTCCAGAGCGCGGCACGCTGTGCGATGGCGTCGGGGCCGAGGGCGGTCGACAGGTAAACGGCTCTCCGTCCGAGGACTACGCCGAGCTCTCGCAGCAGGGCGCGGTCCCGCTCCGTGAGCGTCTCGAGCCCGGGCGAAACGGCGGCGAGCAACAGCGTTCCGAGCCCTTGCTCCAGCTGGTAGGCGAGGCCGCGCCCGGCCGGCGAGAGCTCTCTCGCGCGCTCGGAGCGCAGCGGCGAGAAGAGTCCCTGGATCAGATCCCGGGAGTAGGCCAAGAGGCGCCGCCCGAGCCGCGCGCGCACGCCGGCCGTGACGTCCAGCGTGACGCGCACCTCGGGGCGGACCAGATCCGCTCCGCGGGTGAGCACACCAACCGGGCGGTCGTCGGCGCTGATGCGTCGGCGCTCGTCCACGCTGAAGCGCTCGTGGGGCGCGTCGACGAGCGAAGCGGCCCAGCTCTCGTCCGGGCTCGCCGCGGCCTCGGGCCGGGCGCGCGCCAAGAGCTCGGCGAACGCGCCGTGGCGGTCCGCTCGCTCCAGCGCTCGAGCCCAGGGCCCCGGGAGCTTCACGCCCGAGAGCTTGCTCGGACGGGCGCGTTCCACGAAGCGCTCCACCAACCTCGCGTGCAAGGCGTCGCTCAACCGGTCTTCGATGCCGCGCGTGAGCTCCTGCCAGCACTCCGGCTCTTCGACCCACCCGGTGTGGCTGGTGACGTAGGTCCAGGTGCGGACGAACGCCATGCGGCCGAGCAGCGCCTCGATGTCGCCGCTGGCGTCGTCGAGCCGCGCGATGTGGCGCCGCAGGCGTTCGCTCGAGAGCGCGCCGCGGTCGGCCAGCTCGACGAAGACCTCGCGCACGAGCCGCGCGTGCGCTTCGGGCAGGAGCTGGCGATAGTCCGGGATCTGACAGGTGTCCCAGAGCAGCCGCACGCCAGGCTCGCGGGCCGCGCGGCGGAGCACCTCCGGGTCGCGGGCGAGGGCGGCGAGCGCGCTGAAATCGTCCGCTCGCTCGACCAACTTCAGGCTGCGTCGGGTCGGCGCCCGCTTGAGCGAGCCCATCAGCCCTTCGACGCTGGAGAAGTCCAAGCCGCTCGAGCGCCATACCAGCGCGCGCTCAGCAGGGAAGCTGTGGCTCTCGATCGCGCGAACCAACCGCTCGGGGAGCGCCGGCAGGGGAGCCAGGGTGCCGAAGCTGCCGTCGTTCTGGTAGCGCCCGGCGCGCCCCGCGATCTGCGCGAGCTCGGCGGCCTCGAGCGGTCGTGGTCGCTTGCCGTCGAACTTCTCCAGATCCGCGAAGGCGACGTGATCGAGATCGAGGTTCAAGCCCATGCCGATGGCGTCCGTCGCCACCATGTGCTCGACCTCTCCGGCCTGGTACATCGCGACCTGGGCGTTGCGCGCCCGTGGCGAGAGCGCTCCCAGGACCACCGCTGCCCCCCCGCGACGCCGCTTGAGCCGCTCCGCGATCTCGTACACGCGGGCCATGCTGAAGGCGACAACGGCCGAGCGCGGTGGCAGCTGTCCCAGGGTGGCTGAGCCGGAGTGACGCAGGCGCGACAGCCGCGGGTGGCGGCGCACGCTCGCGCTCGGCAAGAGCTCCGAGAGTAGCGGGCGCAGCGTGTCCGCGCCGAGGAACCATGTCTCCTGCCGGCCCCGCGCGTCGAGCAGTCGGTCGGTGAAGACGTGCCCGCGCTCGCGGTGGGCGCTGAGCTGGATCTCGTCCACCGCCAGGAAGTCCACGCTGCGCTCGACGGGCATCGCCTCCACCGTGCACACCCAGAAGCGTGGGCGCGCCGGCACCCGCTTCTCCTCGCCGGTGACCAGGGCGACCTGGCCTTCGCCGACCCGCGCGCTGACCCGGTCGTAGACCTCTCGGGCGAGCAGGCGCAGCGGCAAGCCCAGCATCCCGGTCTCGTGCTCCAGCATGCGCTCCACGGCCCGGTGGGTCTTGCCCGTGTTGGTGGGCCCGAGCAGGGCCGTCAGGGGCGCATCGTCGACCACGTTCGAAGCCTATTATCGAACCTTGGGCCCGGCACGGGGGCTTGCGCGGGCAGGCGGCGGTGACTATCTACTCGTGAATTCATGTCCGGCTTCGACTTCGTCTACGGTCTCTTGCTCCTCGGTCTGGTCGTGGCGCAGATCTGGCTCACGGTCCGGGTCTGGCGCAGCAGCTCCTACGAGCGAAGCCAGAAGATCCTTCAGTCGAAGCTGATCTGGCTGCTCCCGGTGGTGGGCGCGGTGCTGGTCTTCTCGCTCATGCCGGAGGAAGACGACTCGCTCTCGCGCGCCAAGAAGGAGCTGCGCGGCTGAGCGCCGTCGAGTAGCATCCCTGCCCATGCGGGCGGCCGTGCTACTCGGGCTGGTGTGTCTGGGCGCGTGCGGCGGAGCCGCGGCACCCGGGGCCAAGTCGCCGGAGCCTTCGGGTGACGTGGACGCTCTGGCGGGCGAGATCGAGGCCGCGGAGCGCGACCTGAGCGCCGAGCTGGGGCCCGAGCCGGGAGCCCAGCCCAAGCCCACCGAGCCGGCCGCGGGGGGTGAGGGGATGGCGGAGGAGAAGAAGCCGGAGCCGGCCGCCACGACGCCCAGCCCCGAGGCGTCGCCCCCGCGCTCGCCCTGCGAGACGGCGTGCAAGGCGTTGGGATCGATGAAGCGCTCGCAGGAGCGGATCTGCGAGATCGCCGGCGCGGCCCATGAGCGCTGCGAGTGGGCGAAGCAGCGAGTGGCTGCCGCGACGGCGCGCATCGAGAAAGCCGGCTGCAGCTGTAGCTGAGCTCAGCTCTTCGGCTCTTCCGGCGCGGGGTCGGGCTCCGGCGCGGGGTCGGGCTCCGGCGTGGGGTCGGGGTCGGGCTCGGGGTCGGGGTCGGGCTCCGGCTCGGGCTCCGGCTCGGGGTCGGGGTCGGGGTCGGGCTCGGGGTCGGGGTCGGGGTCGCGTTCTGGCTCGGGCTCCGGTTCGGGCTCGGCGCCGGGAGCGGATGGCGGGGCACCGGCGGGCGCCAGGTAGAGGTTGCTCTCCCGGTAGTGGTCGAGGGCCCGGGAGACGAAGATCTTGAGCACCGCCGCCGCCGGGACCGCCAGCAGGACGCCCAGGAAGCCGAACACCTCACCGCCGACGAACAGGGCCAAGAGCACCCAGATCTCCCGCAGGCCCACGCTCTCGCCGACGATGCGCGGCGTGATCACGAAGCCCTCCAGGGTCTGCACCGCGATGTAGGCCGCGACGACGCCGGCGATCTGCTGCCAGCCACCGCCGCCGATCAGGGACATCAGGACGCCCGCGACGAGGGCGAACGCGCCGCCCACGTAGGGGACGAAGTTCAAGATACCGGCAGCGATGCCGATGGGCACGGCCAGGCGCACGCCGAGCAGCGAGTACGAGCCGCCGTAGAGCACCGCCAGGATCAGCATCACGGTCAGCTGTCCGCGCATGAACTGGCTGAGCGTGTGGTCGATCTCGCGCGCGTACGACCCGACGCTGTCGCGGTAGCGTAGCGGCACCAGGGAGCGGACGCCCTCGACCATGCGGTCGAAATCCGCGAGCAAGTACACGGCGAGGATCGGCACGATCAGCGCGCCGAACACCGCGCCGATGGCGGAAGCGGTCCCGCCGATCAGTGCCTTGAGCGCGTTGCCCACCGGCGCCAGCTGACTGGCGGAGATCGAGTCCGCCTTGCTCTTGAGCTGAGCGATCCACTCGTCGGCGGTGTGCGGGATCTGGATGCCCTGCTCTCGCAGGATGGGCTCGAGGCGCGTGAGCGCCCGTTTCGCGTGCCCGGGCAGCTCTTGGGCGACGCTGGCGATGTCCTTGGCGACCTCCGGGATGACCAGCAGGAGGAATGCGGCGACCGCGCCGGTGAAGACCAAGAGCACGATGCCGATGGCGACGCCACGCGGGATGCGCCACCTCTCCAGCCGATCGACCACCGGATCCAGGATGTAGGCGATGGTGAACGCCAGAAAGATCGGCGTCAGCACGTCGCGCAGCGCGTAGAGCCCGAGGCCCACGCCGCCGAGCGCCGCGAGCCAGTACCAGCTCCGGCCGAGCACCAGCTCGCGCTTCTCGGCGGGTCCGCCGCTCACTGACACACGCCGGCGGTGCAGGTCTTGCCCGTCGCGCACTTCACGCCGCAGCCGCCGCAGTGGTTCTCGTCGGTCTGGGTGTCGGCACAGCCGCCGGGGCAGCAGCTCTCACCCGTCGCGCAGGCGGGGCCGCCCGCGCATTGGCAGACGGTGTTCCCCGAAGTCTTGCCGCAAGCCTCGCCGGGCTTGCAGGTCGTCCCGTCGCAGACGCAGAGCCCTGCGGCCTGGTTGCAGCTCGAGTTGGAGAGCCCGCCGGTGGTCAGGCACTGCGAGTTCTCCAGACAGACGCAGGTGCCTGCCTTGCAGCCGAAGCCGCCCTGCGCGCCCAGCGAGCCGCAGTTGTTGCCGCACACCCCGCAGTTGGCCTTGGTCGTCGCCAGGTCGGTCTCGCAACCGTTGTCCGGACCCGTGGTGGGGGACGAGCAGTCACCGAAGCCGGTGTTGCAGGCGTGGCGGCACGCCGACGCCGTACACACCGCCGAGGTCGAGTTGAGGGTGTTGCACTTGCGACTGCAGGCGCCGCAGTGGTCCGTCGTGTCGAGCGTCTGCTCGCAGCCGTTGGCGGCGTTGGCGTCGCAGCTGTCGTAGCCGCTGCTGCAAGTCTGAAGGGCACACAGACCGCCAACGCACTGAGTGGTGGCGTTCGGCAACGTGCACGGGTCGCAGCTCGGAGCCGCGCAGCCGTACTTGGGGTCGTTGGTGGCGACGCAGGCGCCGTTGCAGAGCTTCTGGTTCCCGGGGCAGGTCGCGGTGCCGCCGGTGCCTCCGGTCGCGCCGCCGGTGCCTCCGGTCGCGCCGCCGGTGCCTCCGGTCACGCCGCCGCCGGTGCCTCCGGTCACGCCGCCGCCGGTGCCTCCGGTCACGCCGCCGCCGGTGCCTCCGGTCACGCCGCCGCCGGTGCCTCCGGTCGCACCGCCTCCGGTCCCGGCACCGCCGCCGCCTGCCGAGCCGCCGGTGCCGGTGAAGCTGAAGTCCTCGTAGTCATTGGTGCAAGCCGCGACGGCCAAGGCCGACACGGCGCACGCCCCGAGCAGACGACGGAAGGTCCTCATCACCGGGAGAGTAGCACGAGACCCCTCAAATCAGGCAAAACGGGCGATGTTTCTCGGCTTTGCTCGATGGGCTACTGGACCACGGGGCCGCAGTCGACGAACGAAGCGATCGTGGTGTCGATGCGGAAGTTCGACTCGCTGGTGTGGCGCTCGGCGAAGAAGAAGTCCAGCTGGTAGGTCTGGCCCTTCTGGATGCCCAGCTTGGCGGCGTCCGCGTCCAGATCGATCTGCCCGCTCATCGCGCCGTGGACCCCGCCGAGATCGATGCCGAGCTTCTTGTTGATGAACACCCAGAGGTCGTCGTCGCCCGTGAACGTGAACACCTCTCCGCCCAGGTAGACGAACTTGGTGTGGAGCTCGAAGGTGAAGTGGTAGTTGTGTGAGTTGCCCTCGTTGCCCCAGAGCTCGTTGTCGATGGGGAAGAACGCGGAGTTGTCGTAGGTGTAGACGTTGCTGCCGGACTTGGTCAGCGTCACCGGCAAGAACTTCTTCTGATTGACGCCGGCGACGTCGTTGAACCACTGATCGAAGTTGGCCTTGCCCGTGGTCGTCGGGTTGCCGGACTGGCCCGCGTAAACCGGCTTGCCGTCGGCCCCCAGGTCGTCCTGCACGATGCCCGGGTCGGTGTCGATGGTGTACTCGAAATCCGGATGGTCGATCTTGAAGTCGCGGATGGTGCCGGTGAGCTTGCTGCCGCAATAGCCGTCGCCGCCGTTGCCGCCGACGCCGGTGCCGGCTGCGCCGCCGCCCGCCGCGCTGCCACCGACGTTCAGTCCGCCGCCGTTTCCGCTCGCGCTGGAGCCCCCCAAGTTCAGCTTCCCGCCGGAGCCGTTCGATGCGACGTCGCCGTCGTCGTCCCCACCACAGCCCACGGACAGCGCGAGCGCCAGAGCGCTCGCCGAGAGAATCAACGATCGCATGAGCACCTCACACCACGTAGGATATCAGCCTTCACCGGCCTCGACCATGCGACCCGAACGATGGAGCCCGGCTGGACGATTCTCGCCAGAGCGGACGAGTGATAGAGCGTGAGAGGTTCCGATGGTCAAGGACGAGAGCGCTGACGACGGCTTCGTCGACGTCTACACGGACGGGGCGTGCTCCGGTAACCCGGGTCCCGGTGGTTGGGGTGCGTTGCTCAGGTTCCGGGGCAAGGAGCGGGAGCTCCACGGCGGTGAGCGCGAGACGACGAACAATCGCATGGAGCTGATGGCTGCCATCCAGGCCTTCGAGACCCTGAAGCGTCCGATGCGCGTGCGCATCCACACCGACAGCAAATACGTCCGGGACGGCATCACCGAGTGGCTCCCGCGCTGGAAGCAGCGCGGCTGGAAGACCGCCGACAAGAAGCCGGTCAAGAACGTCGATCTGTGGCAGCGCCTGGAGGCCGCCATCGGCCGGCACCGGGTCGAGTGGCACTGGGTCAAGGGGCACGCCGGGCACCCCGAGAACGAGCGCGCCGACGCGCTGGCTCGGCTGGGCGTCGAGCGCTTCGGAAGGGCGTGACGCCGTATCCCTTGCCGCCGCGGCGCAGCTGACCAAGAACCCCGGGCATGTTGCGCCTTCGCCAGCGATTCGCCCTGTGCCTCTTGTGCTCGTCACCGTTCTTCGCCGTGAGCGCCTGTCACGACGGCGAGGAGGGTGAAGGCTCCCCCGGCACTGGTGGCAGCGGGGGCAGCGGCGGTGACTCGGGCACCGACACCGGCACCGACGCCGGCCCGGACAAGGGCGTGTTCGGCGAACAGGTGCCGGTCACCGAGACGCGGGGCCTCGAAGGCTTGACGGGCGCCGTCAACGCCGTGCGCGACAAGTACGGTTGGATGCACATCTACGCGCGCACCGTCGAGGACGCGATGCGGGTCGAAGGTTGGCTGATGGCGCGCGATCGCGGCTACCAGCTCGAGATCGCGCGCCGCCTGGCCACCGGAAGGCTGGCGGAGCTGTTCGCAGAGGCGGACGCAGGACAGATCGAGGACGACATCACGATGCGCACCATCGGGCTGCACCGTGCAGCGAAGGCCATCTACGACGGCATGGACCCGACGAGCGAGCACAAGAAGGCCATCGATGCCTTCGCCGACGGCGTCACGCAGTGGAACACGGCCTACCGTGCGGGCAAGCTGAAGCCCCCGCAGCAGTTCGAGCTGATGCCGCCCGAGGCGTTCACCGACTGGTCGCCGGTGGACAGTCTGGCCATGGCGCGGCTGCAGACCTGGTCCTTGTCCTACGACGCCGACGACGACATCGGGCGAAGCGAGACGGTGGAGAAGGTTCGCGCCGTGTTCAACCCGAGCGCGAGCGATCCCGCCGCCAAGGCTCGCGCCGGCATCCTGATCGACGCCTTCCGCTTCGACCCGCTGGACCCGGCGACACCGCTCGTGGGCTTCAAGGACGACCCGCTGCCCAAGGACTTGCTCCGCGGCCCGGGCCCGAGCGCGACGCGCGGACCGGCAGCCCAGAGCGCCCTCGCCAAGAAGAACGCCTTCGAAAAGAACCTCGCGCCCGAGCTGTCGCCCGGGCTGGCCGCGGCCGCCGCTCCCTTCGTGCGCTCGGTGCGCCGCGTGCGCGATCTGTTCGGCGGCGACGAGTTCTTCGGCTCGAACAACTGGGGCGTGGCTGGCGCGAAGACGGCGACCGGCAACGCCATGGTGGCCAGCGACCCGCACCTGGGCCTGTCATCGCCGATGGTGTTCTGGCCGACCCACATCTACGTGGGCAGCGAGACCACCCCCGAGCTCGAGCTCAGCGGCGTCGCGTTCCCAGGCATCCCGGGCGTCGTGCTGGGCGCGAACCGCAGCCTGGCCTGGGGCTCCACGACCTCGGCCTACGACGTCACCGACGTCTGGAAGGAGAAGGTGTCGGGCGACGGCGCGGGCGTGATGCTGAAGGGGCAGAAGGTCGCCTTCCAGAAGGTCAGCGAGACCATCAAGATCAAGGGTAAGCCGGACTACACCTGGGACGTGCTGATCGTGCCGCACCACGGGCCGGTCGTGCCGGAGATCGACGCCGACATGAAGGTGAAGCCGGTGGCGGCGGACGCCAACGTCCTGAGCGTGCGCTGGACCGGGCACCAGCCGACCGGCGAGTACCAGGCCGTGTTCGACCTGGCGCGGGCCAAGAGCGTCGACGAAGCGCGGCTGGCCCTGCAGCCGTTCGGGACCGGCGCGCAGAACTGGATGTTCGCGGACTCGAGCGGCGACGTGTTCATGTTCGCCCAGGGCAAGCTGCCCTACCGCGACAAGAAGGCCTACACCTGGGACCCAGGCACGTTCACAGGCACCATGCCCTGCTTCGTGCTCGACGGAGAGAGCGGCGACCACGAGTGGACGGGGTCCTTCCTGGAGGAGCAATACGTGCCGAAGTCGAAGACCCCCGCTTCGGGCTGGGTCGCGACGGCGAACACCGATCAGATCGGCAGCACCAACGACAACGATCCGACCAACGACCTCCTGCCGAACGGCAAGCCGTTCTACATCGGCTGCGACTTTGCAGAGGGTTTGCGCCAGGGACGCATCCACGAGCGCGTGGGCGCCAAGGCCGGCTCGATGACGCTGGACGAGATGTCGGCGATCCAGGGCGATCACAGGTCTGGGCTCGGCGCCCGCCTGACCAAGCACCTGGTCGCCGCGCTCACCAAGGCCGAGGCGGAGAAGGCCACGCCCGGGACGCACCCGGACCTCGCGGCCGCCGTGGCGGATCCGCGCTACGCCGCTGCCGACGTCGCGGACGTGCTCGACGCGCTGGGAAAGTGGGAGACGGAGTCCGATTTCGACGCCGCGTCGGGCCTGAACCCGGATGACGAGTCGCTGAACGTCGACGCCAAGGAGGCGCTGGCCGCCAAGGCGACGCTGATCTTCAACGCCTGGCTGGTGCGCGCCATCGGGCGCGCGCTCGAGGACGAGATGAAGGCCGCGGGCATGGGAAGCCTCGGCACGGCGAACATGGTCAAGGCGTTCGTGCGCATGCTGGAGCAGGATCCGACCAAGCTCGCGACCTACGACTCGGCGTCGGGCCAGAGCGCGCTGTGGGACGACATGACCACCACCGGCACGGTCGAGAAGAAGGACGATCGTCTGGTCACGGCGCTGCTCGACGCGGTGGACGACCTGGTGAAGGTGGTCGGAGCCGATCGCACGGCCTGGCGCTGGGGCGCGCTGCACCGGGTCAAGTTCAAGAGCCTGAACCCCATCTGGTTCGTGGACATCCCGGCGTTCAGCGACCCGCTGTTCAAGCAGGGATTCCCGCGGCCGGGTGACCAGTGGAACGTCGATGCCTGTAACTTCGGCATCGTGAAGAGCCTCGCCTCGCCCCTCGACTTCAACTACGGCTCGGGCCCCGTCCAGCGATTCGTCGCCGAGGTGACCAAGACCGGCCCGAAGATCAAGAACGCCCTCCCGGGTGGCACCGTGCTCGCCAAGGAAAGCCCCTTCTTCCGCAACGAGGCCGAGCTCTGGCGCAAGAACCAGACCCACGACGTGCCCTTCGAGATGGACGAGGTGAAGGCCGCTGCCGTGGCCCCGGGCGGCGAGCACATCCTGTTCACGAAGTGAGCCAGCTTCGACTTGCTCGAAGAAACCCGCACCTGACGCGATTCCCGTGGCCCCAGCTGGCGCAACACGAGGCTACCCGACCGGCAGTCCACCTTCGCCGTAGTCCACCACGCGCACTCCGCGCCGGTGCTTCGCGGCTTCGGTGGCGACGCGGAGCTTCTCGTACAGGGCGACCACGTCGGTCCGGAGCGCGTCCAGCCTGAGCTTGGGGCTGGTGCTGTCGATGGCCTCGAGGACCACGTTCCCCGTGCCCATGATGCGCTGGCCGAACGGGCGCTCCACCACGTAGTCGGTGATGCGGTACAGATCGACCTGCTCCAGCTTCTTCGAGAAGAGGCCGATCTCCACCACGATGCGCTGGGTGGTGATCTTGTAGTGCTTGGATTTCGCGCGCAGCCACAGGAACGGCAGCGCGAGCCCCAGCGTGACCATGCAGAGCAGCAGCATCCCCACGCCGGGCACCAGGGCAGGGGAGCCCTCGAACAGCACCTGCTCGCTGGTGGCGTCCGGCGGCGCCGGGGTCTGCTCCGCGCTCAAAGCCGGCCTCCGAGCCGCAGGCCGCCCGGGGTCACCGTCAGGTGCAGAGGGGCGGCCGCTGCTGGCTCGGACTTCTTGCGCGACAGGAGCGCCCAGGTCACGCCCCCGGCGGCGACCACCGTTCCCGCGATGAGCAGCACGTTGGCGGTCGTCGCCATGCTCTTGGCGCTGTCGTATTCGTCCTGCGCGTCCGCCGACACGGGGTTGTCCTGAGCGTCGTCACGCTTGCTCTTGGCCTGAAGCCCGACGAAGAGGCCTGCCCCGACCGCGGCCACGCCGACACCCGTCACGACCCACGGCAGCACACCGGGGCCCTTGCTCGACTTCACGGGCTCGGGCTTGGGCTTCGCCGGCTCCGGCGCCTTGGGGGTCGTCGTCTCCGGCTGGGTGCGCGCCTTCTCCTTCTCGATCTGCGCCTTCAGGGTTTCCATGCGGCGCTCGAGGGCCCCGCGGTCCTTGGCGTTCGGGGCCTTCTCCAGGTACTTGGTATAGGCGTCGATGGCCTTCTGGTTCTCGCCGAGGCCCTCGTAAGCGCGGCCCAGGTTGTAGAGCAGGACCGCCTCGTCGTGCAGGGAGTACGCGCGCTCGAGGAGCTGCGCCGCCTCGTCGAACTTCCCCTGGCGGTAGAGGTCCGCGCTCTGCTCGAAGAGCTCCAAGGCCTCGGTCTTCGGGTCTTTCTTGGCTTTGGGCTGAGCTTCAGCCGACAATGTGGGACACCCGATTACCAAGGCCAGAAGGACGCCCGGTAGAACCCTTGTGACGATGCGAGGCATTTTGCTAGGCTTGTTCGCTTGAGAGCATAGCAGGGGGAATGGGCGCAGCGGAATCAACTAGCTTGGACACCATCGGCCGGTACGAGGTCGTCGGACGCCTGGCGGTGGGCGGCATGGCCGAGATCTTGCTCGGAAGGCTGCGCGGCCCGAGTGGATTCGAACGCGCCGTCGTGATCAAGCGGATTCTGCCGCACCTGGCCGAACAGCCCGCTTTCGTCGACATGTTCCTGGACGAGGCCCGCCTGGCGGCCCGCATTCAGCACCGAAACGTGGTGCAGGTGCACGAGCTCGGGCAGGACGGGAAGAACCTGTTTCTCACGATGGAGTACCTGGAGGGCGAGAACGCTGCCGGGATCATCCGTCGCAGCCTGCTGAGCGAGCAGGAGATCGGGGTCGCGCTGTGCGCTTACATCGTGGCCGAAGCCTGCGCCGGCCTGCACGCCGCCCATGAGCTCAAGGATCCGGACGGGCGCCCGCTGAACCTCGTTCACCGGGACGTCTCACCTCAGAACATCTTCGTGACTTACGGCGGTGGGGTCCGGGTGCTCGACTTCGGGATCGCCAAGGCGGCGGACCGCACTGCCCACACCGAGGTGGGGCAGCTCAAGGGAAAGTTCGAGTACATGGCCCCGGAACAGTGCCGGGGCAAAGCCATCGACCGGCGCTGCGACGTCTTCGCCCTGGGCATCGTGCTCTACGAGCTGCTGACCCGGAGGCGGCTCTTCAAGCGGGACACCAAGCTGGCGGTGCTCGAGGCCGTCTGCCGAGAGATGCCCGCGCCGCCCAGCAAGGTCATCGAGGGCTGCCCGGAGTCGCTCGATCGGGTGGCGATGAAGGCCTTGGCGAAGCGCGCCGACGACCGTTACGCGACGGCCGCCGACATGCGCCGGGACCTGATGGCCGTGGTGCGGGAGCTGCTCGGAGTGGACGACCCGGAGGACGCTCTGGTCGGGATGATGCAGCGGCTGTTCGGCGACCGCATCGCCGAGAAGAACGAGATGTTGCGCCGGGTTCGCGCCGGCGGCTCCGTGGGCGCGGTGCCGACCGCCGAGGCGGACGCCGCGGTGGAGATCCCGGAGCTCGAAGGGATGCTGGCGGACACCGGGGCTTCCGGCGTGGGGTCGAACCCGCGCGGCCAGCTGGAGAGCGGCTTCACCTTCGGCGGGTCGCACGCGGGCTCCGGAGTGGACGCGCTCGCTCAAGCGGCGGCGCAGAAGCGCAAGACGCAGGCCGCGATCGTGGCGGCCATGGCCGCCGCCGGGACGGTGTTCGTGCTCGGCATCGTGATCGTGGTGCTGAGCATGCCGAAGCCCAACGGGGTCGCGCTGAGCCAAGGGACGGGAGCGCTGCGGGTCCCGGCGTCGTTCTGGGCGAAGCCGGAGCCGCCGGCGCCCCCGGTGGCGAGCGAGGTCGTGTTCAAGGTGGTCAGCAATCCCGCCGGCGCCACGCTGCTCGTGGACGGCGTCGAGAAGGGCCCGACCCCCATCGAGGTCAAGCTGCCGCGGGGCGACCAAGCCGTCGAGCTGACGCTCAGGCGCGAGGGCTACGCCGACGCCGTCGAGAAGGTCACGCCGGACGAGAACCAGCGCTTCCGCGTCTCGCTGACCCGCGAGAAGGCGAAGGGCGGCGGCGCCGCACCAGTCAAGCAGACGGGCGGCGGCTTCCACCGCTTCGACTGAGGCGCCTCGACGGCGGGCGCCTCGGGTGCCATATCCGGGGCTCGCCATGAGCCTGGTCCCGCTCCGCCGCCATCGAAGCGCTCCGTCGCCGAGCGAGCTCCGGGCCTTCTTGCCGACCTCCCGCGCGGAGATGGACGCCCGGGGCTGGGAAGAGCTCGACATCCTGATCGTGACCGGCGACGCCTACGTGGATCATCCGGCGTTCGGGCCGGTGCTGATCGCGCGCTTCCTGGAGGGGCGAGGCTACCGCGTGGGCCTCTTGGCTCAGCCCCGCTGGGACGGTCCCGAAGCGCTCCGGGTGATGGGGCGGCCGCGCCTCTTCGTCGGCGTCAGCGCCGGCAACCTGGACAGCATGCTGAACAAGCTCACCGCGCAGAAGAAGGTGCGCTCCGACGACCAGTACTCGCCCGGCGGGCGCCCGAACCAGCGCCCGAACCGCGCGAGCATCGTCTACGCCAACCTGTGCCGGCAGGCGTTTCCGGGCCTGCCGGTGGTGCTCGGCGGGATCGAGGCGTCCCTGCGGCGCATCGCGCACTACGACTACTGGTCGGACTCGGTGCGGCGCTCCGTGCTGCTCGACGCCAAGGCGGACCTCCTGGTGTTCGGCATGGGCGAGCGCGCCGCTTGGGAGATCGCCCAGCGGCTCGCGGCCGGCGAGCGCGCGAGCGACCTCCACGACGTCCGAGGCACCGCGGTGGTCAAGAAGAACCCGGCCGAGTGGCAGCCGCTCGCGGACGCCCCGAGTCGCTTCGTGACGGACGGCAAGCTGGTGGTCTTGCCGTCCTTCGACGACGTGAGCCGTGACAAGCGCGCGTTCGCCAAGATGACGGCGCTCTTCCAGAAGGAGACGAACGCCCACAACGGGCGTCCCTTGCTGCAAGTTCACGGTCAGGAGGCCGTGTACCTGAACCCGCCTGCGTTGCCGCTGGCGGAGGCCGACATGGATGGCCTGTACGCGCTGCCCTTCGCGCGGCGCCCGCACTTCTCGTACGGGCAGGAGCGCATCCCCGCCTTCGAGACCGTCAAGCACTCGATCGTGACGATGCGCGGCTGCTTCGGCGGCTGCACCTTCTGCAGCATCACCGAGCACGAGGGCCGGATCATCCAGAGCCGGTCGGAACGGAGCGTGCTCGACGAAATCCGGCAGCTCTCCCGCATGAGCGGCTTCTCCGGGGTCGTGACCGACGTCGGCGGCCCCACCGCCAACATGTACAAGCTGCACTGCAAGGAGCCGAAGATCGAAGCGGCGTGCCGCCGGCTCTCCTGCGTTCACCCTGGGGTGTGCGAGAACCTCGTCACCGATCACGATCCGCTCGTGCAGCTCCTGCGCAAGGTGAGGCGCGAGAAGGGAGTGAAGCGAGTCTTCATCGCCTCCGGCGTGCGCTACGACTTGGCGGTGAAGAGCCCGGCCTTCATCCGCGAGCTCGCCGAGCACCACACCGGAGGGCAGCTCTCGGTCGCGCCCGAGCACGTCGATCCCGAGGTGCTCGACAAGATGAAGAAGCCCGGAGTCGAGACCTACGAGAGGTTCGCGCAGGCGTTCTGTCAGGCCAGCGACGCCGCCGGCAAGGAGCAGTACCTGGTGCCGTACTACATCACCGGGCATCCGGGCTCGACGCTCGCGGACACCATCGAGCTCGCGCGCTACCTGAAGCGGAACGACATGCGCCCGCGCCAGGTCCAAGACTTCATCCCCACGCCGATGGCGGTGGCCACGGCGATGTACTTCACGGGCCTCGACCCGTTCACGGGAGAGCCGGTGCCGGTGGCGCGGGAGCTGCGCGACAAGCGGCTCTTGAAGGCGCTGATCTTCTGGTGGGATCCCGAGCACTGGCCGCTGGCCCGGGAAGCGCTGAGAAAGGCCGGCAGGAGCGACCTGATCGGCACCAGAGACAGCGCGCTGATCCCGCCGGCTCGTCCGGCCCGGGAGGGACCGCCCAAGGGAGGATGGTATAAGGGCGGACGTGTCGAGCGAGGGCCACGGACGGCGTCCCACGGGCGTGCCCAAGACGCTCAAGGCGGAGGAGGGCGTGCAGAGCGAGGTGATGCGCCGCGTGAAGGCGCCGCACCGCCCCGTGCTGGTCGTCGTCAGCGGTAGCGAGAAGGACGTCGGCAGCCGCGTGATCGTCGATCGCACGCTGCTGCTCGGGCGGGATCCCGACGCCGCGCTCACGCTGTCGGATGGTCTCGTCTCCTGGCACCACGCCAGCATCGACGATCGGGGCGACGCCTGGGCGCTGGTCGATCTCGGCAGCACCAACGGGGTCACGCTGAACGGTGAGAAGGTCACCGACGCTGTGCTCTCTCCCAACGACAACATAGTGCTCGGGACGACCGTGGTCCGCTTCGAGCTCCAGGACGGGGTCGCGCAGGCCTACAACCAGGTCGTCGAACGCTTGCTGAACATCGACGACCTGTCCGGGCTGTTCGTGCGACGCAAGTTCGACGCCGAGCTCGAGCAGATGATCGACGCCGCCAAGCGCCAGAGCAAGACGGTGGCGCTGCTGGTCATGGACCTGGACGGCATCAAGAAGATCAACGACACCCACGGGCACCTGTTCGGTGCCTACGTGATCGGCGCGAGCGGCAAGCTCATCGGACAGGTCGTGGGCCAGCGCGGCATCGGATCGCGCTTCGGTGGGGACGAGTTCTTGGCGGCGCTGCCCGGGTTCGAGGCGGAAGCGGCGGTCGGCGTGGCGGAGGAGATCCGTGCCGCGATCGGCTCACACCCGTTCGAGAAGGACGGCATCCCGCTCAGACCGGGCATCTCCATCGGCGTGGCGACGTTCCCGGCGGACGCGGCGGACGCGAAGGACCTGTTCCAAAAGGCGGACGAGGCGCTGTACCGCGCGAAGCAGGGTGGTAAGAATCGCGTCTGCCGCTGACTCCTGGAGAGAGCGATGTCGGAAGATAACGTCTTCGTGATCAATCACCCCTTGATCCAGCACAAGCTCACGCTGATGCGGAGGAAGGACACCAGCACCAGCTCGTTCCGCGCGCTCTTGCAGGAGCTCAGCATGCTGATGGCCTACGAGGTCACCCGCGACCTGCCGCTGGTGATGGAGGACATCGAGACGCCGCTCTCGCCGATGCGAGCGCCGCTGCTCGAAGGCAAGAAGATCGTGCTGATTAGCGTGCTCCGTGCCGGCACCGGCATGCTGGACGGCATGCTGCGCATCGTGCCGAGCGCTCGAGTCGGTCACATCGGCCTGTACCGGGATCCCAAGACGCTGGAGCCGGTCGAGTACTTCTTCAAGGTGCCGAGCGAGATGCACGATCGCGACGTGATCGTCATGGACCCCATGCTGGCGACCGGCAACAGCGCCGCCGCAGCGGTCGCCCGCGTGAAGGCGACTGGGCCCAAGAGCGTCAAGTACGTCTGCCTGCTCGCCGCGCCCGAGGGCATCGCCACGTTCCGGAGGCAGCACCCGGACGTGCCGATCTACACGCCCGCCATCGACGAGCGGCTGAACGACCACGGCTACATCCTGCCGGGGCTCGGTGACGCCGGCGACCGGCTCTACGGCACCAAGTAACACGGGGTTCGGAGAATTTGCGCCACGACGCCACGACGCCACGACGCCACGACAGAAGAAGAAGATTTGGTGTCAGACCCGAGAGAGCCTCGCCCGATGCGATGCTCCTCTTGCCCCGAGCGCTGATCCCAGCGCGTCGTCCGACCTGACCGGGGATCCCGGGTCGCTCGGAGAACTTGCGCCACGACGCCACGAGGTCACGACGCCACGACAGAAGAAGAAGATTTGGTGTCAGACCCGAGACCGCCTCGCCCGACGCGATGCTCCTCTTGTCCCGAGCGCTGATCCCAGCACGTCGTCCGACCTGATCAGGGATCCCGGGTCGGAGGCTCGCGGGCGAATCCAAGACCCGAACGGCGAAGCGCCCAAGGGCGCCAGGGTTCGCCCTTTCCGGGGGCACCTGGAGTCCGGGTGACCGAGTCTCTCGCTAGAGCGCGCTTTCGATGTGCGCGCAGGCCTCGCGCAGCACCTTGATGCGTGCCAGGCGCTTGTCCTCCGCCTCGATCAGGATCCACGGCGCGTACTCGGTGCTGGTGCGCTCGATCATGTCGTTCGCGGCGCCTTCGTAGGCGTTGGTCTTGGCTCGGTTGCGGTAGTCGTCGGGCCCGATCTTGTACTGCTTGTATGCCTCGCGCTCGCGCTCCTGGAAGCGCCGGAGTTGTTCGTCGCGGCTGATGTGCATCCAGTACTTGAGCACGATGATGCCCTTTTCGACGAGCTGCTCCTCGAAGTCGTTGATCTCCTTGTACGCACGCATCCAGGCCCGTTCGCTGGCGAAGCCTTCAACGCGTTCGACGAGCACGCGCCCGTACCAGCTGCGATCGTAGATGGTGAACTTGCCCAGGCGCGGGAGGTGACGCCAGAACCGCCACAGATAGTGGTGGGCGCGCTCCTCGTCGGTGGGCGCGGCGATGGGGATGACGCGGTAGGCCCGCGCGTCCAGCGCGCCGGTGATGCGCCGGATCGCGCCGCCCTTGCCGGCGGCGTCCCAGCCCTCGAACAGCATGAGCACGCCGCGCTGGCGCTTCTGCACCTTCCGCGACAGGCGGTTCATGCGGCCTTGCAGCTGCTCGAGCTCGCGCTCGTAGCTCTTGTCGTCGATCTTCTTGGACAGATCCAGGGAGTCGAGGATGGTGTGGGGGTCCGGCAGGTCGGTGGAGGCGGGCCGCCCTTGGGACGAAGGTAGGGGGTTCTTCAGGCGCTCGCGGATGCGGTCGAGGACGTGCTCGGCGACGGCGATGTCCCGGAAGCGTGCGTCGCCGCTCTCGATCACGGTCCAGGACGCCTCCCCGGTGCTGGTCTCGCGGATCATGTGCTCGCAGCTCTTGCGGATGTCGTCGTAGCGTTCGTGGCGCTTCCAGTCCTGCTTGGTCACTCGCCAGCTGGTGTCCGGGTTGTCTTCGAGCTTTTCGAAGCGCTTCTTCTGGACCTTCTTGCTGATGTGGAGCCAGAGCTTGATGATGAGCGCGCCGTCGTCAGCCAGGTTCTTCTCGAACGTGCTCGCGCGGCGCAACGCGGCGTCGAAATGGTCGTCGCTGACGCGTGCGGAGATCTTCTCTTCCAGCGCCGGCGCGTACCACCCTCCGAGGAAGATCCCGATGCGACCCTTGGGCGGCAGCGCCATCCAGTAGCGCCAGTACTCGGGGCGCTCGCGCTCGTCCTGCGTGGGCTCGTCCGTCGCGTAGCTGACGAGCCCGCGAGCATCCATCCACTCGAAGAGCCGGTTCATCGACTCGCCTTTGCCCGCGCCGTCCACGCCGCCGAGCACGATGAGCACGGGGAAGTCCGCAGCCGAGAGCTCCTGCTGGACCGACAGGAGCGCGATGCGCAGTGCGCGCGCGCGCTCCGAGAACTCTTCCTTGTCCAGCGTGCGCCCGAGCTCCGCGGTTTCGAACATGTCCCGATCTCTACCGCCGGCCGCGCGGCGGCCGCGCGACTATCGAGCCCTCCTGCGGCGCAATTTCTGCCCGGCTCTCCGGCCCAGCCTGGGCGAGGCACGGCGCAAATGCTCAGCACCGATGTCGTCGCGTCCAAAACCCCGCGAGTCTGTTAGCGTTACTGGCCCGGGGACTGTCGAAGGGACGAATGGCGAACACCAAAGGGAGCAGGGGGCCAGGCAGTCGCATCTTGCGGATCGAGGAGCTCGACGAGCTGCTCGATGGTCCCCTCGAGAACCCACAAGCGGTGCTCGACACGCTGGTGAACGCCGCCGCCAAAGGCCAGGTCTTTCCAGCCCTGTTCGAGAAGCTCCACGCCGTGGCGACGGCGCAGGACAAGGTCGCCGACCTCGCCTTCGCGTACGAGAGCCTGGCTCAGGATCGGCGGGTGAAGCTCCTCGGTCCCGAGGCCCAGGCCGCGGTGTTCCTGCAAGCGACGCACTTCTTCGCGGACATCTTCGGCGATCCCGACGGCGCAGTGAGTTACGCCGAACGCGTGCTCACGGCCCAGCCCGGGCATCCAGAGATTGTGGCGAAGCTCGAGAAGATCTTCGGCGACGCGGGCGACGACGCGCGCCTCGCCAAGCTCTACCTGGATCTGGCGACCCACGAGCGAGATCCAGCCAGCCAACACCGGCGCCTCAGGCAAGTGATCGAGGTCGCCGCCGACGTGCCGAGCCTGGGCGAGGTCAGCATCGACGCGCTCACGCGGCTGCACAAGCTCGATCCCGCGGACAGCTGGGTACGCGACACACTCGAACAGCGGCTGGTGCGCTCGGGCAAGCAGCGCGAGGCGGTGAAGATCCTGGAGGCCGCGCTCGCTCGAGATCCGGCCCCGTCCGAGGTCGAGGCTTTCCAGATCCGCTGCCGGCTGCTCGAGCTCTACACCAAGGACATCGGCGAACCTCACCGCGCCGTCCCGCACATCGAGGCGCTGCTCGCGCAAGCGCCGGAGCACGCCGAGGCGCGGCGTGCGGCGGAAGCGCTCTTGGACAACCGCGCGGTCGCCGCGCGGGTGGCCGCGGCGTTGTCGGACGCCTACTTCAAGCTGGGTCTGGCCGATCAGGCCGCGGCCATGCTGAACCTCGAGCTCAAGACGGTGCGCGGGCCGCGCCGCCTGGAGGTGCAGCGCCGCCTGGCGTTCATCAAGCAGGACGGCGGCGATCCCGCGGGTGCGCTCGAGCTCCTGGGGCCTGTGGTGAGCGCGGAGCCCGGCGAGGACGAAGCTCGGCGGCGTTTCGTCGAGCTGTCTCTGAGCCTGAACCAGCCCGCCGAAGCCGCGAAGCTGCTCAATCGCGCCCTCGGCACCTGCAAAGACCCGGCGGTGCGCGCCCGCGTCGGCGCGGAGATCGGCACCGTCTACCTGCGCTCCGGTGACGTGAAGCGCGCCGAGGCCGCGTTCAAGCAGGTCGTGGAGGACGGCAGCGACCCCGCCGCGACCCTCACTGCGGCTCGCCACCTGACCGAGCTCGCCGACAAGGCTGGCGACTCGAAGGCGATCGCCGCCAGCCTCGAGCTTTGGGTCCGGCTCGAGACGGACCCGGAGCAGCGCAACGCTGGTGCGCGCCGCCTCGCGAAGCTGGCCGAGGGAGAGCTGAACGATCCCGGCAAGGCGATCACGGCGTACCGTGCGCTGGTCGACTCACCTTGGGCGGACGACTCGCTCAAGAAGCTCCAAAGCCTGTACGAGGAGGCCGGCGACTTCGAGGGGCTCATCGACGTGACCGAGCGCCGGGCCGCCCGCGCCAAGGAGCCGGGCGAAGGCCGCCACTTGATGTTCCGCGCGGCGGAGCTTCGCACCACGAAGGGGCGGGACAAACACGCCGCGCTCGCCGCCTGGCGCGCGTACCTCGCTCGGTTCGGTCCGGCCCGTGACGCTCACGCCCAGATGATCCCGCTGCTCGAGCAGGAAAAGCAGTGGAAGGAGCTGGCCTGGGTGCTCGAACGGGACATCGAGCAAGCTCCGCTCACCGAGTGGGTCGCGCTCTTGAACCGCCTAGCGCAGCTGAAGATCTCGCGCTTGGACGACGTGACCGGTGGCCTCGAGGCGTACAAGAAGGCGCTGGAGACGGACCCGACCGACAAGGTGAGCCGGACCGCGGTCGAGAAGCTGCTGCTCTCCGGCTCCGCGCGGCTCGCGGCGGCGGACGTCCTCGAGGGTGTGTACCGCGACGAGGAGCCGGGCACGGGCCTGCTTCGCGTGCTCGAGACCCGGGCGGAGCTGTCAGAGGACCGGGCGCTCTGCCTGGCAGCGTTCGAAGAGGCGCTGCGCATCGCAGAGAGTCACCTGAAGGATCCCACGCGTGGGCTGGAGCTGGCGGGGCGGGCACTCGGCCTGGTGGTCGAGAGCTCGCGTGACGCGATCCCGACCTGGCTCGAGCGCGTGCAGACGCTCGGGACGGAGTCCGGTCGCCCCTTGGAGAAGGCAGCAGCGCTCGCTCGAGCACTGGCGGACCACGCCGTCGACAGCCCGGAGATGCTCGCGCTGGCCAGCGCCGCGGCTGAGGCGCTGGTCGCCGCTGGCGATCCCCAGCGTGCCACGGCGGTCTACCGCCGTGCGCTCTCGTTCGAGCCTTCGAACCCCGAGTTGCTCGCCCGCATCGACGAGCTGCTCGCGGAGCAAGGCAGCCCGGAGGAACGCCTCACGCTGTATCGCGACGCGCTCGGGCGCGGGCCCGAAGGCGAGCGCAAGAAGCAGCTGCTCCACTCCATGGCCCGGCTGCTCGGCAGCGAGCTCGGCCGCCCGGACGAGGCGGTCGCCATCTGGCACCGAGCCCTGGAAGACGACCCGAGGGACGCGGTCGCCCACCAGGCGCTGGTCGAGAGCTACGGCCAGAGCCGCGAGCTCGCGCTGCTCTACGCCGAGCTCGAGCGCGCGCTGGCCTTCCACGAGGGCGAGCGCCGGAACGCCACCCTGCTCCGTATGGCCGAGGTCGCCGCGGAGACCGACAGCGGCAGGGCGCTGGAGCACTACCGGGAGCTGCTCGCCCACGCGGAGCTCTCCGACACGGTGCTCGAGAACGTCGAGCTGCTCGCGCACTCCAACGGTGACGCGGAGACGATGAAGAGCGTGCTCGAACGGCGCATCGCCGTAGCCGGGGCGCCGGAGGATCGCGCTCAGCTCTTGGAGAAGCTCGGCCTGGTCCAAGCCAAGCAGCTCGTGGACCCCGAGTCCGCTGCCAAATCCTGGCTCGAAGGCGCGCGCGCCGCCGACGCCGCGGGCGACGACGAGCGGGCGCGCCGCATGTACGAGCGGGTGCTCGGGGTGAGCCCCGACGAGGCGGAGGCTGCGCGGCGGCTGATCGAGCTGTATGCGGCGGCCGGCGCCTGGGAGAAGGTCCCGGAGGCCTTCGGCGTCCTGCACCGGGCGGGGGCCGACGAGCGGGACGTGGTCGCGCTGCTGCTCTCGCTCGAGGGCGCCGCCGTGCAGGCGAACGCTGTCGAGGTGTTCGTGGTGCTGACCGACGGCGTGCTCGCGCGCGAGGGTCTGGACCCCTCTCGCATGCGTCAGGTGCTGCTCGCGCGGGCGCGCGTGTTGGCCGCCACGGCCGACCATCGCGACGAGGTCGCGGAGATCTACCGTCGGGTGCTCGAGGGCGGGAGCGAAGACGTGCAGGCGGCCGCCGAGGCGTTCACCGTGTTCCTCGCGACCAGCGAGCTGACGGCGGCGCGGGTCGCCGACCGGCGCTGGCTGTTCGAGTGGCGCGCGTCACGCGCGGCGGATCCGACCACGGTGCTGATCGCGTGGGCGCTCGCCGAAGAGACGACGCTCGGCAATCCGGCAGCGGCCATCGAGCTCTACAAGCGCGTGCTCGATCGCGACCCGGAGCGCCTGGACGCGCTCTCGCAGCTGGCTCGCCTGCAGTCCACCCATGGAGACCCCGAGGGTGCGCTCCAGACCTTGCAGAACCTGCGCGAACGCTCCGAGGGCGAGCAGCGGACCACGGCCGAGCTCGGCATGGTGTCGCTCTGGATCGAACGCCTGGGCCGACCGAAGGACGCACTCGGGACGCTGGAGCGCCTGCTCGACGCCGCTCCCGGGGACCCCGAGGTGATGCGGCTGGTGCGCGCTGCGCTGTCGTTCGACGAGGCCCGCGCGGAAGCAGCGATGCTCCTGGAGCGGGTTGCGGAGAACGCCGAGACGCGCGAGGCCCGCGCCGAGATGCTTCAGTCGCTGCTCGACGTCTCGCGCGGCGTGGACGCTCTGGCCGACGCCCGCGGGCGCTGGTATCGCAAGCTGCTCGAGTGCCGCGAGGACGACGACGAGGCGACGCTCGGCATCGCGCTCGGCGGCGCCGAAGAGGCGCCGGGCCAGTCGGATCTCTGGGACGCCGCGGAGCGCGTGGCGCGCCGGCTGAACCGGCCCGATCCGGTGGCCGAGGCCTACGCGCGAGCGCTCGACCGACAGCTGGCTCCCGAAGTGGCCGAGGAGCTCGGGCGCCGCTTCGTCGAGTTCAACGAGGAGTGGTTCGAGGACGCCGAGCGGGTCGTCTCGCTCCTGACCCGCGTGCTCGAGCTGTGCCCGGGCGCAGACTGGGCCTTCGATCGCCTCAAGCTCGCCTTCAACAACTCGGCGCGCTGGCCCGAGCTCTTCGAGCTGTACGACCGCGCGCTCGGGCGCGAAGCGGACCCCGCTCGCAAGATCGAGCTCTTGCGCGAGGCGGCGATGGCGGCGAAGGACTTCGCGAACGACGCCGACCGCGCCATCGACTACCTGGAGCGGCTCGACCAGCTAGCGCCCGGAGACGCCCGCATCGAGGCCTCGCTCGAGCGGCTCTACGAGCGCGAGGGGCGGACGCGACCCTTGATCGCGCTGCTCACGCGGCGGCTCGGCCCGGCGAGCGGCGCCCTCAAGGGCGATCTCTTGGTGCGCCTGACTCGGCTCTGGCTCGACCTGGGGGATCCGGTCGAGGCGTACGGCCTGCTGGAGAAGCTGATGGCGGACCCGAGCCCCAGGCCCGAGCTGCCGGAGCTGCTCGAACGCCTGGTCGCGCTGCCTTCGGCGCGAGAGTCGCTGGCTCCGAGCGAAGAGTCGAAGAAGAAGAAGAGCAAGGCGAAGAGCGTGCGCCACGCCGCTGCCGAGCTCCTGCGCAAGCGCTACGAGGCGGCGAGCCAGATCGGAGACGTCGCGCGCATGCTCGAGGTGGAGCTCGAGCTCGCCGACACGAAGCAGGAGCGCGTCTCCCGGCTGGAGAAGATCATCCAGCTGAAGCTCGACTCGGTCGGCGACTACCAAGGCGCGTTCGAGAGCGTCGCGCAGTTGGTCGCGCTCGAGCCCCACGAAGCCTTGCACCGGGTCCGGCTCGCCGAGCTGGCCGGTCGCACCGGTGATCACGAACGTCGCGCGGAGCTCCTGACCACCATCGCGGACGGCGCGAGCGACGCCGATGTTCGGCTCGATCTACTGCTGGAGGCGGCCTCCGCGCGCAAGACCGAGCTCGCTGACGCGGCCGGGGCCAGCGAGCTCTACCAGCGGGTGCTGGCGGAGGCGCACGACGACCGCGCGCGGGCGCTCAGCGCCGCTCGCGAGCTGGATCCGTTGCTGGAGGCGGCGGGCAAGGCCGCCGACCGGGTCACCGTGCTGGAGAAGCTGGCAGAGCTGGAGGACGAGCCCGAGCGCAGGAAAGCGGCGCTCGGCGCCGCGGCGCGCGTGTCCGGTCGCGCGCTCAAGGACTGGGAGCGTGCGGTGCGCGCGTGGCGTGCCCGTCTCGCGGACGACTCGCGGGACATGGAGGCCCTGGACGGGCTGGCGGATGCCGTGGCCGCCGCCGGAAACTGGCCCGAGCTGATCGAGGTGCTCACGGCGCGAGCGGCGCTCTCGCCACCCGAAGCGGCGCGCCGAGATCGCACCTTCGTGGCGCGCTTGTGGGCAGATCAGCTCGGCGATCGGGCTCGCGCCATCCAGGCCTGGAGGTCGATCCGGGCTGAGCTCGGCGCGGACGCCGAGAGCTACGAGGCGCTCGCGGGGCTGTACCAAAGCGACGAGAGTTGGCCGGAGCTCGCCGCGCTCACCGCCGAAGAAGCAGCAGCAGCGGAGGACGCGGCGCGCCGCACGGCATTGACGATCGAGCTCGGAAATATCCACCTGGCTCGCACCGGCGATCTGGAGTCGGCGCTAGAGGCGTTCGTCGGCGCCGGAGCGTGGGATCGCGCCCTCCTGGTGCTCGATGCCAAGGCCGATCGCCCGCGCGCCAGGGCGCTGGCGGAGAAGCTCGCCAGCGCGGCGATCGCAGCCTGGACGGCTGGTGAGGACCCCGAAGCGCACGCGGGCTCTGGCGCCGGAGCGGCGGCCCTCGCCACGCTGGAGGTTCTGGGTAAGCGACTGGCGGACGACGGCGATCACGCCGCGGTGGTGGCGCTCTACCTGCGCGGGACCGAGCTCCCGTTCCCGAAGGACAAACGCCGGGAGCTCCTGTTCGAAGCCGCGTGCCTGTGCTCGGACCGGCTCGCCGACGCGAGCCAAGCGCTCACGCACTTTCGCGAGCTCTTCGCCGAGGATCCGGCGGACCGCGTAGCGCAGGGCGCAGTCACGCGCTTCGCGCTGCTCTTGGAAGAGCAGAAGCTGGACGGCGAGATCGCGAGCTTCTGGGAAGAGCAGGCGAAGGCTCGGGCCAGCCTGGGCGATGCCGGGGCCGCGGCGGCGCTCTACGCCCGCGCCGCCGAGATCGCCGAGAACAGGCTGGGGGCTCCCGACCGCGCCATCGCGAACCACGCGGCAGCAGCCGAGCTGGGCAGTGAGTCGTCCCTCGACGCGCTGGCGCGCATCCACGATTCGGAGGGCCGACCGGCGGACGCGGCTCGGGCGCTGGAGCGGCTGTGCGAGCGCTCGAGTCGGGACGAGCTCGGCCCGCGAGCGCTGCGTCTGGCCGAGGCCTATCTGCGCGCCGGACAGCCCGATCTGGCGCGGGCACGCCTCGAGCATGCCGCGCAGAACGCCCTGGACGCGAGCGCGGTGCGGCAACGTCTGGCGGAGCTGTACCGCGCGCAGCGAGCGTTCGGGCCGCTGGCCGAGCTCTTGGCCACTGAAGCGAAGCGCGCTCCCGACGCGAAGGCGCGGCTCCGCCTCCTGCAGGAGACGGCTCGAATCCACCTCGACCGTCTGGACGACCCCGGCGCTGCGATCCCGCTCCTCGAGCAGGCCATCGAGCTCGCGCCGGACGAGCCCTCGCTTCGGCTCGGGTTGGCGGCGGCGTTCACCAAGGCGTCGCGCTTCGACGATGCGCTCGGGGTGCTCAAGAAGCAGATCGAGCGCTACGGCACTCGCAAGCCGAAAGACCGGGCGCTCGTACACTTCCAGCTGGCACGGGTCTCGCTCGCCGCGGGGCGTCGAGCGGAAGCCATCGCCGAGCTCGACTTCGCCAACAAGATCGATCCGGCGCACCCCGGCATCCTGCAGGCCCTGGCCAAGCTGGCGTTCGAGGAGGGCCAGCTCGACCGGGCCGAGAAGCAGTATCGCGCGCTCCTGCTCGTGCTGGGGCGCGATGACGAAGACGCGCCGAGCCGGGCGGAGGCGCTGCTCGACCTGGCCGAAATTGCCGGCAAGACCGGCGACTCCCTGCGCGCGGCCGAGCTGGTGGACTCGGCGTTCGAGGCCGCGCTGGAGAGCGCGCGCGAGGCGGATGCGCTGGAGGCGACGCTCCGGCAGCGCGGGCGTTACGACCTCCTGGCGCGCTCCGTGGAGACGCGACTCGGACAGGCCGCATCGCCGGCGGAGGCCGCGCGGGCGCTGGCGGATCTGGCTTTCCTGCACGCCGAGCACCTCGGCGGACTGGCCCAGGCCGAGGCGCGGATCCGCGAGCGGGCCAAGAGCATTCACCGCGGGCTCGACGAGAGCCCCAGCTCGGACGATCGCGCTTGGGCGGCGCTGGGGCGCGTGTACGACTGGCTCGGCGACGCGAGCGCGGAGGCAGAGGTGCTCGAGCGCCGAGTATCCGGCGCGCTTTCCTCGGGTGACACCAGCATCGAGACCGACGCCTTCTACCGTTTGGCCGAGATCCGGCTGAAGGATCCGCCCGCGCTCGCCCGCGGCATCGAGGTCCTGGAGCGCGCGCTGGAGCGAAGCCCCGATCTCGAGCGCGCCGAGCGGCTCCTGCGCGCCGCCGTCCAGGCTCACCCAGGGGACTCCTCCCTGGTGATGTTGTTCGAGCGCGTCGCGCGCGCCAAGAACGACGAAGCGACGCTGGCCGAGGCGCTCGCGCTCGTGGTGGCGCTGCCGGGAGCGCACGCCGAGGCGCTGCGCGAAGGCGTGGCGCTGGCAGAGCGCATCGAGCGCGTCGATCTCGCGGAGTCGCTGCTCCGGACCGCCATCGGGGAAGGCGACGCTTCCGGGCTCTCGGACGCGGACGCGGCGTGGACGCTGTGCGAGCTCGCGGATCTGTGCGACGAGAAGGGGGACCTCGCGGAAGCCCTCGGCCTGCGCGAACGCGCAGCGAGGCTCCTGCCCCCGGACGAGTCCCGGGCGCTGCTCCTCACGGTGGCGCGGCGCGCCGCCGCGGATGCCGGCGACGCTGCCCTGGCTCGGCGCATCTACGAGTCGCTCCTCGGGCAAGACGCTGCCGACCGCGAGGTGTGGGAGCCGCTCGCGGCCGTGTACCGCAAGCTCGGCGCGCTGGAGGAGCTGGTGCGGCTGATCGAGCAGACCGTGCCCCTGGTTGAAGAGCGCGACGACCGCATTCAGCTCCGGCTGGAGCAAGCGGAGATCTTGCTCGACGAGGGCAAGAGCCACGACGCGACCAGCATCTTGCAGGAGATCCTCGACGAGGACCCCGGGCAGCAGCGCGCCGCCGATCGGCTGCTGTCGATCCTGGACGCGGCGGGGCAGCGCGACCAGATCGCCGCGCTCCTGGTGACCCAGATCGACAGCGCCAAGGACCGTCAGGACGTGCCGCGCATCGTCGCCTGCTCGGTCCACCTGGGCAAGCTGCTCGAATCGCAGGGTCGTGCGGACGACGCCTACGACGTGTACAGCGCAGTGCTCGAGTGGGACAAGAGCGATCGTGAGGTGGTCCAGTCGGTGCTCCGCCTGGCGGAGCTCAGGGACGACCCCTACGTCATCGCCGACGCCCTGGAGGCGCTGCTCCGGGTGGAGCGCGGCGACGCTGCGGTCGAGCTCGCGTCCCGCCTGGTCATGCTGCGCAACGACATCAACGACGAAGCCGGCGCGCAGCGCGCGCTCGAGCTCGGGTTCGTCGCCAGTCCGACCACGGCGGAGCTGCGTGATCCGCTGCTCGAGCGCTACGCCGCTTCGGGGGATTGGGGCGGTGCTGCCCGCCTGCTCAGAGATGCCGTGAACGTGGTGCCCAACGATCGGGAGCTCTTGGGTCGCCTGATCGAGGCGCACCAGCGCGCCGGGGAGTCCGACGTGGCCCTTCAGATCCTGGAGGCCCTTCCGGGAGAGGTCGGCCGGGATCCCGACGTGAGCCGGGCGCGAGCCGCGCTCCTCTCCGAAGTCGGGCGGGACGACGAGGCGGTGCAGGCGCTGGAGGCGGCCTTCGCCGTCGATCCAGACGCGGCCTACGACCTGGTCGCGGCCCTGGAGCGGGCCATCTCC
Source organism: Polyangiaceae bacterium (assembly GCA_015075635.1). NCBI lineage: Bacteria > Pseudomonadati > Myxococcota > Polyangiales > Polyangiaceae > Polyangiaceae bacterium. Next base: position 2,301,890 of record JABTUA010000001.1, read on the forward strand.
CGTGCCGAGCCGGAGCGTGCCCGCGAGCTCGGGCTGCGGCTCGCGGAGGTGTTCGAGCGCTCTGGTGACGTCGAAGCGGCGCGCGTTCGCCTGGGTGAGCTCGCCAAGCAGCTGGGCAAGGACCGCGAGGTCGTGCGCAGGTTGGCCGAGCTGGAGTCCCGGGCCGAGCGCTGGGACGCCGCCAGCATGGCCTACCGCAAGCTCATCGCCCTCGAGGACGGTGAGGCACTCAGCGAGGCGGCGCTCGCGCTGGCTGACGCTTGCGAGCGCGCCGGCCGCTTCGGCGACGCTCGCGGCGGCTTGGAGCGCGCCCACAAGCTCGCTCCGGGCGACGCGCGTCTGCGGGCTCGACTGCGCGCGCTCTACGAGTCGATCGGCGACAACCGTGAGCTCGCGCAGTTCGTGTTGGAGGAGGCATCAGCCGAGCAGCAAGTGCAGCGACGCTTCGAGCTCCTGCTCTCGGCGGGCAACCTCCTGCTCATGCCCGATGGCGATCCCGGTCGTGCCGTGGAGGTCTTGGCCGAGGCCCGCGGGCTCGCGCCAGACGACACCGAGGGCAGCGTGCTGTGCGCGCGGGCCTACGCGGCCGTGGGACGCGGCGAAGAGGCGATGGCCTTGCTCGGCGAGGTCGTGGCTTCCTTCCGCGGTCGTCGCTCCAAGGAGCTCTCGCCCGTGTTTCGGGAGATGAGCCGAATCCAGCTCGCGGAGGGCGACCTGAGCGACGCGCTGGCTTCGCTCACCAAGGCCTTCGAGATGGACATGAAGAACTCCCGGCTCGCGATGGAGCTCGGACAGCTGGCGCTGGACATGGACGAGACCGAGGTAGCTGGCCGCGCCTTCCGCGGGGTGACCATGCTGCGCACCGGCGAGGACGACTCCGGAGAGCCCGTCACCATCGAGCTCAAGGCGCACGCGCAGTATCAGCTGGCGCTGCTCGCACAGCGCGCTGGTGACCCACGGAGAGCGCGCATGCTCGCCAGCAAGGCGCTCTCCGACAACCCCGAGCACGCCCTGGCGCGCCAGCTCCTGTCCGAGCTCGAGGGGGCGTGAGCGCTTGACGATGCCGGGTCACTCGGCTCTGATGGCGGCGACATGAAGCGGGAGAAACGTCTCACCAAGCGCGAGCGGAAGGCTCAGGATCCGCACCACCGCGCCGGACCCAACGTCAAGTCCGAGCACATCCACTGCATCTCGTGCGGCCGGCACATCGACGCGGGGGAGTTCCAGGGCACGCCGCCGACCGCGACGTTGATCACCTGCGACCACGGCTCGCGTTTCCCGAGCTGCGTGGGCTGCATGCAGCACGCCGAGCAGCTGGTGATGGAGCACGACAAGAGCGGGCAGCCGGTCAAGACCGCGGCAGCCTGGCACTAGGCGCGGGCTCAGCGCTTGCGGGCGCTTTCCTTCTTGTTCGACGCGGAGGCCTTCTTCGTGCCGGCCTTGGCGCCGCCGCCGCGGTCGAGCCAATGGAGCGCGGCGCGGTACATTGCCGCTTTTCGCTCCAGCGCGACCTCGTGACCCATGTCTTTCGGCGTGGAGACCCGGGTCGCGACTTTGTGCCGTTCGAGCCAGTCCTGCAGCTGGTGGGTGCCGTCGATCACGCTGTCGGCCTCGCCGGTGATCAGATAGACGCGCTTCAGCGTAGTCGCGTTCTTCTTCAGCTCTTCCAGGCCGGCGCCGCCCCAATACGAGGTGTTGCCCGCCAGGATGAGCCAACGGTTGAAGGTGCGCGGTTCACGCACGCCGACGTTCAGCGCGACGTAGGCGCCTTCGCTGAAGCCCATCAGCGTGTTGCCCACCAGCTGCACCCGCCGGCCGTACTCCTTGCGCAGAGCGTTCAGCGTCGCGATCGCGACCCGCTGCCCGCTGTACCAGTTGTTGCTCCAGTCACGGCCGTCTCCGTAGGCGCTCGGACCGCTGGGGCAGACGAGCCAACCGAAGCGGCGCGCCACCGGGGCCCAGCGCCGGCAGTCGCGCAGCGGGCTGCCGCCGCGGCCGTGCAGGTACATCACCACGGGCTTCATGCCCTTCCGGCCCGGCCCGATGGGCTCGAAGTAGTACGCCTCACCGTGGCCCGGCACGTCGAGCACGCGGAGCCCGTCGTTGCCGAAGTTGCGTGAGCCCTTGCCTTCGCCGCCGGACTTGTCCGCCTTGTCATCGGACTGCTCCGGCTTCGGCGCCTTGGGCTCTTCGGCCTCCTCGGCGCTCTCGGGCTCCTCGGCCTCATCTTGCTCGGCCTTCGCGGGCTTGCCCGGCTTCCCTCCGTCTGCCGCGTCGGGGATGACGAGCTTGGTGCCGATCTTCAGCGGGGCGCGGCGCTCGATGCCGTTGGCGTCGCAGATCGCCTCGACCGTCACGTGGTAGCGCTTGGCGATCTTGCCCAGGGTGTGTCCGGGCCCCACGACGTGGGTCTGGGTGGCGCGAGCCGGCCCGACCAGCGTGAGGGCTACGACCAGACAGGCGAGCGCGAGAACCAACCTCCTCATGACCGGCCGAAGCGCTACCACAACCTCGGGGCAGACGGGAAACCCCTGGCGATCGGCTCCGAGCGGGCGGCTCTGCTCCCCGATTTTCTTGGGGCTTTTCGCCCCACGCCCGGCGTGCTGAAGGGGAGGGCGTGGAGAGGAAAGAGCCCCAGGGCCGAGCGGCCGGCGCCCGCCGCCGCCACTTCACCATGCTGCGGGACTTCTCCCTGGCGGACGTCATCACCCTGGCCAACGGCTTCGCGGGCACCGCCAGCATCTTGGCGGTGTTGAAGTACCTCGAGGCTCGCGACCAGCGCTACCTCTGGGCGGCCTTCGCCTGCTTGCCGTTCGCGGCGGTGTTCGACTACCTCGACGGCCGGGTCGCGCGCTGGAGGCGCAAGAACTCGATGCTCGGCGCCGACCTCGACTCGCTGGCCGATCTGGTGTCCTTCGGCGTGGCTCCGGCCGTGCTCGCGTTCGCGACCGGCATGAGTGGGGGCCTCGACGCGGCGGTGCTCGTCTACTTCGTCGGCTGCGGCATCAGCCGCCTGGCCCGCTACAACGCGACCGCCTCGGCGCTGGCGGACGAGAGCGGTAAGGTCGCCTACTTCGAGGGGACGCCCATCCCCACCAGCCTGGCGCTGGTCCTGGTGCTCGCCGTGCTGACCTGGCAGCGGCGGATCGGCGTGGCGCTGCCGTTCGGCGAGGTGGAGCTCCTCGGCCTCCGCCTGCACCCGCTCGTGCTCATGTACCTCGTGAGCGGCAGCCTGATGATCAGCAAGACCCTCAGGATCCCGAAGGTCTGATCCAGACAGCTACTTGGTCAGCTCGACGCCGGTGGCCACGAACTGCACCTCGCGCACGGTGCCGTCGGGGTTCTTGTTGGCGAACTTCGCGCCCTCTTCCTCGAGGTGCTCGACGTGGCCCTTCTTCATCAACTGTACGTTGACGACCCCTTCGAGCTTGGCGTGGGCGCCAGCGGAGTCGGTCGGCACGAAGAAGCCGTAGTCCTTGAAGGTCACGCGCGCTCCGCGCGCCTCGGCGGCGACGCTCTCGGCGAGCTCCATCCAGCAGCCCTTCTTGGAGCAGGCGCGGCGGACCTCGCCCTCGACCACCACGGTCTTTCCCTCGTAGCTCTCCGGTTTGCCGAGCACCTCGCCGAGCGCGACCGCGGTCGAGCCCTTGATCGGGGCGCCGTAGCTCTTGGACGCTCGGGCCGGCGCCGCGCTCGCGGCGGCTGGCGGCGGAGCTACGGGGCTCGGCTGGGCCGGCTCGGGCGCCGGCGGATTCGACTCGCAGGCGGCGACCCCGAGGACCGCGGACAGGGCAAGAGCACGAACGCGCATGGCGGCGGGTTAGCGCAACAGCCCGGGCCCGCGCAAGCCCGGCAGCGAATCGGCTCTGGACGGCCAGCGCGAACGGCGCCAGATTCCGCCCATGTCGCTCGGCCGTCGGTTCCGCTTCGGGGTGTTCCTGGCGCTCTTGCTCGCCGCCCCGGTCGCCGTCGCCGGCCCCGGGGACGAGCACGACGAGGTCGGCACCTCGGAGTTCAGCGAAGTGGTCGAGGGCGCCGCGGCGCTCGAAGGGCGCATCCGCGCTCCGTGCTGCTGGAACCAGACGCTCGACATCCACGGCTCACCGGTCGCGAACGAGCTCAGGCGCGAGATCCGCAAGCGCCTCAAGGCTGGTGAGACCCAGGAGGCGATCCAGGCGGACATCGTCCGGCGCTACGGGGAGAAGGTTCTGGCAGTGCCGCCGGGCAACCCGCTCAAGGACGTCGGCGTGCTGTTGTCGCTGGCCTTCGGCGCGGCGGGCATCGCCGCCGGCGCCATGCTGCTCCGCTGGCGGCGCCGCGCTCAGGCCGAGCGCATGGCGGAGCTGGACGAGGACGAGAAGAAGCCGAAGAAGAAGCGCGAGCGCGACGCCTACGACGAGCAGATCGACGCCGAGCTCGACAAGATGTGAGCCGAGGTGCCGCGATGAACGTCGCCATGTGGGGACGCGCGCTGTCGGTCATCCCGCGCGTCAGCAAGGAAGAGTGGGCGGAGCTCGACATCGTCAGCCGTTGGCTGATCGCGACGCGCTCCGCGGTCATCATCATGACGGCCATCGCGAGCGGCATCGCGGGCCTGCTCGCCTTTCGCGACGGGCTCTTCGACGCGGTGCTCTGGGGTCTCTGCACCCTGGGACTATGCTTCGCCCACGCCACCAACAACTTGGTCAACGATCTCACCGACCACAAGAAGGGCGTGGACAAGGACAACTACTTCCGCACCCAGTACGGCCCGCAGCCTCTGGAGCATGGCCTGATGACCACGCGTCAGGTGCTCAAATACGCCGCATTCACCGGGCTCGTGGCGCTCGCGGCCGGTGCCCTCCTGGTGGCGCAGCGGGGTCAAGCCACCTTGACCCTGTTCGCGATCGGCATCTTCTTCGTGCTCTTCTACACCTGGCCGCTCAAGTACATCGGCATGGGGGAGCCGGCGGTGCTGGTGGTCTGGGGCCCGCTGATGGTGGGCGGGACGTATTACGTGGTCACCGGGCGCTTCGACTGGCAGGTGGCGCTCGCGAGCTTGCCCTTCGCGCTGGGAGCGACGGCCGTGCTCTTCGGCAAGCACATCGACAAGCTCGAGGCGGACCGGGGCAAGCACATCCGGACCTTGCCCGTGCTACTCGGCGAGCGCGCGTCGCGTGCGGTGACCATCGCGATGCTGCTGTGCCAATACGCCCTGGTCGGGTACCTGGTGCTCACCCGCTATTTCTCGCCGGTCCTGCTCTCGACGCTGGGAGCCGTCCCCGCGCTCTGGCTCGCGCTCAAGGCGTATCGGTTCCGGCGCCCGGCGAAGCCGCCGCCGGAGCTGCCGCCCAACGTTTGGCCGCTGTGGTTCGTGGCCTTCGCCTTCCACCACACCCGGCGCTTCGGGCTGCTCTACGTGCTCGGCCTGGTGGCGGACGTCGTGCTCAGGAAGATGGGGCTCGTCGGCCCCTGAACGCGAGCGCGACGGCCAGGGCGCACAGGGCAGCGCCGGCAGCGGCGTACGAGAGCAGGAGCGGCACGCCGAGCTTCTGCCCGAAGCTCTCGGTGACCAGCCAGCGGCGCGTGGTGGCCAGCGCGCAGGCGTTGAACACGACGTGCACGACGATCGGCCCCGCGATGCCGCCGCTCGCTTGGCGGGATAGCCCGGTCGCCAGACCGAGACCCAGCGCCGACACCCAGCGCACGATCCCGAGGCCACCGGGCATGTCGGCGTGCATCAGGGCGAAGACTCCGGCGCTGACCGCGGTCGCGATGCCGCCGGTGAGGAAGAAGCTCGACGCCCCGCGCAGCAAGCGGAGCGCAACGCTCGGCTCGAGCACGCCCTCGGGCAGCGCGCCGGACGAGGGCGCGGTCTCGGCTCGAGCGAAGCGCTGGCGCAACGCGTCCACCGCGGACTGCGCCGCCGACCAGACTCCGCCGCGGAACATCAGCTCCTCGGCCACCGGTGACACCACGACGCCCCAGATCACGGCCGACACGAGGCCCGCAGCGACGAGCTCGCGCCCGAACTCGCCGGTGGACTCTTGGACCGCCTGGCGGCCCCGGGCAGCCAGCTCGGCCAGCAGAGTCGGAAGCGCCGCGTAGATCGCGGCGTAGCTCGCCAAGACGTAGATCGCCGGGCCAGCCAAGAAGAGCGCGAGGAGGCGCGGCAGTGGACCCGCGGCGAGGCCGAGCGCGCGCTTGGGCTCGGGCAGGAGCGCGAAGCTCGTTCCGAGGCCGATCGCGAGGACGGCGAGCTGCACCAGCGTCAGGTAGGCCTGGAGGCTCAGCTGCCGCGCCAGCGCGAGGGGGATGACGCGGACGGCGTGCTCGGAGAGCAGGCTGAAGGAGAGCAGCCAGACAATCGCCACCGCGAAGTGGCGGCCGACCCTCACCACGGCAAGACTTCGCCGTTCTGGTGCAGGAATCGCCCGGTGGTGTCGAGCCGGAGCTCGTCGATGCGGGCGAGCAGGCCCCGCACCGACTCGTCGGCTTCGATCATGCCGTGCCCGGCCGTCATCTCCGTCCGCACCGAACCGGGGTGCAGGATCACCACGGCGATGCCCCGGGGGCGGAGGTCATGCGCCAGCGAGACGCCGGCGGCGTTCAGCGCCGCCTTGCTCATGCGATAGCCGTAGTAGCGCCCGGAGCCGTTGTCGCCGATGGATCCCATGCGGCTGGTGATCAACGCCACCTTCGATCCGGAGTGCAGGCGCCCGGCGAGGGCCCGGGTCGAGAACAAGGGGGCGATGGCGTTGAGCTCGAGCTGCGCGCGGACCTTGTCGAGGTCGAGGTCCTCGAGCGAGTCCGGGATGAGCACGCCGGCGTTCTGAATCAAGAGGTCGATGTCGTCGCTTGCGAGCGCCGCCGCGAGCTTCGACCACGCCGGGGGGGCGGTCATGTCGATTCCGCTCTCGATGCGGACTCCGAGCGCATCGAGGGCGGGTGAGCTCTTGCGGCACACCGCCACGACGCTGGCTCCGCGAGCCGCGAGCTGCCGCGCGAGCTCGAGCCCAATTCCACGATTTGCTCCCGTGACGACCGATACACCCATGACTTCTCTCCCTGGTGTCAGCCCCGGGCCTGGCGGGCCCGCCCGACTGGCTTCTTCTTCGGCTTCTTGGCGACGGGCGCCGCATGCTCCGCGCCTGGCTCGGCCCCGCTCTCCTCGGCCGGGGCCTCGCCCCGGAAGAGCTTCTCCGCCGCCTCGGCGGCACGCTGCGCCTTCTCGGTCTCGCCGCGCATTTCCATCAGGAACCGGCTCGGGATCTGCGCCCGAGCCTTGCCCCACTTCATGCGCGCCTTGCACAGCGTCAAGGTCAAGGTCTCCCGCGCGCGCGTGACGCCCACGTAGCACAGGCGCCGCTCCTCCTCGATGCTGCGTCCATCGATGATGGAGCGGCCGTGGGGTAAGAGGCCCTCCTCCATGCCCACCATGTAGACGTGGGGAAACTCGAGCCCCTTGGCGCTGTGCAGGGTCATCAGCGTGATGGCGTGGAGCTGGCGCTTGTCTTTGTCGTCGTCTTTCTGGTCTTCGCGGCCCGAGAGCGCCGTGTCCTCCAGGAAGCCGAGCAGGGAAGGGCTGTCGCTGCGGGACTCGTAGAGGGCCACTGCGTTGACCAGCTCCTCGATCGATTGCCAGCGCGCCTCGACGTCCCCGGGGTTCTTGTAGACCCGTTCGATCTCGGACTTGTAGTTGACCGTCTCGATCAGCCCGCGCGCGAGCTCCGCCAGCGGGGCGGTGCCCAGGCGTGCGCGGAAGCCCTCGATCATGCGGCGGAAGGCCTCGATGCGCTCCCCTGCGTAGTGGGGGATGTCGCCGAGCTCGACCGCGCGGGGCAGGACGTTCCAGAGCGGCTCGCCGGCGCTCACTGCCTGCTCGAGCAAGGTCTCGACGGTGCTCGCCCCGATGCCGCGCGGCGGCGTGTTCAAGACGCGCAGGAGCGAGACCTCGTCCGCCGGGTTGGCCAACACCTTCAGGTAGGCGAGGACGTCACGGACCTCCTTACGATCGTAGAACGAGAGCCCGCCCACCAGCTGGTAGGGGACCCGCTCCCGCCTGAGCTCGAGCTCGAAGGCGCGGGGCTGCTCGTTGGTGCGGAACAGGATGGCGATGTCGCTGGGGGAAACGCGCTCGGGGTTCTCGCTGTCGACGCGCTGCTTGATCTCGCGCACCACGCTCTCGGCTTCGCTGCTCTCGTCCTCGAAGCGGATGAAGCGCGGCAGCTCGCCGCCTTCGCGGGAAGGTCGCAGCACCTTGTCGTGACGAGTGGAGTTGTGGGCGATCAGCGTGTTCGCAAGGCCGAGGATCGGGGCGCGAGAGCGGTAGTTGTCCTCCAGCCGCACCACCTTCGCCTCCGGCCAGTCGCGCTGGAAGCTCAGGATGTGGGTCACCTCGGCGCCGCGCCAGCCGTAGATGGACTGATCGTCGTCGCCGACGACGCACAGGTTCCGGTGGCGCTCGGCCAGCGCGCGGACGATGCGGTACTGGAGCCCGTTGGTGTCCTGGTACTCGTCGATGAGCAGGTGGTCGAAGCGGGTGGCCTCGGCGAAACGGGCCTCCGGGAAGCGCGAGAAGAGCTCCTCGGTCTTGAGCAGGAGGTCGTCGAAGTCCATGGCCCCGCTCGCGCGCAGGTGCTCCTGGTAGCGGCGATAGGCCAGCGCGGCGAGCTGCTTCTTGTCGTCTTCCGCGCTCTCTTCGGCGGCGTCCGGAGCGACGGAGGAGCCCTTCCAGGTGCTGATGGCGTGGATCAAGTCCCCGGGCCTGAGCTTCTCGTGCCCCACGCGGATGTCGCGCAGCGCCGAGCGGGCCACCGTCTCTTGGTCTCCGCGGTCGTAGATCGAGAACTCCTTGGGGTAGCCCAACTTCTCGGCGTGGCGCCTGAGCACCCGCACGCAGAGCGAGTGAAATGTGGAGATCTCCGGCGCCGTCTCGCCGCGGCGGCGCCGCTTGCCCAAGAGGGCCATGGCGCGCTCCCTCATTTCCTTCGCGGCCTTGTTGGTGAACGTGACGGCGAGGATCCGTCCCGGCTTGATCCCGCTCTTGATCAGCGCAGCGATGCGGTAGGTGATGACGCGGGTCTTGCCGGTGCCTGCCCCGGCCAGCACCAAGAGCGGACCCGAGAGCGTGGTCACGGCGGCGCGCTGCGGCGGATTCAGGCTCGGCTCGGGCATGACCGGCGACGAGTAGGGACGAGGAGCCCGGGGGTCAAGCAGAGAAGAGCGACGGCTGTCGCACGGGGCAGGGCGTTGATGTACCTTCCCCGGGTCCGCCCGATGCTGAGTGACAAGGTCTTCGAAATCGAGCCCGGCGTCCAGGCGCACTTCGGTTGCGGGAGCGTCGAGAAGTTACCCCGAGCCGTGCGTGCACTGGAGCGCGAGCGTGCGATACTCGTGACGGATCCGGGTGTCGAGCAAGCGGGCGTCGTCTCGAAACTGAAGGGCACGCTCGAAGCCGACGGGATCTTGGTCGAGATCTCGGCGGCACCTCGCCGCATCCCGAGCGGAGACCGGGTGGCGACGCTCGTCGCGCGGGTGCAGCGCGAACCGCGCAGCGCGATCGTGGCGGTCGGCGGCGGTTCGGTGATCGACACGGCGAAGGCCGTGGCGCTGCTCGCTCCGAACGGCGGCAGCGTGAGCGACTTCCCGCCGGGCTGTCGCCCGGCCCGGCCGGGGCTGCCGGTGATAGCGATCCCGACCACCGCCGGCAGCGGGTCGGAGACCAACATGTTCGCGCACCTGCTCGACCCGCGCACGCAGCGCTTGATCGTGATTGGACACCAAAGCGTGCTGCCGGCGCGCGTCGTGCTCGACCCCGAGCTCAGCCTGTCGCTCCCGCCGGACGTGACCGCGACGACGGGGTTCGACGCGCTCACGCACGCCATCGAGGCATTCACCAGCAACCGCCACAACCCGTTCTCGGACGCCCTGGCGCTGCGAGCCATCGCGGCCATCGCGACCTATCTGCCCCGGGCTCACGACTCCGGCAGCGACATCGAAGCGCGCTCGCAGATGTGCTTCGCAGCGCACCTGGCCGGTCTCGGCTTCGGCAGCTCCGGGCTCGGGCTGTGCCACGCCATGGCCCACGGGCTCTCGGCGCGCCTGGACGTGACCCACGGCCAGGCCTTGGCCGCGCTGCTCCCGCACGTGATGCGCTTCAACTTCGGCATCTGCGAGGCGCGGTACGCGCAGATCGCCATCGCCCTCGGGGTCGCCGCGCCCGGGGTCAGCGACGCCGAGAATGCTCATCGCGCCATCTCCGAGCTGGAGCGGCTGACGGAGCGGGTGGGGCTCCGGCGCTCCGCCACCGAGCTGGGGGTGGACCGGAGGCTCTGCGCCGTCCTGGCCCAAGACGCGATGGCCGACGTGGTGCTGTCCGCGACCCCGCGCTTCCCGGATGCAAACGACGTGCTGGCGCTGTACGAGGCCGCGCTGTGAGCCCACCACGGCGCCTGCCGGTGAGCTCCGGCGGCGTGTCGCTCTACGCCGAGTGCTGGGGCGAGGCTGGGCCGGTGTTGGTCCTGGGCCACGGGTTCGGAGGCAGCGCGCGGAACTTCCGGCCCCAGGCCCGCGCGCTCCAGACGAGTCACCGCGTCGTGTTGTTCGATGCCCGCGGGCACGCGCGCAGCGACGCGCCCGCGGCCGCCGAGGCGTACCGTCCCGAGTGTTTCGTCGCCGACCTCGCGGGCGTGCTCGACGCCATCGGGGTCGAGCGCGCCGTCGTCGGTGGGCTCAGCATGGGCGCAGGTGTCGCGCTGCGCTTCGCCCTCGAGCACCCCGGGCGCGTCGCCGGGCTCGTGCTGTCCGCCTTCCCCCGCGCCGTGGACGAGCCGGCCCACGTGCCCTGGGCCCTGGGCTTTGCCGAGGCGATCGAGCGAGCCGGCATCGAAGTCGCCGGTGCGGAGACCATCTGGGGACGCTTCGATGCGAAGACTGCGGATTTGATCCGGCGGGGATTCGTCGAGCACGCCCCGCACGCGCTGGTGAACACCCTGCGGGAGCTCATCGCCGTGCAGCCGTCGCCCGAGCGTCTGCCCGGCCTCGCCCAGCTGGCGGTGCCCAGCCTGGTGATCGTCGGCAGCGAGGACCAGGCCTCGCTCGGGCCGTGCCGTGCCCTGGGCCGGCTGATCCCGGGCGCTCGTCTGGTCGAGATCCCGGGTGGCGGGCACATCGTGAACCTGACGCACCCGAGCGAATACAACCGCGCCCTCGGGGAATTCTTGTCTTCCGCCGGGTGATCTGGCCCCGCTCGGGCGTGGGCGGTACCATGCTGGGCGCCCCCGTGCTTCGGACCCGACCCCTCGCGCTCTGCCTGCTCGGCTCGGCCCTGCTGCTCGCGGAGCCCAGGCCGGCCGAGGCTCAGGGCGACGAGAAAGCGCAGGCCGCAGCCAAGTTCAAGGCGGGCGAGAAGGCGTTCAAACGCCACGAATACAGCGTCGCCGCCAAGGCGTTCGAAGAAGCCTACGCCATCGCTCCACACCCGGCGGCGTTGTTCAACGCCGCCACGGCTCACCAGAAGGCCGGGCAGCTCGTGCGCGCGGCGAATCTTTGCGCTCGCTACCTCCGCGACGCGCCCGAGGACGACTCCCGCCGGGAGAAGGCCAACGCGCTGATCGGCGAGCTGATGCCGAAGCTCGGCCGAGTCCAGATCGTCGATCGCGGTGCCAAGAACGTGGAGCTCGACGGCAAGAGCATCGAGTCCGAGACCACGTACGTCGATCCCGGCGACCACCTGGTGAGCGGCGAGTTCGGCGACAAAACCGTGCAGCGCAAGTTGACGGTGGTCGCCGGCAGTCTGGTGAAGGTCGCGCTCGATCCGCCCAAGAAGGAGTCGAGCGCGGCGCTCGAAGAGGAAACGGACGAGAGCCCCCCGGCGGTCGAGCCGCAGGCGGACCGCGCGAGCGAAAAGCCCCTGTCCCCGACCCTGTTCTACGTCGGTCTCGGCGTGACCGCGGTGCTCGGCGGAGTCACGGCGTGGAGCGGGCTCGACACCAACTCTGCGCGAGACGAATACGACCAGGCACCGACCGCCGGAGGTCTCGACGAGGGACGCGGGAAGCAACGTCGGACCAACGTCCTCATCGGCGCCACGGCGGTGGTGGGCGTCGGAACGGCCGTAGTCGGGCTGTTCTTCACCAACTGGAAGGGCAGCGCCAAGCCCAAGCCGGCTCCCGAGGAAGCGGGCCTGATCTTGGGCCCCGCCTTCGTCGGCGCCCGGGGGCGGTTCTGATGCAGTCCAAGGGCGCGGACGACGGCGCGACGCTCGAGGAGCTCACCATGAGCGAAATCGAGCTGACTCGAGCGCTCGACGCCCGAGAGAGCTACGCATCCAGCCCCACCGCCACGGCGCCGGCGGTCGGCAAGCCGCAGATGCAGCAGGTCGGTCGCTACGAGCTCTTGCTCGAGATCGCGTCCGGCGGCATGGCCACCGTCTACGTCGGCCGCCAGCGCGGTGCAGGCGGCTTCGAGCGCCTGGTGGCCATCAAGCGCATGCACCCGCACGTCGGCGCCGAGCCGGAGCTCGCCGCGTCCTTCATGGACGAGGCGCGGATCGCCTCGCTGATCCGGCACCCCAACGTGGTGAACGTGCAAGACGTCCACGACGCCGAGGGCGAGCACCTGTTGGTGATGGACTACGTAGACGGCCCCAGTCTGGCCAACGTCATGCGCGCGGCCCGCAAGCGCAACGAGCGCATCTCGCGCCCCGCCGCCATCCGAATCCTGGTGGACGCGCTCTCGGGCCTGCACGCCGCGCACGAGATCACCAACCTCGACGGCATCCCGCTCGGCGTCGTCCACCGCGACGCGACGCCGCACAATCTCCTGCTGGGCAGCGACGGCACGGTGCGCTTGACCGACTTCGGCATCGCCAAAGCCGCCGAGCGCTCGGTGCACACGGCGACCGGCATGGCGAAGGGCAAGTTCCGCTACATGGCGCCGGAGCAGGCGCGGGGCGGCGCCATCGACCGGCGGGTGGACATCTTCGCGATGGGCATCGTGGCCTGGGAGCTCTTCACCGGAGAGCGCCTGTTCCAGGCCGACAACGACGCGCAGATCCTGCTCGAGGTGGCGGAGGGCAAGTACCGGACGCCGAGCAGCGTGGACCCGACCATCCCGGCGGAGCTGGAGCGCATCGTGATGCGGGCGCTCTCGCCGAAACCGGACGATCGCTGGCCGACGGCGGCGGCGTTCGCCGACGCCCTGGACGGCTGGGCGCGGCAACACGCCGAGCTGGTCTCGAGCGCCGAGATCGCGCGCCTGGTGCACGAGTTCTGCGGCGCCACCATCGTCGAGCGCCGCAAGGCGCTGGCGGCGGTGCTCGGCGGAACGCGCCAGCCGGCCGGCTTCAAGTCCATGCGCCAGACCCAGAGCTCGGGTACCGGCTCGACCGCGGGGACCTCGGCGCCGCTCACGCTCGACAGCGTGAAGGTCGTGCCGGCGGTCACCCGGGAAGAAATCGCCGAGCATCAGCGCCGCAAGCGCATGACCCTGGTGTTCCTGGCGGCGGCCCTCGGCTCGGTCGCAGTCGGACTTCTGATCGTGTTCGCGACGCTGGTGACGGGGCGCGGCAGACCCGCCACGGCGACGCCGCCGAGCGCCGCGCCCAGCCACACCGCTGCGCCGCCGCCGGCGACCGTCGTCGTCCCCTCGGCCCGGGTTCGGGTGGTGGTGACCTCGGACACGGAGATCTCGGAGATCCGCGGCCCCGGCGTGACGGGGGTGCAGTTCAAGGAAAAAGGCGCCGAGCTCGAGCTGCCGCGCTCCAGCGAGAGCGTCACCTTGCTGGTCCGTCTGAGCGACGGCAGCGAGCTCAGCGAGACCATCACTCCCAACGACAACACGGCGATCCGCGTGCGCAGCGTCGCGGGCGCCGTGAAGCCCAGCGACTTGCCGGTCGCCCCCGGCGGCAAGAAGCCGGTCGGCGGCAAACCGGCCGGTGGCGGCGGCAAACCGGCGGGCGGCGGGCTCGAAGCCAACCCGTACGAATAGCCTCTGCTCGAGCAGACGGAGAACACGGCCAAGACGCCAAGAGCGCCAAGTCTCAGGAGTATTGGCGGTCCGCCGGGACCGCGACCCAATGCTCGTCAGCGCCGATATCGATGCCAGCCGCATCCGGATTGCAGACCCGGAGCGCCTTCCGCTTGTACTTCCTTTTCGCCATCTGCAGACTCCCACGGTACGGAAGCCCCCGGGCGTAGGAGGTGCGATTCGAGCATTCTGCTAGTCGGGAACAAGTCACCAGTGACGAAGTCGCAAGACCTCCCGGACCAAACTTGGCGACGGGTATGCAACACCACTTCGCTAACGGCCTCGACGCTCGGGGGCACCCGTACCTATCGGCGTCGGACCCGAGTTACCAGCCGGACGAACCAGGGCTCGCCCGGCACCGCACTTGGCGGTTGGTCTGCCGTTCCCGGGCGGCTCAGCTCAAGCCGGCCCGCACTTGGCTTTGACGATCGCGCTCTGGTTGTTGTCGTCGCGGCACTCGTTGAAGGTCTTGTTGTTCGGATCGATGACGACCTTGGCGAAGAAGCCGTCGCTCTGCAGCGCGGCGCCGGCGGGCACGGTGAAGTCCAGCACCTCGGTCTGGCCGGGCAAGAGCGGCTTGGTGGTCACCACCGTGCCGAGCTGAGTCTGGGTCCCGCCCTGATCGACGAACACCGCCACCGTGACGCCGGCGGGCAGCCCGGCCAGGCCGATGTTGCGCACCGAGACCTTGACCACGATCGGGGTCGAGCAGCTCACGTCCACCTTCACGGTGACGTCCGGCGCGTCGAAGATCCCCTTGTCCTGCACGTTCTGGCGGAAGTTGTTCAGCCAGGACTGGGTCCAGTTGGGCTTCTGGGCCAAGGGGATGGAGCCGTAGATGTTGGGCGGATCGCAGGCGCTGTCCCGAGAGTCGCAGACGTTCGAGACCGAGTAGGCGTGCTGGTTCCAGACCGTGCGCGTGCCCACCCAGCTGTTCTGCTTGTCGCCGAAGGCGGTGATGCCGCGGTAGGCCGTCTTGCCCACCGGCGGCACCCAGGCCGGACGGTTGTTGGCGGCGTCGGGCTGGTTCCACGGGGCCACGTTGCACTTCCACCCGGCCGCGCTCGGGTCGGCGCCGTTCGAGACCATCAGGATCTCGGAGTGGCCGTCGCCGTCCACGTCGGCGACCAGCGAGGCCTCGGTCGCGGTGAACGAGGTCGTCTGGGTCGCGAACAGCACCTTGCCGGTCTGCCCGTCGTACACCCAGAGGAAGCACTCGTCGTTGTAGACGACCTCGGCCTTGCCGTCGCCGTCGAAGTCGAACACGCTCGAGCCGGTGACGCTCGACGATAGATCGTGGTTCGGCGCGGTCCACACCACGTCGAGCTTGTTGCCGGCGTAGTCGGGCTTGACCATCGTGTAGAGCGCCTGCTGCGCGACGCCGATCTCGCGCTTGCCGTCGCCGTCGAAGTCCGCGACCGTGGGCGGGCCGCCCTCGCCGGTGCTGGGCAAGGTGAGGGGACCGAGCTCGACCACGCCGGTCGCGCCCTCGAGCACCCAGAGCTTCCCGCCCTGCACGACCACGGCCTCCGGCTTGGCATCGCCGTCGAAATCGGCGACCGCGTTGAAGCCGTTGCCGACCCCGGCGGTGTTCCAGAGCGTCGTGCCGTCGAGCTTGTAGGCGGTGTTGCCGGCGAGCAGCTCGAGCTTTCCGTCTCCGTTCAGGTCCACGAAGAACGACAGCTCGCGCGCCGCGCCGCCGCCGTTGCCGCCGGTGCCGACCCAGAGCCGGGTGATGACGCCGCCCTTGGTCGAGAACAGGTTGCGCCCGTAGGCGACCTCCGGCGAGCCGTCGCCGTCCATGTCGGCGATGGCGATGCCGCCGCCCCAGCCGAACGCGCCAGCAGCGGCGCTGTCCACGGGCTTGTCGCTCACGCCGACCACCTTGCCCTGGTTGTCGATCACCGCGATGAACCCGTCGCCGGTCATCGTCACGATGTCGACCTTCTGATCGCCGGTGACGTCGCCGAGGGCGACCGACAGGCCCGCGAAGCCGAAGGCGCCGGCCTTGGCCTTGTCCAGCGTCCAGATCTCCTGGCCGCTCTGACCGTCGAGCACTCGGAGCTTGCCGGTCAGGCAAGTGCTGGGCGTGGCGCCGTTGCAGGAGCAGCAGGTCCCGGCCGCGTTGCCGGACACGAAGATCACGTTCGGAGGATCGGTCTCGTCCACCTTGCCGTCGCAGTTCGCGTCCACGACCCGGGCCACCGTCGGCGTCGCCCACACGTCGGCGAAGTTCGGGAACTGCTTGGGCGCCGAGTCGGTGCCCCACTGCCACTTCTTCACGGCAGTGAGCACGCCCGAGGGCGGGTGGTATTCGCACTGCTCCACGCAGGTTCCGCCGTCCGGCGCCCCCGCGTCACCTTGGCAGATCGGCGGCAGCTTCACGCACTTCCCGTTGGCGGGCACCGGCTGCGTGCACACCGCACCGCCGTCGCCCGCGCCGCCGTCAGTGAGGCCGCCGTCGCCGGCCGGTGTGCCCAGGGCCGTCTCGCAGTACTCGCCCGCTGCGCAGTCGGCCGCGGTCTGACAGGACTTGCCTGGGACGATGCACTGCTCGAAGAGACAGACCTCCGACGTGTTGCAGCAGCTCGCGCCGCAGGCCTGATCGAGCGACGCGCAGCACTTGCCACCGACGCACACGCCGGCCTCGCAGGGCTTTTGCGCGTTGCACTCCTCCGGCGTGCCGGTGTCGATGTTGACGCCGCCGCCAGTGCCGCCGCTTCCGCCGAGGGAGGCGTCGCCCGCGGCGCCGCCCAGGTTCGGCCCCACGGTACCGCCGCCGTCGTCGCCGCCGCAGGCGCTGGCGACCGCCGCTCCGAGCCCCAACACACCCAAGCCCCAGCGCAAGATCGACATGGAGTCGATGTTACCCGGGCCTGCACTTCTGCGTTCGGTGTTTCGGATCGGGCGGAAAAAGCGAGCGGCAGCGAACAAAAAGACAGGGCGCCGCCGGTCGGCGACGCCCTGGGAATTTTCCGCTGCTGATTTCGATCAGCTCATCGCGACGGCCATGAAGATGCCGTACACGATGCCGAGGACCACGTTCAAGCCGAGCAGGACGTAGCCCACGATGCAGAGCATGCGTGCCGTCTTGATCTTCTCGGCCGCCGTCGCCGTGTCGCCCTTGGCCAGGGCGTCTTTGGCCTGCATGGCCATCCAGACGTTGATCAGGCCGAGCAGACCGCAACCGCAGAAGATCGAGACGATCGACAGCGTGAACCACTTCTTGACGTGTGCCTCGAGGTCCGGGGGCGCGCCGCCGCCCATGCCCATCCCGGGCGGCATTCCACCACCGGGCGGTGCCATCGGGGCTCCACCGGGCGGACCCATCGGAGCACCGGGCATCCCGGGAGGCGCGCCGTACCCGCCGGGCGCTCCGCCCGGAGGACCGTACCCGCCCGGAGGCGGTCCATAGCCTCCACCCTGTGCCTGAATGCCGGTCTGCTGCTCCATCATCTGTGTGCTCCTCTTCCGCAGTCTGCTTTCGCTCTGCTACTTCCGAACCCGCTCCAACTTCGATGCACCGGCTTGTCGCAGTGCGGGTCGCAGGGTAGCCCGAAAGCTCCAGAAAACGCCACTGTCCGCTGTGCTGCTCCGCGCGAGCCTTGCCGGCGTCGAGGCTGAGAGGCTAAGTAGCTGGAACAATGAAGCAAATCACTGACTGGGGGACAGCGTACGGGTGAGCGTCAGGGCCTCCGTCGCGCCGCTCGCGACCGACAGCTCGACCCGCGCTTTGAGGGTGTCGTTTCGGCCGAGCGCGCACGCCCGGGCGGCGGCCTGATGGCGGCCGTATCCCCGCTCGAGCTCCGCTCCCGTGGCCGCGTCCACGATGCGCACTTCGGCGCCGGACGCGTCCGGACCGAGCGCGAGCACCACGTCGGCGCAGCGCGCGATCGGGATGACGACGTCGAGCTCCACGCGTTTGCTCTCGCTCAAGGCGAGCAGCTTGGGAGCGCCGACCTGATCGAGCCGCGGCACGGTTCCCCGCGCGAGCAGACGGCTGAGCAGTCGGCCAGCAGCGAGCGGGTGTGCCGCGAGCACCGGCGGCGGCACGCGCAGGCGACGTTGCTCGACGAGCACGGGTCCGGGCCTGGCGAGCGCTTCGAGGTCGAGGCGCGCAGGGCCACCCTTGCTGCAAGCGAACAGCGTCGCGCGCGCTCCGCCGCGGTCGTGCGCGATCAGCGACCCGTCGCTGGACCAGAGCCAGCTCTCCAGCCCCGACAGCGGGCGCCCGCCGACCGCGTCGATGCGAGCACAGCCCGGGCGGAGCTCGAGCTCCACGCTGGTGCGCTGCGCCACGGGTAGCTCGCCCCGATGGAGCTTCTTGGGTGCGTCGTAGTCACCTTTTTCGAGGCGCGCCGCGAGCGCGGCCGCCGCTTCGCCGACCTCGAGCGTCGGACCGAGGTCGATGACCGGGATGCGCGCGCCGAGCTCCGCGCGGCCACCGTCCTTGGACTGGGAGAGCACCACCACCACCACTCCGCGTCCGGATTGGGGTCGCACTTCCAAGGTGAACGCGGTCTTTTCCGGGGCACAAGCCACCAAGAATCGGCTGCGTCCGTGCGCCACGGCGCGACCGGTGATGCGACCGTCCGCGTCGAGCAGGGCGACGTCGAGGTGCGACACGGCTTCGGCGGGTGTCACCCAGGCATCGACGCAGCGATCCGCCTCCACTACCGCGGAGATCAGGCTCGGCGTCCCCGGCTCCACCGGCAGCGCCGCCCGGCGCAGCTCCTGCCAGCGCCCGCCGATGCCGCGCCTGTGTTCGCCGAGCGTGCGCTCGACCTGCGCCAGGACATCCGCCTCGGCCGCGCTGCCGAAGCCGGGGACTCCCAACGCCGCGCCGACCTTTGCCGCGTCGGACTTGGTGACGCGCTGCGCTCCGATCGCCACCGCGCCGTAGCCGGCGGCCACCCGCGCGCTCAGGTAGAGGCGGTCGGGGTGCGGAGGGCAGATCAGCAGGGTCGGTGTCTTGTTGGGGCGCTCATCCGAGCCGACGAGCGTGCCGTCGTCGGCAAACGCGAACAGGTCGATGTCGTCCACGTCCGCCGAGCCGCGCGCCATGAAGAGCGCGCAGTCGTCTCGCGGGACGCTGACGAAGCCGTTGATGCGGTCGCCCGGGGCGCCGGCGTCGATCGCCACGATCTCCGGCTCCGACGCGCCGAGGGCGCGCGCGCGGCGCGCGTCGGCGTGCAGGAAGCGCTGTCCGTCGAGGCGCCCCGCGACGGGGCGCACGCCGGCGCTGGGCGGAGGTGCGGCGGCGCCACCGACCACGGCGCAGCCGGTGGACAGGAGCAGGGCGGCCAGGAGGGCCCTCACTCGGCCTGCTCCCCGACGCGGGCGCGGCCCGCGCGAAACAGCCCCAGCAGCCAGGCGACGCCGTCGCCTCGCACCTCCACGTTGAGCCGTGCCGAAGCGTCTCCCCGTGCGCAGAAGGCCAGGGTCGTCCCCGAGGCGTCCGGCCCGCCGTGGTTCTGCGCCTGGCGCCGGCCGAGCTCCGCCGAGAGGGCGACTCCGGCGCTCTGGCCGCGCACCGCGGCCACGGCCGCGACGTAGCAGGCGTCCGGCTCGAGCTCGAGGGGCAGGAGCGTGATCCCCGAAACGCCGCGGGCCGTGAACACCGGCGCCGAGAGCTGTGAAGGCCCGCGGTGCTGGCGCAGCGCCTGGGCGATGCGTGCCCGTTCTTCCGGCGCCCAGCGCGGCGGCAGCTCCGCCGGGAGCGGGTAGTGCTCGACCAGCAAGCTCGCGCCGCCACCCGGGGCCGCGCCTTGGAACGTGAGCGTGGCGATCGCGCGTTCGGCGAGACACGCGCCGAGCGTGGCGTCCGCGGCCTCGGAGCGATCGCTCGCCACCGGCTCGGAGGACGCGCCGAGCGCCAGATCCGCGTCGAGGTCCACGTTCTGCCCCGCGCTGCCCGAGAGCAGGCTCACCCGATGGCAGCCAGGCTCGAGCTCGAAGCGCACGCGTCCGCGGCCCGCGGAGTCGGCGCTCACGCTGCGCTGCGACACCGCGCTGGCGCCGTCGCGCCGCGCCCGCGCCGCGTGCGAGGCGATCCGGCGCTCGAGGGGCTCCGGCACCGCGCGCGGTCCGGCGATCCCTGGGCCGGCGAACGCGCCCGGCGAGCGCGCCGCGAGCAAGCGCGTGAGCGGTGGGAAGGGGCGCGCACCTCGGGCGACCAGCACCTCGACCGCCCCGCGTGGCGAGCGCATCTCCAAGGCCAGCCGCTCGAGCATGGCCTTGCGGACTCCGCAGCGGACCAGCTGAGCGCCGCCGGCCACGCTCAGCTCGGGGTGCTCGCCGTCCGGCCAGGAGAGCGCGCCGTTCGAGGGCAAGAAGCGCAAGAGGAACGTGCTGGACGTCGTCCCCAGCACCGCCACCGTCACGCAGTCCTCCCGCAGCGGATCGCTGAAAGCGGCGGGCAAGAGCAGCGGTCGCAGACCACCCCGCTCGACGAAGCGGGCGGGCAGGCGCCGCACCTCGCCGGACGTCGCCCAACCTGCCGCGAGCTTCTGCGCGTCGCCGGCGAGATCGGCGCGCGCGGTCCCGGCGAAGATCGCGAGCGCCGTCAGCGTGCGCATGGCTGCTCGCAGAGGCCCGCGCATCAGTCCTCTTCGACGCCGAACGGGGCCTCGACGAAGCTCTTCTTGCGTTCATCCCAGACGAACAGTCGATGACCGGTGACCTCGCCCAGATCCACTGCCGTGACCAGGTAGGCGAGCGCGTGGCTCGGCGCGCCGTCGCCACCCATGGTCATGCTGGCCGCGTCTTCCGCGCTGAAATACGCGCCGCAGTCCAGGTGCGAGTGGAAGAAGACCTTCACCGCGCGCTCCTGCGCGTGCGCCTGGGCGATGGCCTTCTCGAACTTGAGCGCGTTGATCTTGAAGTACTCGCGCCCAGTCCGAGGGTGACCCTGGGGATCCACGGCGTGGTACTTGTTGGCCAGGTTCTCGAGCTCCACTGCGCGATCGACCGCGAGCCCGTCGTGGAGCGGACCCTCCAGGTAGCCGCAGGCCTCTTCGTTCCGGCCGTAGGCGGCGCGTCCGGCGCGCTCGACCTCGGCGAGCACCCGCTTCGGGATGCGGACGCCGCCATGAATCCAAGGGGTGCTCACCAGGCGTACTTCCTTTCCCACTTCAGCGGAGCAAAGTAGCGATCGCCGCGATCGCAGGCGATCGTCACCACGCAGCCTCCAGCTTGGCGCGCGTGCAGGCGCTCGGCCAGCTTCACCGCGCCGAAGATGTTCGCGCCGGACGAGTGCCCGACGAACAGGCCCTCGAGCTCCGCGACGCGGTCGGCCATGTCCCAGCCGTCCTCCGTGCTGACCGGCAAGATCTCGTCCGGCAGCGAGGGGTCGTAGATCTCCGGGACCAGGCTCGATGCCATGTGCTTCATGCCCTCGAGGCCGTGCAGCGCCTCGGCCGGCTCGACCGCGACGCAGTGGATCTTCCGCGGGTGCTCGTGCAGACGCCGGGTGGTCCCCATCATGGTCCCCGTGGTGCCGAGGCCCGTGACGAAGCAGCTGATGCGATCGCCGAGGGCGTCCAGGATCTCCGGCCCCGTGCCGTGATAGTGGGCGAGGGGGTTCGACGGGTTCGCGTACTGATCGGCGTAGAAGTAGCGCTCCGGGTCCTTGGCGACGATCTCCCGCACCAGGCGGATGGCGCCGTCGGAGCCCTCCATGGGGCTCGAGTGGATGAGCTCGGCACCGTAGGCCTGCGTGATGTCCTTGCGCGCCTTGCTGACGTTGCTCGGCATCACCAGCTGCACGCGGAAGCCGAGGGCGGCGCCCACCATGCTGTAGGCGACGCCGGTGTTGCCGCTGGTCGCGTCGATCAGGATCTTGTCCGAGCCCAGGCGTCCGGCGGCGATCGCGTCCTTCACGATGCGCAGGGCGGGGCGGTCCTTCACCGAGCCGCCGGGGTTCATGTACTCGAGCTTCACGTAGACCTCGACGCTCGGCGCGCTCCTGGCCACGTGGTTCAGCCGGATGAGCGGCGTCCCACCGACGGCGTCCGCGACGCCGGATAGGAGGCGCGCGCGCCTCACGGCAGCTCCAGACCGAGCGCTCGCCGGAGCTTCGAGAGCGCGCGCCAAGCGCCCGCGCCCACGCGCCGCGAGGCCGCGAAGCGAAAGAAGCTCTCGTGGACGAACGGCTCCGGCTCGCGGCCGGGTGTCAGGGCGAGCCGCTCCACCCCGGCGCGGTGCAGGTACTCGGCCTCGATGATGGCGCCGTCGGAGCCGACGACCTCGAGCGTGGCGGACTGGATGCGCGCCTGCCCGCTCGCGCCCACCTCTGGCAAGAGCGCCTGGCGACTGAGCGTCGGATCGATCATCAGCCGCCTGCGATGGCCGGTACGATGCTGATCTCCTGGCCGCTGGTCAGCGCGGTGTCCAGCCCATCGAGGAAGCGGATGTCCTCCTCGCCGACGTAGATGTTGACGAAGCGCCGCACTCCTTTGTCGTCGAGCAACCGGTCCTTCATGCCCGGGTGCGCCTTCTCCAGGCCGTCGATCACGTCGCGCACCGTCGCGCCGCTGATTTTCACTGCTTCTTCCCCGCCCGTCAGCGAGCGCAGGGGGGTGGGAATGCGAACCGTCACGTCCATGCTCTTCTCCTATCAGGCTGTGCAGAGCCCCGTCACGTAGCGGGACTCGGTCAAATCGGCGATGCGCCGCTCCGCGCAGAGCGGGCAAGCGGGGCGAGGCGGTACCGGCGTCGAACGCAGTCGATCGGTCTTGCCGTCGTAGCTCAGGATGCGGCCGGCGGCCTCGGTGTCGCCGACCAGGAAGCGGAGGGCCAGATCCGCCATCAGCGCGCCGACCAGCCCTACCACCGGGCCCATCACGCCTGCTTCGGAGCAGCCCTGCTGGGCGCCCTTTGGCACGTCCTCGAACAGGCAGCGGTAGCAGGGCGCGCCGGACGGGAGCACCAACCAGGCGGTGCCGTGCCAGCGGATGGCCGCGCCGTGCACGACCGCGCGCTGCTCGAGGAAGCAAGCGTCCGCCGCCAGGAACTTGGTCGCGAAGTTGTCGGAGCCCTCCAGCACGACGTCCACCGAGCGCACCAGGTCTCGCGCGCTCTGTGGCAAGAGGCGACCGTGGTGCAGCTCGATGCCCCGCTCCGTCCCGCCACGCCCGAGCAGAGTCTTTCGGGCCACCTCCAGCTTAGGCCTTCCCACGTCACCGGGCCCGAACAGGATCTGCCGGTGCAGGTTGGCCTCCTCGACCAGATCGTCGTCGGCGAGCACGACGCGGCCCACGCCCGCGCGCACCAGCGCGAGCGCAGCCGGACAGCCGAGCCCACCCACCCCGACGACGAGGGCGCTCCGAGTGCCGAGCACGGCCGAGTCAGTCCTGAAAGTACTCATCGAGGCTGAAGTAGCGTTCTCCGGTGTCGCACAGAATGGTGACCACGGTCTTGCCCGGTCCGAGCTCGCGCGCCACGTCGAGGGCGACCGCCACGTTGGCGCCGGCGCTCATCCCGACGAGCAGGCCCTCGCGCCGGCCGAGCGCGCGCTTCACCTGGTAGGCGCGCTCGTCGGCGATGGTCCTCACCTCGTGCGGTACGGAGGCGTCGTAGTTCTTCGGCACGAAGCCCGCCGCGATGCCCTGGATCTTGCTGGGTCCGCGCTCGCCGCGGGAGATGGTGGCGCTGGTCTCGGGCTCGACGGCGATCACGCGGCAGTCGGGGAAGCGCTCCCGCAACGCCCGGCCCACGCCGCTCACGGTGCCGCCGGTGCCGACGGCCGCCACGAACGCGTGCGGCGCCTGCTCTCCGAGGGCGTGCACGATCTCCCGGAACGTCGAGGCGTAGTGGGCCTCGGGGTTGGCGTCGTTCTCGAACTGCTGCGGCAGAAACGCGCCGGGGATCGTCGCCACGAGCTCGCGCGCCTTGGCGATCGCGCCCTCCATCTGCTCTGCTTCCGGCGTCAGCTGCACCTCCGCGCCCAGGGCGGAAAGGAGCTGGCGGCGCTCGAGGCTCATGCTCTCCGGCATGGTCAGGATGCAGCGATATCCGCGCCGGCGGGCCACCAGGGCCAGCCCGATGCCGGTGTTCCCGCTGGTGGGCTCGACGACCGTTCCGCCGGGGCCGAGACGCGCGTCGCGCTCGGCACGCTCGATCATGGCCAGGCAGATGCGGTCCTTGACCGAGCCACCGGGGTTGATGTGCTCCATCTTGGCGAGCACCCGCGCCCGAGGCGGGTCGCGTTCGAGCTTGGCGATCTCGACCAGCGGCGTGTCGCCGATCAGCTCGAGCACGCTGCCGTAGACGCCGGGGTGCTCGGGGAGGGGCGGGAGGCCGTCAGATGACATAGACATAACGCTGCCCCCGCGGGCGGTGGATGCCGAGCTCGTCGGCGCGTCCGCAAATGTCGGCGATGGTGACGCCGTCGAAGCAGGCCTCGATGCGCTGCGAGAGATCCCGGAACACCGCGTCCGTGACCGTGCGACCGTCCGCTCCGATCTTGCCTCGCCGCGGGCCGGGCTCGGCGCGCTCGGCCAGGCTGATGGGCCCTTCGAGCGCGCGCACCACGTCGCCCAGACGGATCTCGGCGGCACGCTTGGCCAGGCTGTAGCCGCCCTGCGGTCCGCGCTTGCTGCCCACGATGTTGGCGCGCTTGAGATCCTGGAAGATCTGCTCCAAAAATCGCGGCGGAATGCCTTGCCGCTCCGCGATGTCCTTGACCTGCGTGGGGCGACCGTCGTTGTAGAAGGCGATGTCGAACAGCGCCCGGACGGCGTAGCGGCCCTTGTTCGACAGCTTCACGGCCGGTTTTGTGCATTCACCCATCGGATTTGTCAAGAACCAACTCCCATGTGCGACACGCTGGTAGCCACGCCCGAGGTCACGGTCGACGGGCGCATGCTGTTCGCCAAGAACAGCGACCGCGAACCGACCGAGGCGCAGCGGGTCGAGCTGGTGGCGGAGCAGCGCCACGCGCCGGGCGCCGTCACGCGCTGCACCTACGTGGACGTGCCGGAGGTGTCGGCGACCCGGCGCGCGCTCTTGTGTCGCCCGTATTGGATGTGGGGCGCCGAGATGGGCGTGAACGACGCCGGCGTCGCGATCGGCAACGAGGCGGTGTTCACCCGCGCGCCCCACGCGGAGACCGGCCTCACGGGCATGGATCTGGTGCGCCTCGGGCTCGAGCGCGCGAGCTCGGCTCGAGGCGCAGTGGAGCTCATCGCAGAGCTGCTCGAAGCGCACGGACAGGGAGGCAACGGCGGGCATCGCAGCGTCTTTCGCTATCACAACAGCTTCTTGGTCGCCGACCCCGAGGAGGCCTGGGTGCTGGAGACCGCTGGGCGCGCCTGGGCGGCGAAGCGCGTGCGCGGCGTACGGTCGATCTCCAACGGGCTCACCCTCGGTGACGACTGGGAGCTCACGAGCTCCGGGCTCGCCGCGCGGGCCCGCGACTACGGCCTCCGGCCCGGCAAAGGCCGCGAGGACTTCGCGCGGATCTTCGCCGACCCGGTGATCACGAAGGCTGCCGCCGCCGTGCGCCGGCGAGCGTGCACGGAGCGGCTGCTCGAGCGCGAGCGCGGGAGCATCTCGGCGCTCACGGCGATGCGCGCGCTGCGCCAGCACGGCTCCCCGGACCGACCGAGCCGGGCGCTCGGCGGCGTGTTTCAGACCGTGTGCGCGCACGCCGGCTGGCTGCCGACGCGCGCGCACGGGCAGACGACGGGCTCGCTGGTCGCCCGGCCCGGCGACGCCTGCTGGGTCACGGCCACGGCGGCGCCTTGTCTGTCGCTGTTCAAGCCGGTGGACCTCGGCGCCGAGTTGCCCGCGTTCGGAGCGCCGAACGGTAGCTACGATCCGGGCACGCTCTGGTGGCGCCACGAGCGCTTGCACCGACTCGCGCTCCGAGACTTGGACGGTGCGCTGGGGTCGATCGGCGCCGAGCGTGACCGCTTCGAAATGGAGGTGCTCGAGGGACTGCCGCCGGGCGACGCCTGGGCCCGCGCGGTGCGACTCGAGGCGAGCTGGGAAGCGGCGCTGCGGGACCGCGGCCTGAGCTCGGCGCCCTTGCCCCGCTACTGGCGCCGCCTCGACCGTGAGTCCGGCTTGCCAGCGGCGCCGTCCTGACGCTTCCGCGGCAACTGGAAAATTCCAGTGTGGCCCGAGCAAAATCGTGGGCGCACGTGCACTTGGCGCGTGCGGGTCGGCCGGTCCATGCTCCAATGTCGGCGCTTGGGAGGCTCGATGCTGCGCGCACTTTCGCTCTCGCTTTTCGTCGCCACTGGCCTTTTCGTCTTCGCCTGCGGCTCGGCGGATTCGAGCGGGTCGAACCCGAACTGCTCCAACAACAGCTGTAGCGCCTGCGCGAACTGCTACGAGCTGTGCGTCTGTACCACCGGGGACACCGCGCAGTGCGCGCCGGCGTGCGGCATGAGCAGCACCGGTGGTGCGCCTGGCGGCGGCGGCGCTCCCGCCGGCGGCGCCGGCGGTGGCCCGAGCGGGGGCAGCGGTGGAGGCGGCGGCACCATCTCGTCGGGCGGGCTCGCGACGGGCCTGTCGATCACCGAGATCAGCCTGTACCAGGCGGTCAAGGTGCCGCTGATGCAGAACTGGAGCGAGCCGGCCCGCAACGCTCCGATCATCGTCGATCGCGAGGGCGTCTTCCGCGTCTTCGTCAACCCGGAGTCCGGCTACCAGGCCCGCGAGATCATCGCGCGGGTCGAGCTCGCCGGCGGCGCCACCGGCAGCTTCGACGGCGGGGCGTACATCGGCGGGCCGTCGTCCGACACTGACCCGAACTCGACCATCCAGGTCTCGATCCCGCCCGGGACCATCAAGCCGAACACGACCTACACCGTCAGCCTGCTCGAGGCAGCGCAGGGCCAGAGCTTCCCCGGCGCGAGCGACAAGGCGAAATACGGCGCGGTCAACCTGGGGGCGCAGGGCTCCGGCGTATTCAACGTCATGCTGGTGCCGATCGTGATCAACGGCATCACACCGGTGACCGGGCCCAGCGAGGTGCAGGCGTACCACGACCGGCTGTTCAAGCTGTACCCGGCCCACGAGGTCAACGTCGAGGTGCGCGCGCCAGCCACGTATGGCGGCTCGGCCCCCCAGGCGAAGAGCATCTCGGGCTGGAACCAGCTCTTGAACTGGCTGATGCAGCTGCGTTCCAACGACAAGCCGCCGGCCAACTACTACTACTACGGCGTCTTCACCCCCGCGACGTCCTTCGCCGCGTTTTGCGGCGGCGCGTGCATCGCGGGCCTGTCGAACACGCCGTACAACCAGCCGAACGACGTGCTCTCGCGCAGCAGCATCGGCCTCGGCTTTTTCCCGAGCGGCGGCAACCCGAGCTCGTCCGACACCATGGCGCACGAGGTGGGCCACGCGCTCGGCTTGTTCCACGCGCCCTGTCAGACGCAGGACGCCGATCCGCAGTTCCCGTACTCCGGCGGCGGCATCGGCACCTGGGGCTGGGACATCTTCACCAAGAACTTCCTCGAGCCCAGCAAGTACAAGGACATCATGGGCTACTGCGATCCCACCTGGACCGCGGACTGGACGTTCAACAAGATGTACAAGCGCATCTCGTACGTGAACGGAGCCGGTGACGTCGCGGTGCCCACCGATCCCGAGCGCGCCCCGGGGCGTTTCAACACGGCCATCATCGCCGACGACGGCACCCTCTCCTGGGGCACGCCCATCGACACGCCATGGCCGGTGCTCACCGACGAGCGCACGGTCGAGATCCTGGACGCTGCCGGCAAGGTCATCGGCAAGGTGAAGGGCTTCGCCTACCCGGTCGGGCACGACGGCAAGACGACGTTCCTGCTCATCCGCGACAAGGGCGCCTTCGCGCCGAACGCGGCGGCGATCAAGCCGGCGGGCTCCCCGGTGAGCCTCGCGCTCTAGCGTAGGAGCGGGAGAGATTGCGCCACGGCGCTACGCGCGCCACGAAGCCACGGCAGAATTTCTTGGTCGTGTCGTGGGCTGCCGCGCGCGCGGGTGCCGGAGCGCCGGCTCCGCCGAGCGGGTGGGAGCGGGAGAGATTGCGCCACGGCGCCACGACGCAACGACGCAACGACGGAATTTCTTGGTTGTGTCGTGGGCTGACGGGCGCGGGCGCGGGCGCGGGCGCGTCGGGTCGGCTAGAAATGAAATCGTGGCGCCGTGGCGTCGTGGCGCCCGTGGCGCAAATTCCCCAGTGCCGAAGCGCGAGCTCACAGGGCGACGTTTCGCAGCCGGAGCGCGTTGCCGATCACGCTGACGCTCGACAGGCTCATGGCGGCCGCGGCGATCATCGGTGAAAGCAGCATGCCGAAGACCGGGTAGAGCGCGCCCGCGGCGACGGGCACGCCCAGCGCGTTGTAGACGAAGGCCCAGCCCAGGTTCTGTCGGATGTTGGTCAGCGTCGCCCGCGAGAGCGCCCGGGCCCGGGCGATGGCACGGAGATCGCCCCGGACCAGCGCGACGTGGGCGCTCTCGAGGGCCACGTCGGTGCCGTTGCCCATGGCCACCCCGACGTCGGCGCGCGCCAGCGCCGGCGCGTCGTTGATGCCATCGCCGGCCATCAGCACCACGCGCCCCTGGCTCTGGAGCTTGGCGACCAGCTCAGCCTTTTCGCTGGGAGAGACGCCCGCGTGTACGTCCGCGATGCCCAACTCCTTCGCGACGACGCGGGCAGCGGCCTCCCGGTCGCCGGTGACCATGATCACCTGGATGCCCTCCGCTCGGAGCGACGCCAGCGCTTCGGCGGTGGTGCTCTTCACCGGATCGGAGACCTCGACCACTCCGTCGAGGGCGCCGTCCACCGCGATCAGCACCAGCGTGCGGCCCGCGCTCTCGCCGGCGCCGAGCTCGCCCGGCTCAATGCCGGCGTCCTGAAGGTGTGCGGCGTTACCGATGCGGACCTCGTGCGCTCCGACGCGCCCGCTCACGCCTCGGCCTGGCGTGGCGCTGAAGCCCTCGGCGGGAGTGAGCGTCAGCTTCTCCGCGCGAGCGTGCTCGACAAGGGCGCGACCGAGGGGGTGCTCGCTGCCGACCTCGAGGCTCGCCGCCAGCGCGAGGAGCTCCGTCTCGCTGCGCCCGCCGAGCGCGCTGACGGCGGTGACGCGCGGGCGGCCCTCGGTCAAGGTGCCCGTCTTGTCCACCAGCACCGTGTCCACCGCGGCCAGCCGCTCCAGCGCCTCGGCGTTCTTGAACAGGATGCCGCTCCGGGCGCCGCGCCCGGTCCCCACCATGATCGACATCGGCGTCGCCAGGCCGAGCGCGCAGGGGCAGGCGATGATCAGCACGCTGATCGCCGCCACCAGCGCGTAGGCCAGGCGCGGGGCCGGCCCCACGCTGATCCAGATCCCGAATGCGACCAGCGCCGCCACCACCACCGCCGGCACGAACGACGCCGAGACTCGGTCCGCCAGTCGCTGGATCGGCGCCCGGGTGCGCTGCGCTTCCATCACCTGGCGCACGATGCGCGCGAGCAACGTGTCCGCCCCGACCCGCTCGGCCCTGAGCACGAAGCTGCCGGTCGTGTTCAAGGTGGCGCCGGTGACGCGATCGCCCGCAGACTTGGCGACGGGGGCGGCCTCGCCGGTGAGCATCGACTCGTCCACGCGGCTCTCGCCCTCGAGCAGCACGCCGTCCGTCGGCACCTTCTCGCCGGGGCGCACCCGCAACCTGTCGCCGACGTGGATGGAGTCGAGGGGCGCGTCCGCTTCGTTGCCCGAAGCGTCCAGGCGGTGAGCGAGGGCAGGGGCGAGGGAGAGCAGCGCGCGCACCGCGCTCGAAGTGGCCGCGCGCGCCCGGAGCTCGAGCACCTGACCGAGCAGGACCAGCGTGACGATCACGGCGCTGGCCTCGAAATACACGCCGACCTCGCCGTGGTGCCCGCGCAGCTCGGCGGGGAACAGGCCGGGGGCGAGTGCGGCCACCAGGCTGTAGCCATAGGCGACGCCGGTGCCGACGCCGATCAGCGTGAACATGTTGAGGCGCAGCGTCCGAAGCGAGACCCACGCGCGCTGAAAGAAGGGCCAGCCGCCCCACAGCACGACCGGCGAGGCGAGCAGCGCCAGGACGAGCGGCCGAGCCGGAAGGCTCGCGACGCGGAGCGAGCCGAGCGCGTGACCGACCGGATCACCCGGCAACATCTCCGCCATGGACAGCGCGAACACCGGCAACGTGAAGAGCAGCGACACACGGAGGCGGCGGCGCATGTCGTCGAGCTCGGGGTTGTCGGGCTCGGCTGCGCCGATCTCGGCCGGCTCGAGCGCCATGCCGCAGCTCGGGCACGCGCCGGGCTTGGATTCGTGGACCTCCGGGCACATCGGACAGATCCAAGCGGACGCCGCGCTCGGCGCGGCCTTGGGCGCCGGCGGTGGCGGGGCGGGCGCCTCGGCCGAGGTCGCGGGCAGGTACTGGGCGGGGTTCGCCTGGAACTTCTCCGCGCAGCCCTGACAGCAGAAGAAGTACGGCTTCTTCTCGTGGCGGACCAGCGCACCCGGCGCCGAGCGGCTCACGCTCATTCCGCAGACCGGATCGACGGCCGTCAGGCAATTCGCTGGGTCCGCCTGGAACTTGGTGGCGCAGCCCTGGCAGCAGAAGAAGTACGGCTTCTTCTCGTGGCGGAAGCTCGCCTTGGCCGTCGCGCGCTTCACCGTCATACCGCAGATGGGATCGATGGCCGTCAGGTACGCCGCCGGATCGGCCTGGAACTTGTCGGCGCAGCCCTGGCAGCAGAAACCGTACGCCACGCCCTCGTGCTCGAAGCGCGCCTTCGGCTGCTCCGGGTTCACGTCCATGCCGCAGATGGGATCCTTCATGGGGCATCGGGAGAATTGGAACGCTTGGCTCGGCGCGGCAAGTGGCGTGTCGCGGAGAAGGCCCGCGAAAACTGCGTCAGCCCCGCACGCTCAGCATCAGCTCGCGCAATGCGGCCGCGGCGGGCGGCAAGCGCAGGGCGCCGCGGTGGCAGAGGACCAGCTGCCTCGGGATGGGCGTGGCGGGGTGCCTGAGCTGGACGAGGCGGCCGATGGCGAGGTCGCGGGTGATGGCCGCGCGGCTGATCAACGCCACACCGATGCCCTCGGCCACGTGACCCTTGATGGCGGCGATGCTCCCGAGCTCCATCACGATGTCGGCCTCGGGGAAGTGGCGATCGAGCATCTCCCGGGTGACGGTCCCCTTGGGGAACGTCAAGAACGGCGCGCCCTCGAGCCGCACGCCCGGCGCGGCCACCAACACGAAGGCGTCGTCGCGCCAGTGCTCTCCGTCCGGTCCAGTCAAGACGGCGATGTCGAGACCGCCGCTCTCGAGCTGATCGAGCGCCTCGTCGCGGGTCAGCTCCCGCAGCACGATGCGCACGCCAGGGTGACGCTTGCGGAAGCGCCCGAGCAGCGAGGGCAAGAGATAGGTCGCGGTGGTCGCGCCGGCCCCAAGACGCACCACTCCCTTGTCGAGCCCCTCGAGCTCGGCCACTGCTCGGCGCGCGTCTTCGATGGCGGAGAGGGCGACCCGCGCCCGGGAGGCGACCTCTCGTCCCGCGGCTGTCAGCTCCGCACCGTGCCGGCCGCGGTCGAGCAAGCGAGCGCCGAAGGCCTGCTCGAGCCTGCGCACCGAGACGCTGAGCGCCGGCTGGGTCAGGTGCGCGGCGCGCGCCGCCTGGGTGAACGTGCCGCGCTCCGCGATCAGCAGCAGGTGCTTCAGATCATCCATCATGATTGTTTATGGAAACTACCAAAACAATCAATTGGTGCAACTGCTCACCGAGGCCCACCCTGGGCTGCATGTTCGACGTCGCGCTGCTGCTCTGCTTGGGGGTCGCCGCCGGAGCGCTGACCACGCTGGCTGGGCTCGGTGGCGGGCTCCTCCTGCTGCTCGGGCTCTCGCTGCTCTGGGATCCGGTCCGGGCCTTGGCGGTGACCACCCCGGCGCTGCTGATCGGGAACCTCCACCGCGGTTGGGTGCTTCGCGAGCGCGTGAACTGGGCCGTGGCGCGCGCCTTCGCGCTCGGGGCGGTGCCCGGCGCGGCCGTCGGTGGGCTCGCGGCGGTGAGCGTTCCCCCCGTGGCTGTGAACGTGCTGATGCTGCTCGTGACGGCGCTGAGCCTCGGGCGCGCGCTCGGCGCGTTCGACGTGCGCGCGCCGGCCCGCGCGATGACCCCCGCCGGCTTCGTCATCGGCGGGCTCACCGGAACCGCGGGCGGCGCCGGGGTGCTCACCGGCCCGCTGTTCTTGTCGGCGGGCCTGTCGGGCGACGCCTACGCCGGCACCATCGCGGCGTCCGGCGTCGCCATGCACCTCGGGCGCGTCGCCGGCTACGGTGCCGGCGGTCTCTTGACCCGCGATCTCTGGCTCTGGTCGGGCTCCCTCGCTTTGGCGCTGGTCTCGGGCAACGCGCTCGGGCGCCGCTTGCGCCGCTTCACCGAGAAGCTCCCGGAGGGCGGCGTCGAGCACGCCGTCCTGGTGGTGTGTGTGGTCCTGGCCGTGACCGGGTTGGGCCGCTCCTGAGGGCGCGTGGTATGTCGAGCCCCATGCTGCGGAGCTCGCTCCTCGTGCTCGTCATCGCCGTCGCCGGGTGCTCCTCGGAGGAGCCGGGCTCGGAGCCCGAGGCGCCCACGAAGTGCGATCCGAGCAGGCCAGCGCCGAGCAGCGTCCCGGCGTTCGAGCTCTTGCGCGAGCAGATCGGCGGCGGCTACGCGCCGCTCGTGGCCGGCGATGCGCTGGTCCGTCACTACGGCGCCCAAGGTGGATCGCACTTCTACGTCTACGGCCGGCTGTTCTCCGCCGAGCCGAGCGTCTGGCTCTTGAACGCGAGCTTCACCAGCGCCGACTCGACGCTGCTCGCGCAGGGCAGCCGCGGCTTCACCGCCTGCGCGGCCGAGTGGGTCGAGCCGCGGGAGATCACCGTGTTCCTCGAGGCCGGCGGCGACCTTGCTGGGACGCTGCTCGTCACAGCGAAGCCCGAGCAAGGTACGCCGCTCACCTTCGAAGCGCCGATCACCGTCAGTGGAGGTTGACTTCAGCCAGTCGGAAGAGTGGCGGCGCGGGGTTGGGGTCCCCGCGCGGGGTGCGGGGCGAAGCCCCGCCGCGAGCAACCGGCGAGGCCGGGGCCGGCTACGCTTCCGCTGGCGTCAGGCGCCAGACGTCGTGCGCGAAGAGTCACGTGAGGTGCTCTCTCAGCCCGTGACCGGCGCGGTCACGAGCTCCTCTTCACCCGGCTCGGAGGCAAGCCGCTCGCGGGAGGCCTCCGCGGCCTTGCGCCAGGAGCCGCGCTCGAGCCGCCACCAGAGCAGGCTCGAACCGACGACGATCTCGGCGCACAAGCCGAGCCAGCCGCCGAGCGCGCCCCAGCCGAGGCGCACGCCCAAGAGCCAAGCCAACGGCGGGGTCGAGACCCAGGCGATGACCACGGCGATCACCGCCGGGTAGCGCACGTCACCGGTGCCGCGCAGAACGCAGCGGGCGATGGCGTTTGCCCCGTCGAAGATCTGGAAGGCAGCTGCCACCCAGAGCAGCTTCACCGTGACCGCGCGGACCGCGAGGTCGGTGGTGAACGCCCCGGCCAGGAGCTGGGCGAAGGCCACGAACACGAGCGCACAGGCTCCCGTGTACGCGGTCGCGACCAGGAGCGCGCGCCGCGCGACCTTTGGCACGAGCCCGTCCTGTCCGGCGCCGACCGCCTGCCCGACCATCACGCTCGCGGCCTCACCGACGGCGAGCGCCGGCAGGAACGAGATGTGGGTCAGCTGCAGGGCGATCTGGTGCGCCGCGAGATCCACGGCGCCGATGCCCGCGAGCACGACGACCAGGACCGCGAAGGCGCCGATCTCGAGCAGGAACTGCAGGCCCAGGGGTACCCCGAGGCGCAGCAAGGTCCCGACGTGTCGGAGCCGCACCCGCGCCCAGGCGAAGCCGGGGCGACGCGACGCCGAGACGAGCAGCGCCGCCTCGACGACGTGGGAGAGCGCCGTCGCCGCACCCGCGCCGCGCACGCCGAGGCCGAGCACCAGGATGAACAGCGCGTCGAGCGCGATGTTGCAGAGGTTCGCGCCGAGCGCGGAGACCAGCGGCGAGCGCGAGTCCCCGAGCCCGTAGCGCGCCTCGCGGAGCGCCACGGCCACGAGCACGAACGGCGCGCCCAGGTTACGCCACCACAGGTACTCGGCGGCGAGGTGCCCGGCCTCGGCGCTGGCCGAGAACCGGGGTAGGAACGCGGCCAGCCCGCGGCCCGCGCCGATGCCCAGGAGCCCCAGGGCGAGCGCGAGCGCGATGCCTGCCGCGAGATACACGGGGATGTCCCCGCGCCGCCCGGCGCCGGTGGCCTGACTGACCACGACCTTCACCGAACGAAGCAGGCCGAAGCCGAAGACGATCAGGCCGAAGGCAGCGATGCCACCGAGCCCCACGCCTGCGAGTGCGTTAGCCCCGAGCCGGCCGACGAACAGCGTGCTCACCAGGGTCATGACGCTGTAGGACAGCATCGAGACCGCGATGGGCCACGCCAGCCGCACCAGCTCGGGGACGGGTTTCAATCTCCAGTGGAGGGATTCTCGTTGTCGTTGTGTGTTCATGACGATTGACTCCAAGCGCGAAGCAAAAAAAAAACCGCGGGGACCTTTCGGTGCCCGCGGCAGGAGATCAGGGGTATTTGGCTGGTTTAGGCGATCAGCCGACCTCCTGCCGCGAAGGCAATGCACACGCCGAAGTCCTTCCGGGACTTCGCGGTGAGCATCTGGTTACGCGGGAGGCGGTTCATGGATTACCTCGTAGCTTCCGTTTCAATCCCACGATTTCGCGCACTGGTCAAGCGCGCGCAGATTGTCGTGGCGCGGCGCGGTGTTGTGATCACTCGCAGCGAGCGATGAGCCAGCCGCCGGCGACGTTCTTCGAGCTCAGCTTGGGCTTCCCGAGCCACACCAGCGCGACTTTGCCGCGCGCCGCAGCGATCGCGAGGCGCGTTCCGTCGAAGTCCGCGCCGAGCTTGGCGGACGAAATGTTGCCGAAGCTCGGAGTGCCCATCGCGCCGCCGAGGCTGTCGAGCTGGATGAACATGGGGCTGCCGTGGGCGGCGTAGAGTCGATCGCCGTCCACCGCCAGCACCGAGGAGAGCGCGCCGGGGCTCGGCAGCTCGCCCGTGGCGACGGTGTTGATGCCGCCCGTGGCGAGCTCGTAGACGCCGACGTGGAGCCCGCTCGGGGTGCGCACTCCGGCGGCGACGCGCGCGTCCCAAGCCACCAGATCGCCGGCGTTGGCGGCGGGCAGCGCGGGCGCCGCGGCGACGCTGAGCACGCTCGCACCGAGCGGGCCGAGCAGAAGCTCCGAGCTCCCGGCCGCCGGGTTGGGTGAGAGCAGCGCGATGACCTCGCTGCCAGTCGCGACGGACGCCCAGGGGCGGGGCCCGTCCCCGAACGGGTGGGCGATGGGCACCGTGGTCTTGAACACCGCACCTTGGAGGACGATGCGCTCGACCACCGCGGGCAGGCCGTCCGTGGTGACCAGGTAGACGAGCTCCCACTCTCCGGTGAGCTTGCCGGGCGCGACGGCGCGGAGCGAGGTGTCGAGCTGCTCGAACGCGCCGTTCTTCGGCGCCGAGGCCTGCTCGACGACGCCCTTGTCGTCGAATGGGATGAATACCGCGCCGGCGCCCTTGCCGCAGTTGGGCGTGCTGGCTGCCAGCATCCCGAGGCCGCTCCGATAGGCGAGGCTCACGCCGTCAGTCGGGACTTCGCTGGTGCAGCCGCCCAGCTGGAAGTCGGAGGGATTGCCGGCCACGCCCGCGTCGGAGAGCGAGAGCACGAGGGCGCGGAGCGAGCTCCCGTCCTGGTCGCGGTAGCCGATCACGAACCCGGTGTCCGTCGCGACGATCCCGGGGCCGGTGAGCGTGCCGGGGCCCGCCATCAGCGCGGGCAGATCGCCAGACGACTCGAGCACGCAGCCCGAGACGCTGCCGCCTGCGCCGCCCAGCGAGCCACCAGCGCTACCGCCGACGGCGCCGCCGGCGCCTCCCGTGCCGCTCGTGCCAGCGTTGCCACCCGCGCCGCCGCTGCCGGCACTCGGGCCCTCCGTCTTTCCCCCGCAGCTCGCGAGCAGCGTCGAGAGCGCGGTGAGCACGCGCCAGGTGGTCCGCATGCAGCGAGTCTACACCGTCACGGGGCAGGCTGCCTGCAGCGCACCCGCTCGCGGGTCGGGGCCAAACACATCTTGTTGGGCGCGCAGGGGTGCGTGACGATCATCCAGCAGCTGCCGTCGGCCTCCCAGCGCTCGAGCTTGGCGTCATCGTGCGGCTCGGGCAGCGCAGGTGCCGACAGCGCCCGCGGGTAGAGACCGATCTCGAGGCGCGCGCCGCGCTCGGCGTCGGTCGGCAGCTTCACCGCGGCGAAGGCCTCCCGCGTGCAGTTCGAGAGCGCGTTGTCCGGGGCGCCCTTCACCTCGACGCCTCCTTTCGGGAGCTTGATCGAGATCGTCAGCGTCGCCGTGGCGGAGGCCTCGCGCCCGAGCCACTCCGCGTAACAGGCGTAGAGCGCCGGCAACGCCGCCAGCCAACGCGTGGTGATCGGCGGTTCGAGCGCGGAGCCGAGGTCCTGCTCGTCGGTGACCCGGAGCATCGGCCCCTCGGGATCCCGGGTTTTGGTCCAGCCGCTGTCGCTCGGCGCGAGCGTGGGCTTCTCCGGCTCGGGAGGCGGCGCGACGTAGCGGCTCTTCGCCGCCGCCGGCGCGCAGGCCATCCAAGTGTCGGCCTGCTCGAAGGCCTTCGCGAGCCAGGCCCTGGGGATGGTGTCGAGGGGCTCCTCCAGCCGCAGCCCAGCGACGTTCTTCGCGTCGAGCCCGGGAAAGGACCCGAGCACCCGCCCGTGCCCGCGCAGAGCGGCGACGCGCAGGAAGGTGAAGGCGCGGACGTAGTCCTTCTCGTCCGCAGGCTCCGGCGCGTGATCGGTGAACGCGAAGCCGAAGACCACGCTGCCGAAGCGGTGCTGCCCCTCCAGGCTGCCGTGCTCGGCCGCCTCTTCCAGGTCCTTCACGCCTTGCTCGAAGAGCTCGCGCTTGGGGTGCTCTTCGTAGCGCAGGTGCTCGAGGAACGGTTTCGCGCGCTCGAACGCCGCCTCGCCTCGGGCGACGTCCACCGGCTCGCACTTCGGCGTCGCCCTTGCCTCGGGCTCGGGCGCGACCGCCGGCGGGGGCGCCCCCGCGCAGGCCAGAAGGAGGCTCAACCCGAGAAGAGGCAACGTTTGCAGGGGGTTCATCACTCGGGGAGTGGCGCAGATCCCAAGGACCTCACCAGACTCACGCGGGCCGGAGGCCCGCTCCGGAACCACGTCGTGGGTCTTGGCAAGATCAGATCGCGATCGGCAAGAGAGAGGAGTGTGCGAATTCCGGCCGGGGCCGGCGCCGGTCGTTTCGACCGAGTGGAAGTGCCGCGAGGCTCCCCCATCGTCAGCGGAGCGCCACATCAATTGTACAAAGCATCCAGCGCCGGCTCGTACTTCTGAAGCACGTTCCGCCGCTTCAGCTTGAGCGTGGGCGTCAGCATGCCGTTGTCGGTGGTGAAGTCCTCGCTGGTCAGCACGAACTTCTCCGGGCGCTCGAAGCCCTTGAAGCTCTTGGCGTACTTCTTCAG
This sequence comes from Polyangiaceae bacterium, assembly GCA_015075635.1. Taxonomy (NCBI): domain Bacteria; kingdom Pseudomonadati; phylum Myxococcota; order Polyangiales; family Polyangiaceae; species Polyangiaceae bacterium. The sequence goes on from JABTUA010000001.1 coordinate 2,339,477, forward strand.
CTCCTCCTCGATGATCTGCTTGACCTCGTCGCTCTTCTCGACGTCGCCCAGGGTCTTGCCGTTGTCCGCGGCCCACTTGTCGAGGGCGGCCTTGTCCGGCACCACCAACGCCACGTTGTACGGCTTGTTCGCGCCGTGGATCATCACGTTGGCGATGAAGGGCGAGAGCTTGAGCTCCTCCTCGAGCGGCGAGGGGACCACGTACTTGCCGTTCTCGAGCTTGTACTGCTCCTTGATGCGGCCGGTGATGTAGAGGTAGCCGTCCTCGTCCACGAAGCCCATGTCGCCGCTGCGGAACGTCCGGTCCTCCATCAGGACGGCTTTGTTCTCGTCATCGCGGTTGTGGTAGCCCTGCATGATGTTGGGGCCCTTGATCAGGATCTCACCGTGCTTCGGGTCGCCGGTCACGGCCTTGTCGATGCTGATGGTGACGCCGGGGATGGGCTTGCCCACGCTGCCGATCTTGCGGTGGCCAGGGAAGTTCGCGGTGGCGATGGGGCTGGTCTCGGTCAGGCCGTAGCCCTCGTAGACCTCGATGCCCAGGGCGTCGATGAACTCGGCGACCTCCTTGGAGAGCGCGGCGCTGCCGCTCACCGCGTACTTGAGCCGGCCGCCGAACTTCTGGCGGATCTTCGAGAAGATGATGCTGTCGGCCAGCGAGATGCCCATGCCCGCCCAGACGCCCACGTCCTCCCCGCGGTGCTTCTTGGTGCGGTTCGCCACGGCGTTGCGGAACAGGCTCTGGATGAAGCCGGGCTTCTCCGTCATCTGCTTGTTCACGCCGTCGTAGATGCGGTTGAAGATGCGGGGCACGGCGAACAGGATGGTCGGCTGCACCTCCGCCAGGTTCGCCACCAGGTTCTCGACGGCGTCGTTGATGCCCATGGAGCAGCCCATGCTGAGCATGGCGTGCAGCTCGCAGGTCTGACCGAAGGAGTGCGCCCAGGGCAGGAACGAGAGCGAGCGATCGTTGGGGTCGAAGGGGAAGATGGCGTGAATGGCGTTGATGTTGCTGCAGATGTTGCTGTGGCTGAGGATCACGCCCTTGGGGTTGCCGGTGGTGCCCGAGGTGTAGATGAAGCCCGCGGTGTCAGCCTCCGCCGGGTGCTTGGCCGGCACGGGCTTGTCGGCGCCCTTCTTCAGGAGCGCCGCGTAGGAGTGGTCGTCGCTCTCCGGCTCCTCGAAGCCGATCACGTGCTGGAGCGTCGAGACCTGCTCCTTCACGCCTTTGAGCTTCTTGTAGATGTCGGGCGTTGCGCCGATGGCGATCTTCGCGCCGCAGTCGTCCAGGATGAAGCGCCACTCGTCGGCCTTCTGCGCCTCGTACATGGGCACGAAGGCCGCACCCAGGCCGTAGGTCGCGTAGGCGGCGACGGCCCACTCGATGCGGTTGTTGGCGACGATGCCGACCTTGTCTCCGGCGCCCACGCCCAGGGAGGCGAGCCCACCTCGGAAGTCGTCGACGAGCTTCTCGAACTCGCCGTAGGTCATCCACTTCCAGGACCCTTCGGTCTTGGTGCCGAACAGCTCGCGGTCCTTGTACTTCTTGCAGCTCTTCTCACACAGATCGACCAGGTTCTTGAATTGCTCGGCCATGGCACTTCCCTGCGCTAAAGGTTCCCTCGGGCGCGAGCGCGGCTCGCGCAGAAATCGGCGCGCAACATAGGTAAGGGCCCGCACCCGGTCAATGACGACAGGAAACCGTGGTGGCATGCTCGAGGGGCCATGAAAGCCGCGCCGGTCTGCCTCGCGTTCGGGGCCCTTTTTGCCTGTGCCCGGCCCGCGCCGCGGGACACCTCACCGCCGCCCCTGCCGCCAGAGCCTCGGCAAATGATGCCGGCCGAGCCGGCACCCCCGCCGCTCACCATCGTCGAGCCGACCACCCCGCCGGAGGTCGCGCCGGCCGCCGTGGCGGTCGCACCAGCGGCCGGCACGGCGACTCCGGCCTGTGGCTTCCCGAGCGGGCCGGCCACCACGCGGAGTGCCGGTGGCCTGGTCGTGCCGGCCGTCCCCGGAAAGAAACGCTTCGAGCTCGCGGGGCGCCTGCGCAGCCACGTCGACGGTGCGCTCTCGGCCCGCGCGCAGCGCACCTGGGTCGGGCCCCCGGTGCCGAGCTTCGTGCCGCTCGCGAACGGCACGCTCGAGCTGTTCCTGCTCGACCCGACGCCGAACGGCTACTTCGCGCTCTACCGCGATCCCTACGACGCCGGGAGCTGCAAGCTCAGCGGCTCGGCGAACTGCGACAGCGAGATCGCCGCCTTCGACTGCGCGGGCAAGCTGCTCTTCCGCGTCCCGCTCGCGCCCTACCTTTCGAAGAAGACCCACCTCGAAGTGCAAGACGCGCGCTACTTCGCCGACGTGGTCTACTTCAACGAGGCGTGCCAGAGCTACTCGCGAGAGGCCGGCGGCAAGTGCTCGTCGCTGGTCGCGTTCGAGCCGTTTGCGCGCAAGGTGCTCTGGCGCACGCCGCCGCTCACCAGCAACAACCGCATCCTGGTCTACGAGAAGTACATCGTGGCCGGTTACGGCTTCACGGCGGAGGCCGACTTCCTGTTCGTGGTCCGCCGCAGCGACGGCAAGATCATGCAGAGGGAGAGCGTCCCCTCCGCCCACGAAGATCTGATCGACGGGCCCGGCTCCGTCGTGGCGCAGATGGAGCAGGGGAGGGGGCTGCTCTTCACCCGCGAAGGCTTCGACGGCCCGAGCCCGAGGCTGGTCTTGCAGGGGATGAGCGAGAAGCAGAAGCGGCCGTAGCCGACTGAAAGCCCCGGGCGGCATTTACGCAACGACGCAACGACGCAACGATTTTGACTTCGCGCCTTCCTGCTGCATCAGGGGGTCTGGCGCTGTCACCCGACCTGTCCGCGTAGTATCCTGGTTGGCGTGGGCGGTGGCTGGTTCTTCGCACGGGGTCTGCCGACGCCGGCTGGCGGTGGCTGGAAAAGGCGGGGTGGGCGACGGTACGCCGCGGCGAGCCTCGTGTGTGGGTTGGCCACGACGGCGTGTGGGCAGGTTGCACGCCAGGAGTCGCCCGAGCCAGTCATCCCTCCCGAGGGTTGGGTGCGAAGCTGGGGAGGCGAAGCGGAGACGACGGCTACCGCGCTTGCGGTCAGCGCCGAGCGCGTGTGGGTGGGCGGTCACTTCACGGGTACGACGGATTTCGATCCAGGCCCAGGCGCGTTCCAGATGGTTGGAGCCGACGCCTCCGAACCGACCGGGTACGTGTCATGGTTCTCGGTGGACGGAACCTGGCTGGGAGCTCGTGCCTCGTTCAGTCCTGCGAGCATCGTCGCCGAACCCGAAGGTGGGGCGTACCTGTTGGGAATGGTGGGAACCACACTTGGCAACGGAGACGTCTATCTCCAGCGGGTGGACGCAGCTGGACAGGAGCAGTGGACCCACACTTGGGATTGGGCAGCGGTCTTGTTCAGCGGATACCTCACGGTGACTCCCGACGGCGGCGTCGTGGCCTCGTTCACCTACCACGTTCCCACCGACCTCGATCCAGGCCCGTCGGAATGGATGGTCGATACCCAAGGAGGCGAGGACGTCGCACTCGTCGCGTTCTCGCCGAACGGTGACTTTCGGTGGGCATCGACCTTTGGAGGACCGGGAGATGATTACGGCGGAGCGTCGGCACTCGCACCCGACGGCGGCTTGGTCGTCTCCGGCACGGTCGCGGATCCGAGCGCTCCCGGCAGCTTCGGTGCCAATCACGTCTGGCTCGAGCGACTCGACGCGAACGGGAAGCAGCTCTGGTCGCGGGAGTGGGGCGGAGACCACTTTGGCTCCGCCGGCGAGGTCGCGGTCGACGACAACGGGACGATCTACCTGCTGGAGAGCTTCGCCATCGCAAACGGTGAGAGCGCGCCGGTCGATCTCGATCCGGGGCCCGGCGAGCACTCCGTCGCGGTCTACAACTCGGAGCTGTTCCTCTCCGGATTCGATGCCAACGCCGGCTTCCTTTGGGCTCAGCCGATCGATGCAGGGACGTTGTGGGCCGCGAGTGACTCGGTGACGACGGCCGGCTGGTGCGCCGCTGTAGGGGATCTCGACCCGGGACCCGCCCTGGAACCCTGCGTCGGGATGTTCGCCTCCAACATCGGTGCAGACGGTGACTACTTGGGTTCGGATCAACGTCCCGCAGACTACGGCAGCAAGTGGTACTACTCGGCGGTTCGACCGGGTGTTGCGAGGTCCCTGTTCGTGTCGGGGCAGTTCTTCGAGCCCGCGAAGCAGCCCAACCCTTTTGGTCCACCGTTCGACCCGATCGCGGGACAAGGCGCATTCTTGGGATTTGCACCTCTGTACTGACGCGAGCCGGGCGACCGGGCGGAAACAGCGGTCGGCAAGTGCGCGCCTGTCAGCCGGCGGCACCACCGCGAACAACCCTTCAAATCCGCTCGATCCAGATCGGCGCGGTCCAGGCCGCGCGATTCGCCTGGACCTCGAGCACCTCGACGTAGAAGAAGTGCTCGCCGGGCTGGGCGAGGCTCAAGTCGAAGCTCTGCCAGCCCCCGGACACGCCGTTCTGCTCGCTCGCGAGCTCGACCTTGCCGCCCAGGGTGCCGTGGAAGAGGCGCAGGTTGAACGGGCCCGAGTAGTCCGGATCGGCGACGAAGACCCGCGCGCCGAGGTTCGCGGCCGGCGTCTGGGTGCGCCCGCCCATGGGCACGCGATCGGCCACGAAGAAGCGCACGTTCAGGTTCTGATCCTCGCTCGCGTAGACCTCGCGCTGCTCGATGGCGTCGAAGAGCGTGTCGGCGCTCAAGCTCTCGGCCAGGACCACGGTGCGGCTGGTGTGGCCGAGCCCCCAGTTCGCGTAGTGGTTGTCGTGCGACGCCGTCGGCGCGATGCGGAAGCCGCGGGTCAGGAAGAAGTCGAAGTCGCCGAGGCGCGTGCGGCGAATGATGCTGCCGGGGTTCGAGAGGTCTTCCACCAAGCTGGGGTTCTCGGGCACCTCGCCGCCCAGATCGGTGCCGCGGCCCAGGGTCACCTCCATGCTGCGCACGTAGGGGGCGGCGCTCGCCCAGACCGCGGCCAGGGTCTTGTCCACGATGGCCGGGTCGGGGAGCGCCGTGCCCGCGATCCACGACGGGCGCACGTCCTTCAGCGGGGCGAAGTCGTCGATGCCGTAGTCGTTGAACTTGTTGCCGCGCTCGCTGGCCTTCGGGATGTCGGTGAGGGGGACGCCGAAGAGCATGTCCCAGTTGCCCTCCAGGCTGTCCTCGCTGGTCTTGAAGGTCTTGGGGTGGTTCAGCATCACCAGCGGGCGGTCGCCGGCGGCCTCGCGCTCGGGCAGGTACTTCCCGTAGAACTGATCGAAGCGGCCGCGCTCGGTCTTGGCGATGGCGGCGGAGCCGACCACGCCCACGTGGTTGCCCAGGCTGTTGGTGCTCCACTCCATGCCGGCCAGGGCGACGAAGCTCGGCGTGGTGGTGGCCAGGGCGGCCTCCCGGAGCGCGGCGAAGCCCGCCTCGCTCATGTTGGAGCCGTCGTTGCCGGCGCCGTCGTCGTGGCAATGGGGCGAGAGCGCCTGGAAGTCGAGCTGGCCCGCGTCGCGGGAGTACTCGAACGCGTCGCGCGCCGCCGCGCCCACGTCGCTCGGCACGCTGACCGGGACGACCTGGCCGCTCGAGTCCTTCTTCTCCGCCTTGCCGTCATCGAGCAAGACGCCGTTCTGCTCCGCGTGGAAGTGCGCGTGCAGGTTGCCGAAGTAGGCGTGGCTCTGCTCGACGTGCTGCTCTGCGGCGTTCCGGCCCGAGTCGAGGGACTCCGCGGTCAAGGACCAGGTCCAGAGCCGGTGGTAGAGCTCGCGCATGCGCTCCATCACCCGGGGGTGATCGACCACCACGTAGTTCTCGAAGTTGTTGAAGAACGCGCTGCCCGACCAGTTGCCGGAGCCGTCCACCATCTGGCGGCCGTCGATGATCACCAGCTTGTGGTGCAAGAGCTGGTAGGCCGCCTCGTTGACGCGCTTGTAGCGCACGCGACCGCCGGCGGCGGCGAGCTCGTTCCAGACCGTCCCGGTGTGGGCGGCGCGCTCCGGGGCGTTGAGCAGCACCCGCACGCGCACGCCGCGCTGGGCGGCGTTGCGGAGCTCCTTCACCAGATCGGTGAAGGTCAGGTGGTGCATGATCACGTCCACGCTCTTCTTCGCGCCCTTGATGCGCTCCTTCAAGAGCTTCACCGGCGCGGTGGAGGGCGTGAACGCGACGGCCGGGTTCGAGCAGGCGCCGGCGGCGGCGTGGTCGCTGTCCCAGATCGCGGAAAAGTGGCAGGAAAAACCCTGGATCAGCGGGTGGTCCGCGCTGCCGCGCAGCAGGATGGCGTTCTCTTCGTTGATGGTGGTGCCGGTGGACGAGTAGTTGTTGCTGCCGTTCAGCAGCGTCTTGCCGTCCACGAGCAAGAACTTGGCGTGCAGGATCCCGGCGCCCTCCGGGCCGCTCGGCTTGCCGGCGACGAAGCGCACGTCGATGCCTTGGCCGGCCAGAGCGGTGGCCTTCGAGTCGGGCACGTTCTGAGCCGAGTCGATGGCCAGGCGGACCTTCACGCCGCGGCCGTGCGCGCGCAGGAGCGCGTCGGCGATCTCGGACACGCTGAAGGTGAACTGCGAGACGTCCACCGACTTGGTCGCGCCGTCGATCAGCGCGACGGTCTTCGCGACCATGGGTGAGCGGGCCTTGAGCACGGCCTTGTCCTGGTCCGTGCAGGTGTCGCAGTAGGGCTCGGTCAGGATCAGCTCGACGTCGTCGCCGGCGCCGGCGCCGGGGCCCAGGCAGCCTTGCTTCGCGCTGCCCTTCCAGATCAAGCCCTCGGACTCGGGGGTGTCGCCGCAGGCCTCGGGATCCGGTCCGCAATCGGGATCGGGGTCTTTACAGTAGCCGTAGGGATCGTCGCAGAAGTCGTTCGCGTCGTCGTACCAGCCGTTGACCGCGCACGGATCGGGCGCGTCGGCCTTGCCCGCGGGGTAGGGCGGCACGCAGCTCGCGCGCGACTCCGGCGCGCCGCAGGCGTCGCCAGCGTCGCTCGCGGTCTCGGTGGCGCAGCCGGGGAGCTGCAGAGACGCGAAGGTCAGGAGAAGTGCCGCGAACCCGAGTCCCAGGTGCCTCATACGACAGTAGCCTACATGCTCTTACATAAGCCCACAAGGTGGAATTGTTCCTGTCATTTCGAGGGCATCGAGCGGCCGGCCGGAGAAATGCTAGCTTCCGCCGCCCGTGCGGAGCTTCGCCCTCGTCACCTTCGGCTGCCAGATGAACGAGCACGACTCGGTGCGCATGGCCGAGGTGCTGAAGAAGGCGGGGCTCGTCGAGGCAGCGAGCGCGGAGCAGGCCGACGTGGTCCTGGTGAACACGTGCAGCGTGCGCGAGAAGGCCGAGCACAAGCTCAGGAGCGAGGTGGGCCGGCTGGTCCAGTGGAAGCGCGAGCGCCCGGGGCTGGTGGTGGGCGTGGCCGGCTGCGTGGCGCAGCAGGAGGGGGAGAAGCTGCTCGCTCGCGTTCCGGAGCTCGATCTGGTGTTCGGCCCGGACAACATCCCGGAGCTGCCGGGGCTGCTCGCCGAGCTCGAGGCCGGCGCGCCGCCGCGCGTGCGCACCGTGCACGATCTCGACGAGCCGCACTTCCTCCGCGCCGACGCCGAGAAGGGGCAGGTGGGGGCCGCGGCTCACGTGACGGTGATGAAGGGCTGCAACGAACGCTGCTCGTTCTGCATCGTGCCGCACACCCGGGGCCCGGAGCGCTACCGCCCGAGCCACGAGATCGTGGACGAGGTCGCTCGCCTCGTGGACGCTGGCGTGCGCGAGGTGATGCTGCTCGGACAGACCGTGAACAGCTACCGCGATCCCGCGCGCGCCCTCGGGCCCGCGCCCGGCTCGGGCGAGCTTCCCTGGACGCACACCCACCCGACCACGGCGCGTGAAGACGAGAGCGAGTTCGCTTCGCTGGTGCGCGAGATCGCGCGGCAGGTGCCCGGGCTCCGGCGCCTGCGCTACGCGAGCCCCCACCCGCGGCACCTGACGATGAGCCTGATCCGGGCGCATCAGGAGCTTTCCTGCCTGGTCCGGCACGTCCACCTGCCGGTGCAGAGCGGCAGCGATCGCGTGCTCCGGCGCATGATCCGCCGCTATTCGCTGGGCGAGTACCGCGAGCGGGTCGCCGCGCTCCGGGCGGCGGTGCCCGGCGTGACGCTCTCGACGGACGTGATCGTGGGTTTTCCCGGCGAGAGCCGCGAGGACTTCGAGGGCACCCTCGAGCTGGTGCGCGAGATGGGCTTCGTGGGCCTGTTCGGCTTCAAGTACTCGGAGCGGCCGTTCACGCCCGCCGAGAAGCTCGACGACGACGTCTCGGAAGAGGAGAAGAGCGCGCGCCTGGCGGAGCTGTTCGAGCTGTCGGAGTCCATCCGGCGCCGACACCTGGAGTCGCTGGTCGGCTCGACTCGAGAGGTGCTCGCGGTGGGCCCGGGCAAGACCGGCTACACCGGTCGCACCGAGGCCAACGAGATCGTCCACTTCGGCTGCCAGGACAATCCCAGCGGGCAGCTCCTGGGCCTGCGCATCGTGCGCGCCTTCAAGAACTCCCTCGCGGGCGAGCTCCTCGACGCCGCGCGGGCCGCCCCGCTCCGCCCCCTCGGGCCCAAACCCGAAAAACGCCTGCTCCCGGTGGTGACCTGATGGCCCTGGTTCGCGCATACAAAGACCTCACGCCGCGCATCGCGGAGAGCTGCTTTCTGGCCGACAACTGCGTCGTCATCGGCGAGGTCGAGCTCGGCGACGAGGTGAACGTCTGGTACGGCGCGGTGCTGCGCGGCGACTGCGGGCGCATCGTGATCGGCGCCCGCACCAACGTGCAGGATCTGACCATGATCCACATGACCACGGGCATCAGCCACACCGAGATCGGGCAGGACGTCACGGTGGGCCACAACGTGGTGATCCACGGCGCGCGCATCGGCGACCGAGTGCTGGTGGGGATGGGCAGCGTGATCCTGGACAACGTCGAGATCGGGGACGACTGCCTGATCGCGGCCGGCAGCGTGGTGCCGCCGCGCATGAAGATCCCGGCCCGGAGCCTGGTGCGCGGGGCGCCGGCGAAGGTGATCCGCGAGGTGAACGCCGACGAGGCGCTGCTCGGGATCAACGGCGCGGTGAGCTACCTCGGGCTCGCCCGCGAGCACCGCCGCTTGCAGCAGCCGTAGCGCCGGAAGAGTTGCGCCACGACGCCACGACGCCACGACGCCACGAAGGAGAAGAAGAAGCAGAAGATCTTCGTCTTCTCTTCTGACCCGAAGGCTCTGCCGCTCGGGCGCTCGCGGAGGGCGAACGTGCCTCGGGTCCGAGAGAAGAACTGAAATTTCTGTCGTGGCGTCGCTGCGTCGCTGCGTCGTGGCGCAAATTCCTCAGCCGCAGTAGTCGCCGTAGGGGCCAGCCTTGCAGGTCAGGCCGAAGCTCGTGCAGTCCAGCGTCTTGGGCTGGCCCGCCAGGCACACGGGGAGCTGGTTGCCGCTGCACTTGTCGAGGTTCGGATCGCCATGCTTGCACTTTGGTCCAGCCAACACGCAGTGCGGAGCGGGAGCGCTCTCGCAGGTCCCGCCCAGTGCTAGACAGTCGTACTCGGAGAAGAACCCGCCCGAGCAGGTGCGCAGCCGGTTCGAGATGCACTGCACGTCGTCGGTCGAGCAAAATGGCGTGAGGCCGTTCAGGATGCAGTCCTGGACGTTGGCGCTCTGGTCGTTGCCGCAGGTCGCGCCCCAGAACGAGCAGTCCTCGCCGTAAACGAAGTTGCTGACCGCGCCGCAGTACTGCACGACGCTGCCCGAGCAGGTGGTCTGGGTCGCGGTGCAGCTCTGGGCGACCGCGCAGCGCGGCACGCCGGTCGGATCGACGAGGCAGGTCGAGCCCGGGTAGAAGTAGGGGTGATCGCAGTGCACGATCTGGTTGTACTGGCAGTTGTAGACGGATTTACCGTCCGGCGAGCAGGCGCCGGTCGCGGTGCCGCCGTCGGTGGTGCCGCCGTCGAACCCCTGGCAGCGCGGGTCGCTCGGCTGGACGGACTCGTAGGGGAAGCAGCCCGCGGCGGTCGCGCAGCTGGTCGCCTTCGCGGCGCAGCTCAGGCTCTGGGCCTGCTGCGCCACCCCAGGGCGGCCCGGCGGCAGCGGCCCCGTGAGCCGATCGACGCAGATGGGGAACGCGACGTCCTGGAGCGGGATCAGCAGCGAGAAGACGATCGAGTCACCGAGCTTGGGGCAGATCTGGAGCTGGGAGCAGAGCTTCACCGCTTCGCCGAGCGACAAATACCCCGACCCGCTCGGGCCGCCGTCGGCCGCCTGCTTGCCCGTGAAGCCGTCGAGGGACGGACAGCCGGCGAGCAAGAGCGCCGGCAGAGCCCAGAGCGCGCGCTTCATCTTCAGAACCGCCCCCAGAGCGTCGCGCCGCCTGGCCACGGAGAGAGGGTGACCGATGAGCGCTCCTCCGTCGCTGGCTTCGAGGTCGTGAAGTACATGACGGCGCTGGTGGCGAGGAGCGCTCCGCCGATGCCCGCCGCGACGTACGACACGTTGTATAGGCGGTAGACGGAGTCGACCTCGTCCTGGGAGCAGGTGCCCGCTTTACCGCAGCTGTCGTAGAGGGAAGAGCGCTCTTGCAGGGCGACGAAGCCGACGACGCCGGCGCCGGCCAGCGCTGCCGCGCCGATGCCCCCGACGATCCAGGTCGCGGTGCTCGGGCCGGCCGCCGCTCTGGGCTTGGGCTTGGGCTTGGGTTTCGGCGCTTCCTTCTTCGCCAACGTCGCGACCACGATGCGGGCCTTTTCGCCCTCCCGGAACAGGAGCTTCTCCTCGTGAGGCGGCAGCCCTTCGGCCTCGAACAGCACGGTGTGCTCACCGGGGTCCACCTCGACCGCCTTTCCGTCGAGGCGTTCCAGCAAGGGCGCGCCGTCGAACGAGACCTTCACGTCCACCAGATCCTTGCCTTGTCCGTCTTTCGCGCCGAAGACCACGGTGGGGATCAGGCGCTCGAGCTCGGTCAGCCCGGCCTCGCAGTCCTTGCGGACGGCGCCGGGGCAGGTCTTGTCCGCGCACGCGAGCAGCTTCTCGCGTGCCGCGCGGAGCTGCCCTTTCACCTTGGCGAGCTGCCCGTCCTCGGAGGCGGCGATGCACTCGTCGCGCTTCTTCTTCCAGGCCTGCGCGGAGGCGTCGCGCGCGCCGAGCGCCAGCGCGACCGCGAGGCCGGCGAGCGCGAGCCGGCGGGGCGAGGAGGAGCTCACTCCAGGCACTCCTTCTTCCAGATCTTCCGACCCAGGTCGTCGCGGACGAAGGGCACGCTGCAGTCGACGCCCGGCTTGGGCGGTTTGGGGCGCTGCGTCGCGCGCGGCGGGGCTGGGGAAGCGCTCGGCGCCGCGGGGGTGGAAGCGGGCTCCGCGCTCGGAGCTTCGGGCGCGGCGCTCGGGGGTGCGGTCGGCTTCGCGGGCGCCGCGGGCTCGCCGGTCCGGGCGACCGACGCCTCGGGCGGTGCGGCGGCGGGGCTCGGCTCCGCCCGCCCCAGCATCCAGAGCACGGTGCCGAGCGTCACCACCAGGAGCCCGAGGACCGCGGCGAGCAGAGGCACCAGGAGGCGGCTGTGCGTGGGCCCAGGTGGCGTGCTGGTGACGAGGGAGATGGCCGCCGAACGCGAGCCGGTCTGGACCTCGCCGGGAGGCACCGAGGCGAAGGGGGAGGAAGCGAACGCCGGCGTGTCGGCGCGGGTCGCAGGCTCGCTGGCGCGGAGCTCGGCGAGCACGGCGCTCTTGTGGTCGCCGGCGTCGCTGGTCGCGCTCTCGACCTCGGCGACCCGCTCCGCGCGCTCGTGCAAGGTCACGCTGGCGACGCCCTCGACCCAGGCGCTGATCTGAGCCGCGGAGGGCAGAGGGATGCAGTCCTCGAGGGCGAGGGCCATTTCCCGCGCCGTCTGCCAGCGCCGCTCCGGATCGCGCTCCAGGCCCTTCAGGACGACGGCGTCTAGATCAGGCAGGACGTCCGGCGCGAGCGTGCTCGGCGGCGGGATGGGCTTGGTCAGGACCCAGTCGAGCATCGCCGCCTCGTTGTCGGCGCCGAAGAGCCGGCTGTGCGTCAGCATCTCCCAGAGCACGATCGACGCGGCGAACACGTCCGAGCGCCGATCGACGGGCAGGCCCCGCACCTGCTCCGGCGACATGTACGCGAGCTTGCCCTTCAGGCCCCCGCTGTGGGTGGTGTGCAGGCGCCCCACCGCCTTGGCCACGCCGAAGTCCAGGACCCGCGGCACGCCGTCGGCGCCGAGCAGGATGTTCTGCGGCGAGACGTCGCGGTGCACTATGCAGAGCGCCTCGCCCTTCTCGGAGCGGGCCTCGTGGGCCGCGTGCAGGCCCTGGAGCGCGCCGGCCACGGTCGCCACGGCGATGCGCAGCGGCATCACCGCGTCCCGCTTCTTGAGCAGCTTCAGCAGGCGCGAGACGCTCTCGCCCTGCACGTACTCCATGACCAGGAAGAGCTGCCCCTGGTCGGCCACCACATCCAGGGTCGGGACCACGTTGGGGTGGCGGATGCGGGCCGCCAGCCGGGCCTCGTCCAGGAAGGAGGTGACGAACTCCGGATCGGCGGCGAACTGCTCGTGCAGGCGCTTGATGGCGACGGTGCGCGCGAACCCCACCGGGCCGAGCAGCCGCCCCAGGTGCACGGTGGCCATGCCGCCCGCCGCCAACGCGTCGAAGAGCGCATAGCGTCCGATGACTTGCAGGGGTTGGCCCGGCGAGCTCACGGGGGCCATCGACCGGCAGGGTACTACGGACGGCCCAGGCTATCCACGAAGCTGCCCGCGCCGCGCCGTGCTGCCTGCGGGAAAGCGGAAGAAATACGCCACGGACGCCACGGACGCCACGGACGCCACGTCAGAAATTTCTCTTCTGTTTCTCGGCCCGAGGCGCGTTCGCCCAGCGAGCCGCGCAGCTCCCGGGTCAGGAAAAAAACAAAAATCTGCTTCTTCTTTTCTTCCGTGGCGTCGTGGCGTTCGTGGCGCCGCGGCGCAAATCTCCGTGCACCCGCGAGCCACCCGGGGTCAGCCGCCGCCCACGAAGTGCACGATCTCGATCACGTCGCCGTCGGCGAGAGCCGCGCTCGCGTGCTCGGCGCGCGGCACGACCTCGCGGTTCTTCTCGACCGCCACCGGGCCCTCGGTCAGGCCCAGGTGCTCGACCAGCCCCCGCACCGTGAGGCCGTCGGGGACCTCGCGGACCTCTCCGTTGACCGTCAGCTTCATGGCCCGGGTGGTATAGCGCGCCGCCCCCGGGAACACGACCCCGGCATCCGAGCGTAATCGCTGTCGAAGGTCTCTTCGGGCTCCCGGTCACTTTGCCGAGAGCCACGGGAGCCCGCTACCATTTCGTCGTGCGTCGCGACCTGGCCATCGCTGCGTTCCTTGCCCTGAGCGCTGCTGCGCTCACGGGCACCGTCACGTGGAAGTACTTCGACTGGCAGTCCTCAGGCCGGGCGATGCCCGGGGCCACCATCGGCGGCGAGCTCCAGCCCGAGGCTGTGGCGCTCGGCGACTGGCTGGAGATCCGCCGCGTGCGGCTGCTCGACCGTGAGGCTTACTTCGCGCTGCCCGACCAGGGCGGCTCTCTGCCGGTCTCGTTCGGGGAGCTCGGCATCGAGCTCGACGTGGCGGCGACCATGAAGGCCGTGCGGGAGCACGCGGAGGGCGGCAAGCCGAGCGAGCGCCTGTACCGCGCGCTCAGGTCTCGCCGCGGTGAGATCGACCTGCCGCTGGTCTGGAGCTTGGATCCCGAGCGAGCCAAGATGGCGTTCTCGCGCGTCGCGCCCCACGTCGCGAAGGAGCCGGTGGACGCCCGACTGGATCTCGCTCTGCATCAGCGCATCGACGAGAACGCCGGCCGCGAGCTCGACGTGGACGGCACGCTGGAGATGCTCGCCCAGGGCGAGCGCGACGACCTGGCGGTGTTCGCCCTGGCGACCAAGCCGATCCCGGCCAAGGTCACCAGCGCCTCGCTGGCCAACGTGGACGTGAGCAAGGTGCTCTCGGCGTTCGAGACGAACTTCGGTGGCACGGGCCAAGGGCGCGCGGTGAACATCGCGAAGGCCGCCAGCTACCTGAACGGCTTCGTGATCGCGCCCGGTCAGAGCGTGAGCTTCAACCAGATCGTCGGGCCGCGGACGCACGAGCGTGGCTTCGTGATGGCCCCAGTGATCCGCGACGACGAGCTCGAGCCGGGACTCGGCGGCGGCACCTGCCAGGTGGCCTCGACCGTGCACGCCGCGGCGGTCTACGGCGCCCTGGATGTCCAGGCGCGGCGCAGCCACAGCCGCCCGAGCGGGTATGCGCCGCTCGGCCTCGATGCGACAGTGGTCTGGGGCGAGGTCGATCTCAAGTTCAGGAACCCCTACGACACGCCGCTGATCGTCCACGCCTTCTTGCCCACCAAGACCAAGCTCCGGGTCGAGCTGCTCGGGCGCGATCCCCCGGGCAAGATCGAGCACACCTACGCCGTGGTGCGCACCCACGACTTCTACCGCCGGGTCTGGACCAAGCCCTTCGTCAAGGAGGGCAAGACCATCAAGCGCCAGCGGGGCATCAAGGGCTACGACGTGGTCAGCAGCGTGAAGCTGACGCTGCCGGGCGGCGAGGTGCGCCAGCTTCGCAACTACTACAGCGAGTACCGGCCGGTGCCGGAGGTGTTCTGGGTCGGCCCCGGCGCGAACCTGGAAGAGTTGCCGGAGCTCCCCGAGGGCGCGAAGCACGTCGAGATCGACGGCAAGGGCAAGGGCGGAGAGCCCGTGAGCGAAGGGCCGTCCGAGGGCGATCCGACGGGTTGACCCGCCCCGAAAACTCGCTAAGAACGCCGATCTCGTGAGCGTTCGGTCCGCAATCGTCTTCGGGGCTCTGCTCGGCCTGGCGGCCGCCTGCAAGCCCAGCGCGCGGGCGGGCCCGGCGCCGAGCGCCTCCACCAGCGCAGAGCCGAATCCGGTCTCGACGCTGGTAGTGGAGCACGGCGAGCTCGACACGAAGGCGCCGGACGACGCGCCCAAGCTCGGCGCCACGGTGATCGCCACCACCGTCTACAAGCTGCCGGACATCGACTCGCGCAAGCTCGGCTACATCCGCCTCGGTGGCGTCGTGAAGCGCGACGCCGACCCGGTCGCCGGCAAGGGCTGCAAGGGCAAGTGGTACCGCGTCTACCCGATGGGCCACGTCTGCACGGACGAGGCCAGCATCGACATGGACGAGCCGATCCTGCGCGCGGCGAGCGTGCGCGCGGAGCTCGACAAGCCGCTGCCCTATCGCTACGGCTTCGTGCGCGCGACGGCGCCGCAGTACTTGCGGATCCCGACCCGCGCCGAGCAGGAGAAGAGCGAGTTCCAGCTGAAGGAGCACCTGGACTGGTACGAGGCGAACAAGTCCGAGGTGCAGGGAGTGATCCTGGGCGCCAACGACGTGCCCCTGGACCGCCGGGGCATCGCCGCGCCGGGGCTGAAGGCGCCGGCGGGCTTCCGGCCCAGCACCGAGCTGAGCATCAACGAGCTGTTCGGCGCCAAGACCGCCAGCGACCCCATCCCGTTCTGGCTCGAGGGGGGCAAGCGCGCCATCCCCAACGTCTCCGGCTTCAACGTCCCGGAGTACGCGGTGTTCGCCGACCGAGTGCGGCGCAAGACCGGGCTCTCCTTCGTGGGGGCCTTCGACAGCGACGACGCCGGCTTCAAGCGCCACTTCGGCCTCACCGTGGACCTCCGCCTGATCCCAACCACCAAGGTCAAGCCCGACACCGGCTCGCCGTTCCACGGCATCGAGCTGGGCAAGGGCGTGGAGATGCCGTTCTGTTGGGTGATCAAGAGCGAGGTCACGACTTGGAAGCTGATCAAGGACAAGGACCTCGCGAAGCCCGCCGAGGAGGTCCCGAAACGCGCCATCGTGCCGCTGAGCGGTAACGTGCGGGTCAAGGCCGGCAAGCGCTTCTACCAGACCGCCAAGGACAAGACGCGCTGGCTCCGCGCCGAAGACATCGCGGTGGTGGTGCCGCCGGCTGCCTGGCCGGAGGCGGCGGAGAAGGGCGAGAAGTGGATCGACGTGTCGCTGATGCAGCAGACGCTCGTGCTCTACGAGGGCAAGCGCGCCTGGTACGCGACCCTGGTCTCGACCGGGCGCGACCGCATTGGGGATCCCAAGACCACCCTCTCCACGGTGCAGGGGCAGTTCCGGCTCCAGAGCAAGCACATCGCGGCGGCGATGGACTCCCAGGAGAACTCGACGCTGGCGGGTGGGAGCATCCATCGCGCCGTGGCTGCCAGCGGTGACACCGCGGCGACCGTCGCGCGGCTCCAGAAGGCGGAGGCGGACGGCAAGAAGCTCAGCGAGGACGACCAGCGGCGCCTGCTCAACATCAAGAAGGGGCGCGATCCCGAGTACGGCATCACGGTGCGGCGGGGCTCGCAGAACTTCGAGCTCCGCGACGTCCCCTGGATCCAGTACTTCGCTGCTGGCTACGCCTTGCACGGGGCCTACTGGCACGACGTGTTCGGTATCCCCCGGAGCCACGGCTGCGTGAACCTGGCCCCGGTGGACGCGCGCTTGGTCTTTCGCTGGACAGACCCCCCGGTTCCCGAGGGATGGCACGGCATCAACGTGGGGCCGGACATGGGGCAGGGGACGACCGTGTACGTCCACGAGTGACCGCCCCTCGCCCGCCCCGCCAAGCTGAGCTATCACGCTCAGTCAATGGGCGCCCTGCGCTTTCGTCTCTTCGGTTTCCCGGTCGAGATCCAGCTTGGCTTCTGGATCCTCGCCATCATCATCGGGCTCCGGCCGGGGCGCCCCTGGACGGATGCCGCGCTCTGGCTCGGGATCATCTTCGTCTCGATCATGGTGCACGAGCTGGGGCACGCCTTCGCGGCGCGGGCCTACGGTCAATCGCCGAGCATCGTCTTGCACATGCTCGGGGGACTGACCTCTTGGGCGGCTACCCATGAGCTGAGCAAGAAGCGTCGCATCCTGGTCACGCTGGCGGGGCCCGGCGCGGGCTTCGCCCTGGGCTTCGTCGCCTACGGCGCGCTCTTGGTGCTCTCGAAGCTGCTCGGTGCTGCGCCAAAAGAGGCCCCCTGGGTCGAGGGGCTGGCGCTGCTCGCCTTCGCCAACGTGTTCTGGAGCGTGATCAACCTGCTGCCCGTGCTGCCCTTCGACGGCGGTCAGGTGCTGGCCACGGCGCTCGGGCCCGAGCGGCGCAAGCTGTCCGCGACGGTCTCGCTGATCTTCGGCATCGTCACCGCCATCGTGCTGTTCCGGCTGGGCTCGCTGCTCGGCGCTCTGCTGTTCGCGATGGGCGGCGTCTCGAACTTCTTCGCGGCCATGCAGGAGACGCCGGCGGTCCGCGTACCCGCCGAGACCGCCAGGGAGCTGCTCGCAGAAGCCCAGCGCGCGCTCGAGGCGGGGAACGGGCCCCGCGCCGCGTCCCTCGCGAACGCAGCCCTCGGGACCAGCCGCGATCCCGCCGAGCGCAAGCTCGCCCTCGAGACCCTGGTCTGGGCCGCCTTGGCCAGTGGGGACACCGCCGCCGCGCGGGATCTGATCCGCTCCACCCAGGGCGCCCTGGACCCTTATGCCGAGGCCGCAGTGGCGGAGGCCGACGGCGACACCGAGCACGCCGCGCGCCTGCTGTCCGCGCTCCGAGCTCAGGGAGACCGGCGCGTCGAGGTGGCCGCGACATTGGTGCGTTTGCTGCTCAAGACCGGCAACGTTCGCGCAGCGGCGGAGCTCACGCTGGAGATCGTCGAGCACGTGCCGGACGAAGACCTCGGGCGCATGGCCGACGAAACCTCCCAGGCCGGCGACGCCGAGCTGGCCGAGCGGCTGCGGGAGAAGCTCGCCGAGCGGGTAGCGGCATGAAGCCTGCAGCCGCCCTGGCTCGCCGATGAAGCTCGCTCCCGTCCTGGTGGCCCTGGTCTGGGCTTGCGCGCGCCGTGAGCCGACGCCCAGCGCGGCGCCAACACTGGCCGAGGCCCCGGCGACATCGGTGGTCCCCGCGCCGCCGCCGCGACCGACCCATCCTGCGTTCTCCGAGCGCGTCGCCGAGCGGGAGGCGCTCGTGCGCTCCATCGCCGGCGAAGGCGTGACGGACGAGCGCGTGTTGGGCGCGATGCGCCGAGTCCCACGCCACGCCTTCGTCCCGGCGGCGGTGGAGGGGATGGCCTACGCGGATCGACCCCTGCCCATCGGCAGTGGGCAGACCATCAGCCAGCCGTTCATCGTGGCGTTCATGACCCAGGCCGTGGCACCCAAGCCGACGGACAATTGCCTCGAGATCGGCACCGGCAGCGGCTACCAGGCGGCGGTGCTGGCGGAGCTCTGCCGTCGCACCTGGTCCATCGAGTACCTCCCCGAGCTGGCGGACCAGGCGAAGAAGACCCTGCGCGCCTTGGGCTACGACGACGACCGGGTTCGACTCCGAACCGGCGACGGCTACGTGGGCTGGCCGGAGGCGGAGCCCTTCGACGTGGTCGTGGTCACCGCTGCGCCGGAGAAGGTGCCGCAACCGTTGCTCGATCAGCTCGCCGTGGGCGGCCGCCTGGTGATCCCCGTCGGGCCCCACGCCGAAGCGCAGGCGCTCGAGCGCTGGACACGTCGCGCAGCCGGAAAAGGCCCGAACGCTTTCGACCGCGAGCGCCTGCTCGACGTCCGCTTCGTGCCGTTCTTGGGCGACGGCGGGCGCTGAAACGCTCGGCACGCCGGATGCACTCCGGGCGAGCATGTCCGGGAACTTGGTTCGGATCTTCGGGGGCTGCGACGATGTAGGTGGAGGTCGCATGACTCGGCGCGTTTTGATGGGCTTCCTTCT
This sequence comes from Polyangiaceae bacterium, assembly GCA_015075635.1. Classification (NCBI taxonomy): domain Bacteria; kingdom Pseudomonadati; phylum Myxococcota; order Polyangiales; family Polyangiaceae; species Polyangiaceae bacterium. The sequence continues at coordinate 2,358,329 of JABTUA010000001.1, forward strand.
GGTGGCTGCGGGGCTGCTCTCGAAAGGGAACGGAAGCACTGCGAATTCGAGCGTCCCCGGGCTGGCTGAGGAGCCCTCGTTCCAAGCCCTGGTGGGGCCGATGGGCACCGCTGACCCCAACCAGGGAGCCTTCGAGACCGGTCGCTCCGAGCGTATCTACGGCCGTAACAGCGTCACGGGTGACGCACTGCCCGTGAACGCAGTTCCCACCCCTGACAGGGGCGTCAGCCCGGTGCCCGGCACGCCGCCGGGGGCCGTGCCCACCAACGGGGGGGCCTGTCCCCCCGAGATGGTCGCCGTGGAAGGCGAGTACTGCACCGAGGTACGCCATAGCTGCACCAAGTGGCTGGACGATCCCGCGCTGCCGTATGCGCGCTGCGGTGAGTACGAGCCCAAGGCCACCTGCGTCGGCGAGCGCGTGAAGATGAGCTTCTGCATCGACCGCCACGAGTACACGAAGCCGGGCGAGCAGCTGCCGATGAACCACGCCAGCTTCGTCATCGCCCAGGATACCTGCAAAAACCTCGGCAAACGCGTGTGCACCGAGGACGAGTGGAACTTCGCTTGCGAGGGCGAGGAGATGCGCCCGTACCCCTACGGCTGGAAGCGCGAAGCCAAGTGCAACCAGGACAGGCCGAAGGAGGAACTCTACGATCCGAACAACAAGCGCTTCCAGGTGCTGGCCGACCACCGCATGCCGAACGGGGCCAACCCGGAGTGCGCGAGCCCCTTCGGAGTGCAGGACATGGTCGGCAACATGGACGAGCCCGTGCTGCGCGAGAGCCAGCGCCACGCCTACCCCTACCGGAACGGACTCAAGGGCGGCTGGTGGATGCCCGCCCGCAACCGCTGCCGACCCGCCACCACCAAGCACGACGACCACTACAAGGACATCCAGGTCGGGGTGCGCTGCTGCGCGGACACCCCCGGATCGTCTGCCGGAGCCCACGGCTGAGCGGCCGGCCGAGCATACAATCTACTGGAGATATCGGAGCCAAAGCGTCTGAAATCACACGGATCCCCTCGTAGTCCGTAGGATTTCCCATTCGGGCTGGAGCAAAATAAGCGCTTGACGCACCGGCGTTCCGCTGGGATTCCTAGGCCGCGTGCGACGCCTGCCCAACGCCGCCGTGATGAGCGCAGCCCTGCTGCTTCTCGTCGCCTGTAATCGACGCGACGCGGTTCAGCCGCAGGCGCTCGACGAAGACGGGCCCACGCCGAAGCTGGCTCAGTCGCCGACTCTGGCAGCCCTGCTTCCGTCCACGGTGGATCTGGTTGCGCTGGCGCGGCCGGAGGAGCCCAAGGCCTGCGCGGAGGGCATGGTCCTGGTGGAGGGCGAGTACTGCCCCGAGGTGGAGCAGCGCTGCGTCAAGTACATGGATCCGCCCGGGCGCTACGAGTACTTCCGTTGCGCGGAGTACGCCCAGCCGGCCAAGTGCCTGAAGCCCCGGAAGAAGATGCGGTTCTGTATGGACCGCTCGGAATACGTCAAGCCGGGGGAGAGCCTTCCCGCCAACGACCAGAGCTGGACCGACGGCGACCGCACCTGCCGGAGCCTCGGCAAGCGCATGTGTTTGGAGAGCGAGTACAACTTCGCCTGCGAGGGCGAGGAGATGCGCCCGTACCCCTACGGCTTCAAGCGTGACGCCTCCGCCTGCAACGCCGACCATTTCGACGTGGTGACGCCCGAGGGCAAGCTCCGCGACATGCGCGTGACCGCCGACGAGTACCCGCGCTGCGAGAGCCCCTTCGGCATCAAGCACCTGGCTGGAAACCTGGAGGAGTTCGTCAGCATCGACAACTCGACCCCGGTGCGCCCCGCCATGAAGGGCGCCTACTGGCAGCCCAGCCGGAACTTCTGCCGCGCGGCGCAGACCGCCCACGACCGCTACTACCACGGCACGGAAACCGGTTTCCGCTGCTGTTCTGACGCGAAATAGCGGAGCCCCGAGAGGGACGGAACGATGAGAGCAACAGGAGCCTACCTGGTGTTGGTGAGCGCGCTCGGCCTGGGCGCGTGCTCGAAGTCCGAGGAGCCGAGCGTCGATAAATCCACGACCTCGACCGCCGAGGCCCCCAAGGCCGAGAACGACAAGGCCGGCGCCCCGCCGGCGCCGGCGGATACCGCCGCCGCCCCAGCCAAGGCTGCCGAGCCCACCGCGGAGGGCGACACCAAGAACGGTCCGGAGGTGTCGAAGGACGGCGTCAAGACGGGCGGCACCACCGTGAGCAAGGACGGCGTCGGGACGGCTGCCGGGACCAAGGTCGACTCGACCGGGGTCAAGACCGGGACCGGCACCGGGGTCAGCACCACCGGGAAGTCCACCACCGTCGGCGGCGGCACCGGCGCCGGCATCAAGGTGGACTCGAAGAAGGTCAAGGTCGGCGGGCTCGAGATCGCGAGGTAGTCTCAGGGCCCTTCGGTGCCGAGCGAGCCCCCACTGCGGACGGGCTCCTTCCAGGTCACCCGTGAAGCGGGACCGGCCAGGAAGTCACGACTCACGCCTGCACGAGGAGGCATCCGCCGGCCTCGCCGGAGATTCTCGTGGGTCCTCGTCACTCAGGACGATCGTGATCTGATCATGGCAAGACTGTCGTTCGTTAGCAGCGTGCCCACGCTGCCCGGGCTCGCTGCCGCCTCCGCGAGCCCGCGGTTCAGTAAGTGAACGCGGGGCACGCCGGCTTCGAGCGCCACGAAGGACTCCTCGAGCTTGGGGATCATGCCGCCGGCCACGACGCCGTCGGCGATGAGCTGTTTGGCCTCCGCGACGCAGAGCTTCGCGAAGCGCGTGCTCGGGTCGTCGCGATTGGCGAGCACACCGGGGACGTCCATCAGCGCCATCAGATCGCTGGCCCCGAGCGCTGCTGCGACCCGAGTCGCCACGATGTCGGCGTTGATGTTGTAGACGTTGCCGCTCGAGTCGGCGCCGATGCAGGCCAGCACCGGCAGGTAGCCCGCGCCCGACAGGAGCTCGAGCAGGCCCTGGTCGAAGCCCTCCACGTCGCCCACGTGACCGAGATCGACGGGATCCGGGCCGGCGCCGCTGTAGATCCGCGGAGGACGGTGCTTGGCTCGGATCACGGCGCTCGACGCGCCGTGGAGGCCGACGGGCTTGGCTCCTGCGGCCGTGAGCGCGGCGCAAAGATCCACGTTCGCCTGGCCGGCGACGGCCATCTTGATGGCGTCGAGGGTAGCGGCGTCGGTGACGCGCCGGCCGCCGACGATGTTCGGCGTCTGGCCCAGGGCCTTCTGCAGCGCCGTGGTCTGTGGCCCCCCGCCGTGCACGACGACGACGCTTCGCTGCTTCGCGAGCGCGGCGAGCTCGGCGGCGACCGCGCCGAGAGCCGCGTCGCGAATGACCTCGCCGCCCAGCTTGACGACGACGCGCGCGCTCATGGGTAGCCGCCGGGATCCTCGAGCGACAGCTTCTCGTCGAGCCCCAGGATCAGGTTCATGTTCTGGATGGCCTGTCCGGCGCCGCCCTTGATCAGGTTGTCGGTGACGCTGAAGCAGGTGACCAGCCGTGTGCTGCCCTCGACGGGGCCGGGCACGATGGCGACCTCGACGTAGTTCGAGCCCGCCACCGCGACGACCTCCGGCAGACGGCCCCGAGGCACGCGCACGAACGGCTCGCTTGCATAAGTGCGCCTGGCGGCGGCATCGAGCTCTTCCTTGGGCACCGATGCGTCCACGCGCGCGAAGCTGGTGGCGAAGATGCCGCGGGAGAGCGGCGCCGACACCGGCACGAAGCGCAGCGCAAACTGCTCGGCGCCCGCCAGCGCCAGGGTCTCCTCGATCTCGGGCACGTGTTGGTGCGAGAGCGGCTTGTAGGTGCGGAGGTTGCCGGCGCGAACCGGGTGGTGCGTGCCGGCGCTCGGCACGATGCCGCTGCCGCTCGAGCCGGTGATGGCCACGGTCTCGACGGAGCCCCGGAGCCAGCCGGCCTTGGCCAGCGGCAGGAGGCCGAGCTCGATAGTGGTGGCGAAGCAGCCCGGCGAGGCGACGTAGCGGCTCTGCCTGATGGCTTCGCGGTTCAGCTCCGGCAGCCCGTACACGAATTTCTCGAACAGCTCGGGGCAGGGGTGCTTCTTGCCGTAGTGCTTCTCGTAGGCGTCGGCGTTCTTGAGCCGGAAGTCGCCGCTCATGTCCACGATGCGCACGCCCGTCGGCATCAGCTTGGGCACCACCTCCGCGCTGACCTTGTGCGGCAGGCCGAGCAGGACCACGTCCATGTCCCGCGCGGCCTCCTCCGGCGCTAGACTCTCGAAGCGCAAATCCGTGAGCCCATCGAGGTTCGGATGCGCCGCTCCGAGCGGCTCGCCGATGAAGTCGAGGGAGGACACCCGCGCGAGCTCCACCTCCGGGTGGAGGAGCAGGCGCCGGATCATCTCGCCGCCGCCGTAACCCGAGCCGCCGATGACGGCTGCTTTGAAGCGTTTCACGCGCGGGAAGCTAGCGCTGGTCTGCGAGGTTGGCGAGCGCGCCGTTCTGCCCTAGTCTCCGCCCGCCATGCGCGCTTTTGCCGCCGTTTCCCTCGCCACCGTCGCCGTCGCGTTCGCTCTGCCTGCTCGCGCGGAGGGCCCCGCGCCCGCCGCCAAGGCCGAGGCCAAGCTCGAAGCGCCGGCGGACAAACCCGCGGAGGAGGCCGAAGCGCCCAAGGAGTCGCCGCTGCCCATCGCGATGTTCATGGCCGGCGCCGGCGTGGGGACGGCGGCTGTGGGCGCGTACCTGTCGTTCGCCACGGACGACCTCGGCTCGAACCGCCTGGGCGTGCCGCTGATGATCGGCGGCGGCCTGAGCGCGGCGGCGGGCGTGGCGCTGATCGTGATCTCGTCCAAGGAGCCGGCGAAGAAGGCCGGCCGGGCGCGCGGGCCGGTGCACAGCTTGAGCCTCGGTCCCGCGAGCGCGGCGTACAGCTACCGGTTCTGACGAGCGCGCGACGCGGGAGGCCCGAAGCAGCCCGCCCGCGTCACGGCTCGGTGGCTCACTTCTTGGCGTAGACCTGCAGCGACTGGTCCGCCGGGTCGAAGAGCTGAAGCTCCGTCGCGGTCGCCGTGTACTCGAGCGCCTTCGTCTGGGCACCGGGGCAGGTCACGTTCAACGTGGCGGCCTTGCCGGCGATGCTCAAGGTGCCGCCGAAGCGCTGGTCCGCGCCGGCGTCGGTGCGCGTCACCACCTGCACCGCGGTGCCAGTGATGGAGAGCTTCTGCCGGGTGGTGCAGTTGCAGCTCCCCTGCCAGTCCTTGCGGGCAGTGAGCACGTAGGTGCCGTCCGCGATGCTGCCGCCGGTCATCGTCGGGGGCGTGCCGGTCTCCGCCGTCTCCGGGACGTCCGCGCCGTCGTTGACCAGGCTGTTGCAGGCGCTGGTGCCGCCGGTGCCGCCGGTCGAGCTGCCGCCGGTGCCGCCGGTACTGCTGCCACCCGTGCCGCCGCTGGCCGAGCCACCCGAGCCGGCTGCGCCGCCCGTGGCCGAGCCACCCAAGCCGGCTGCGCCGCCCGTGGCCGAGCCACCCGAGCCGGCTGCACCGCCCGTGGCCGAGCCGCCGGAGCCCGCCGAGCCGCCCGTGGCCGAGCCGCCGCTGCCGCCGGTCGCGCTGCCACCGGAGCCGCTCGAGCCGCCGGAGCCCCCACCGTCGTCATCCCCGCCGCATGCGGTGAGCGAAGCAAGACCCAATGCAAAGAACAGAACGAAACGCTTCATGGACACCTCCAGAATCGGCGGAGCCTAACACGCCCGCCAGGGCCGGCGCTCGACGAGCTTCAGTCCTTGTCTTCGCCGCTCAGCTTGATCGGGATCCAGAGCGTCCGCATTTTTACGAGGTCTCCGCGGCGGGTGTAGCCGGCGAGCCCGTAGAGAATGTTCCACCAGTGGCCGTCCGGTGTCTCGCCGTAGCTGAACGCCGGGAACACGTGGATCTCCCAGTCGAGGCCGTTCGAGAGCTTCTTCTCGTGGTAGTACACGTTGCCGACCAGCTGAGAGACGCTGTCGCGATCGCTGAAGCGCCAGTAGATCGGGAAGCCGACGGTGGCGCGCGACTCGCGCCCGACGAAGTCCCAGAAGAAGGGCGCCACCACGGTGTGGGAGCTGTGGCCGTTCCGCCCCAGGTACAGGATGGGGTGGATGTTGGTCTCCCAGCCACGCAGATCCGTGGTGTGCTGGAAGAAGGGCGTGATCCAGGTGGTCTCGCTCACCCCATAGCGCTCGAAGTGGCCCCAGAACGGGAAGAAGACCTGGTTGGACTCTCGGGGGCTGGTCCGCGAGTAGAGGAACGGGAAGAAGAGCTTCTGGTCGAGGCCGATGTCCGGATCTTCGTAGTGCCAATACAGCGGCGTGATCATGTCGAGCTTCGTGCGCCCACGGTGGCGCGCGTAGCCCCAGGTCACGAAGGTGCTCTCGTCGTTCTCACCCTTGGCGATCAAATAGAACGGGTTTACGAACAGGCTGGAGTTGCCCTTGTACCCATAGTGGAAGAAGGGCAGGAGCGTGGTGTGGCGCTCGTTCGGGCCCCAGATGCTCCAGTACAGGGGCATCAGGTGGAAGATCTCGCGCGCCTGGGTGCGCTCCCGGTAGTACGGACCCCAGAGGTTCACGTACGTCTCGGTGCGATCGTCGTACTTGTAGTAGTGGAGGAGCGGCGGGATGACCTCGTATTTGCTCTGCTCGTTCTGCCCGTAGAAGTAGAAGGGCGCGACGCCAAAGTCGAGGTCGTAGGCCGTGCGCGTGTCGCAGCTCTGTCCGCCCTTCCACGAGCAGTACATCGGGCCCACCAGGTTGAAGCCGCCCTGGCCGTCGGCGTTGGTGCGCGTGTACGTGAAGAGCGGCGGGATGAAGGTGTAGCCGCCGTGCTTGCGCTTGCCGGTGAAGTAGAGCGGGGCCAGCCAGTTGTCGCGCTCGCCGGGCGCCACGCGGTTGACCCAGGGGCCCACCACGGTGGTGCGGCTGCCCGCCTTCAGGTCGCGCATGTTCCAGACCAGCGGGAAGAGCACGTCGTCGGCGCGCTCGGCGCTGCGGCGGTTGTAGTAGAGGCCGCCGAAGAGCGAGGCGCGGTCCACCACCTTGGGCTGCGTCAGCGACGGCTGCGTGCGCTCGGCCCAGACCGGGAACGCGACCCGGAAGCGGTAGCCGCCGTTCTTCTCGGAGTAGTACAGACCGTAGAACTCGCGCTGGGGCTCCCGCGATTGGCCTTGCGGCTCGTCGTCCAGCTGGGTGCTGGTGCCGATGCGTCCCTTGACCTTCTTGCTGATCTTGAGCGGGTTCTTGGGCAGGCTCGGCTCGCTGCCCGGGGGCAAGAGCGAGTCCCCGCCGCCGGCCGCATGCATCTCCGGAGTCCCCGGCGGCGCCTTGGGCTGCGCCTGCTTGGGCTGCTGGCCTCCACCCATCGGGGCGATGCCCGGGCCGAACGGATCCTGAGCCAGCGCCGCGCGCGCGTTCGCCAGGAGCGCGATCGCGACTGCGATCGCCAGCACGAGTGCGCGGGCTCGGCTCACGCGCCTCCACCCGTCGCGGCACCGGCCGCGGCCTCGGCCACGCGCCCGACGACGTCGTCGAGCAACAGCTCCTCCTGGGAGTGCTGCACCAGATCCTTCAGCTGCACGACGCCGCGCTCGAGCTCGGCGTCGCCGATCACGATGCAGAAGCGCGAGCCCAGGCCGTCGGCGCGGCGCAGCATGCTCTTCAGGGAGTTGCCGCGGCCGTCCACGTCCGCGACCACGCCGGCGTCACGCAGCGCCCGAGCGAGCTCGAGGGCCTTGCCCACGGCGCGGGTCCCGAGCGGCGCGAGGGAGCAGCGGGCGCGCTTCGGCAAAGCCATGTCACCGACCGCCAGCAGGATGCGCTCGAGGCCCATCGCGAAGCCGAGCGCCGGCACGGCCGGGCCTCCCAGCTCGCGGATCATGTCGTCGTACCGGCCCCCGCCGCAGAGCGTGTTCTGCGAGCCGAGCTCGCCAGCGTTGCTCTTCAGCTCGAAGAGCGTGCGCGTGTAGTAGTCCAGCCCGCGCACCAAGAGCGGATCCACCACATAAGGAGTGCCGAGGGCGTCCAGGTGGGCGCGGAGCCCGTCCCAGTGCGCGCGGTCGGCGTCGTCGAAGACGTCCTGGATGTTCGGCGCGCCCTGGCAGGCCGCCCGGTCCCTCGGATCCTTGGAGTCGAGGATGCGCAGCGGGTTCACCTCGAGGCGGGCTCCAGCGTGCTCGCTCAGCTCAGCCAGCTTCGGGCGCAGGAAGTCCTGGAGCCTCACCCGGTAGCGCTCCCGCGTCCCGGCACCACCGATGCTGCCGATGTTGGCGACCACGTCCGGCACGCCCAGGCGTCGAAACATGCCCACCAGCATGTCGATCATCTCGGCGTCGCAGGCGGGGCCGGGATCCCCGTAGATCTCGCAGCCGGCCTGGTAGAACTGGCGGTAGCGGCCACGTTGCGGGCGCTCGGCACGGAACATCGGACCCAGGTAGTACCAGCGCGAGACCGGCTCCTTGCCGTGGATCTTGTGCTCGACGTAGGCGCGCGCAGCCCCCGCGGTGCCCTCCGGTCGCAGCGTCAGCGACTCGTCGTGGTGCGAGAAGCTGTACATCTCCTTCTCGACCACGTCGGTGGTCGCGCCGATGCTGCGCACGAACAGCTCGGTGCCTTCCACCACCGGCGTGCGGATCTCGGCGTAGCCATGGAGCTCGGCGGTCTCCCGGAAGGCGCGCTCCAGCGCGTGCCAGCGGGCGGCTTCGTCCGGCAGGATGTCGTTCATCCCCTTGACGGCGCGGTAGCTCATGAATGGTTCGACCCGGACGATTTGGCTCCGCGCTTATGCTCGGAAGGGGGGGGACGGTCAAGGACTCTCAGCGAAATCGGGCACATGGCCCTCGGCGTGGTACAAGCCCGGCGGATGCGCGCGGCCGCCATCGATCTGGGGACGGTGCGGGTCGGCCTGGCCGTCGCCGACGACCTGGGGCTACTGGCCCACCCGCGTCCATTCCTGAACGGAAAGGACAAGGGCAAGCTGATCGCCGAGCTCGGTCGCCTCGCGCAAGAGGAGGGCATCGAGCGCTTCTTGGTCGGGCTGCCGCGGCGGCTCGACGGCCGGGAGGGACCGGAGGCGAAGCGCGCCCGCCAGTTCGCCGAGAAGCTTCGAGCCGCCACGGGCGTTGCCGTGGAGATGATCGACGAGTGGCTGAGCACCCGCGAGGCCGCCGCGCGGCTACGCGAGCGGGGCGTGAAGGCCAGAGAGGCCCGAGCGCTGGTGGACAGCGAGGCCGCAGCGTTGCTGTTGCAGAGCTGGCTCGACGGGAGACAGAACGCGCCGTGAGCAAGCGGGCGCCGCGCCCCCGAGCCCCGAGGCGGGCCCCCAAGAAGGCCAAAGCGCGCTCGAAATCGACGCGCGCGCTGGCGAGCGGGATCGGCATCGGCCTCGCCGTGCTGGTCTTGCCCCTGCTCGCGCTGTTCGGCTGGGCGCTCCTGCCGGGTGCGGGCGAGGGGCGGCGCCTCCTGGTCGACTGGCCAGCAGATCTGAACGCGAGCGCGGCGGGCGAGCGCCTCGCGCGCGCCGGGCTGGTGCAGAGCCCGCGCCTGTTCGCCTGGTACCTGCGGGTGTTCTCCGACGCCGCCGAGCTCGAGCCCGGCGCCCACGTGCTCAACGACGGCCTGGGCGCCCGCCAGTTGGCCCAGCGTCTGACCCGCGCCCGCTCGCGCCCAGAACGGAAGGTCACCGTGCCCGAGGGCTGGAACCACGCCCAGCTCGCTCGCCGCCTGGAGGAGCAGGAGATCTGCGCGGAGGCGGCGTTCCGCAAGGCGGTGATGGACGCGGGCTTGCGGCGTGAGCTGGGGGTGAGCGGCGAGAGCGTGGAGGGGCTGCTGTTCCCTGCGACCTACGAGCTCGGGGTCGACTCGGCCCCGGCCGAGGTGATCCGCACGCTGGTCCGGACCTTCCGCAAGCGCTTCGAGGCGCTCGCCGAGAAGCACCCCGGGGCGCGCGAGGAGCTCCGCCAGCGGCGGGGTTGGGGTGAGCACGAGATCGTGACGCTCGCGTCCATCGTCGAGCGAGAGGCAGTGGTCGAGGACGAGCGCCCCGTCATCGCCAGCGTGTACCTGAACCGGCTCGACGATCCGGAGCACAGGCCGGAGAAGATGCTGCAAGCCGATCCGACGGCGGCCTACGGCTGCGTGATCGAGCCCGAGCGAGCGCCGAGCTGCGCGGGCTTCGACGGCAAGGTGACGCCGGCGCTGCTCCGGGACGCGCAGAACCGCTACAACACCTACAAACACCCGGGCCTGCCGCCGGGCCCCATCGCCAGCCCGGGCGAGGCGTCACTCCGCGCGGTGCTGGCGCCGGCCAAGACCGAGTTCTTGTTCTTCGTGGCGGCCGGAAACGGCAGGCACCGCTTCAGCCGCTCGTTCGCCGATCACAACCGTGCCATCGAAGAGAGCCGCTGAGAACCCTTGGCTGCCCTGCGTCGTTGGTCTACGGGACCGGGCCATGTCGAGCGCCTTCGAGACCGCAGTCAAGACCGTTCGTTTCCTGTCAGTGGACGCCGTCGAGAAGGCGAATTCAGGTCACCCCGGGACGCCGATGGCGCTGGCGGGGATCGGCGTCGAGCTCTTCACGCGCACCCTGCGCTACGTGCCGACGGAGCCCGACTGGCCGAACCGAGATCGCTTCGTGCTCTCGGCGGGCCACGCCTCGATGCTGCTCTACTCGCTCCTGCACCTGGCGGGCTACGACCTCTCGCTCGATCAGCTGAAGGCCTTCCGTCAGTGGGGCAGCAAGACGCCAGGGCACCCGGAGGTCGGGCACACGCCGGGAGTCGAGACCACCACGGGCCCCCTCGGGCAAGGCGTGGGTAACGCCGTGGGCCTGGCGCTCGCCGGCAAGATGATGGGCGCGCGGGTGAACGAGCCGGGCGATGCGCTGATCGACTACCGCGTGTTCGCCATCGCCGGCGACGGCGACATGATGGAGGGCGTGGCGAGCGAGGCCGCCAGCATCGCGGGGCACTTGGGCCTCGACAACCTGGTGCTGATCTACGACGACAACAAGATCACCATCGACGGCTCGACGGCGCTTTCGTTCAGCGAGGACGTCGGCAAGCGCTTCGAGGCCTACGGCTGGTTCGTGCAGCACACCGACGGGCACGACCCCGACGCGGTGCGCTCGGCCCTCGACGCCGCCATCGCGGAGGCGAAGCGCCCGAGCCTGATCGTCGCGCGCACGCACATCGCCATCGGCGCGCCGACCAAGCAGGACACTTCGGCGGCTCACGGCGCGCCGCTCGGCAAGGACGAGATCGCCGGCGCCAAGCAGAAGGCCGACTGGCCCCAGGAGCCGTTCCACGTGCCGGCCGGTGCCACCGAGCCGTTCCGGGCGCACGTGGCGCAGAACGAGAAGCTCCTCGCGGACTGGAAGGCGCGCGTCGCCAGGCTCTCCGGCTCCCGCGCGGAGCTCTGGAAGAAGCTGACGACGCGCGCGGTTCCGGGGAACCTGCTCGACGAGCTTACGAAGCTGGTGGACGGCAAGGCTGACGCGACTCGCTCGCTCGCGGCCAAGCTCGAGCAGAAGGTGGCGGAGCTGGTGCCGGCGCTGGTGGGCGGCTCGGCGGATCTCGCCGAGAGCTGCAAGACCACCATCAAAGGCAGCGGCGAGGTGCAGCGTGGCGAGTTCGCCGGACGCAACCTCTGCTTCGGCATCCGCGAGCACGGCATGGGCGCGGTGGCGAACGGGCTGGCGCTGTCCGGCTTCTTCTTGCCCTTCGGCTCGACCTTCCTGGTGTTCAGCGACTACATGCGGCCGAGCGTCCGGCTCTCGGCGTTGATGGAGCAGCCGGCGATCTGGATCTACACGCACGACTCCGTGCTGCTCGGCGAGGACGGACCGACCCACCAGCCCATCGAGCACGTCGCGGCGCTGCGCCTGATCCCCAACCTGGACGTGGTACGGCCGGCGGACGGCCTGGAGTGCTCGGCCGCCTGGGCCCACGCCGTGTCGCGGAAGAACGGCCCCACCGCCATCGTGCTCTCCCGGCAGAAGACCGCAGCACTGAGCCGCCCGGCCGGCTTCGACGCCAGGCAGATCCTGCGGGGCGCGTACGTCCTCGACGACGCGACCGACCCGAACCTGGTGTTGATCGCGACCGGGAGCGAGGTCGGCGTCGCCGTGGAGGCGAAGAAGCTCCTCGGGGAGACCTTCCGCGTGCGCGTGGTGAGCGCACCGTGCTGGGAGGCCTTCATGCGGGCGCCGGCGAGCGAGCAGGCGGCGGTGCTCGGGGCGGGGATCCCGCGCGTCAGCATCGAGGCCGGGCGCACCAGCCTCTGGCGCGCGGTCACCGGCGAGGCGGGGCTCGCGATCGGCATCGACCGCTTCGGGGCGTCGGCGCCGGCGGAGCGCATCGCCGACGAGCTCGGGCTCACGCCGGCGAAGGTGGCCGAAGCCATCCGGTCGCACTTCGCCTGAACATCGGATCCCAGTCGCGCCAGGGCACCCGTCGCGGTATGGATGGGCTCGCCTCGGGGTGGCATCCATGAGCCTGCCGATCGTCCTGGTTCCGCATCCGCACGTGCGCGTCGACGCGAAGGTCCTCGGCGGGAGCCCGCACGTCGCCGACACGCGGATCCCGGTGCGCCGCCTCTACGCCTTCTACAAGAACGGCGCGCGGGTCGAGACCATCCTGAAGCGCTACCCGCAGCTCGATCCAGCCAAGGTCTTCGACGCGCTGGCCTTCGCGCTCGACAACCTCGAGGTCATCGAGGCGGACCTCGAGCTCGAACGCGAGATGCTCGAGCGCACCGGTGCGCGTGCTCCCGGCAGCCGCAATCCGGCCCAGGTCGAGCTGCCGTTCGGCGAGCCGGTTCCGGCCACGCTCCCTGCCGCCCGGTCGCGAGGCCGGGGGGGCAGCGGGCAGCGCTCCAGGTAGTCGGCCGCCCGCCGGCACTGAACAAAAGTCTTTACAATCCGGGGAAAAGAGGCGATACGCCCGGCGACGTGAGCCGGGATGTCCCCGACGAGCGTCTGGTGACAGGGCTCTGGCCGGCGTGCGGCCAAGGCTCGCGTGAGACCCCGGCGGGCGATGCGAAACCCAAAAAACCGCGCTTCCAATGCGCGGCGTTCTAGGTGTAGCGTCCCCCGCGGCTTTGGAATGCAGAGCTTCCGAGGAGGAATTGAAGATGGTCGGTAATCGTTGGCGGATGATGGGTGGTCCGGTGCTCGGCACCGCGGCCCTGATTGCAGCTCCGCTGCTCATGAACTGCGGTGGTATGCCGGGTCTGCCGGGCGTTCCCGGGTCTTGCCCGGCGGACATCAGCGATCCGAGCGCGATCATGAAGGCCAACTTCGGCCTCCAGGCGGAGATGGAAGGCAAGATCAAGGGCGCGCTCGCAGCGGGCGCGAACTTGAAGAACCTCGCCGCTCAGGTCGAGGGCGACGTCACGGCCGCCTGCGGCCAGCTCGCCAAGGACCTCGGCGCGAGCGACGACGACATCGCGCCGAAGGAGGAGGGTCCCGGCAAGAAGGCCGAGGCTGCCTGCCAGGCTGCGGTGAAGGTGCTCGGTTCGGTCAAGGCCAAGGCGAAGATCAGCGGCAAGCTCGACGTCAAGGTCGTGCCCCCGAAGTGCTCCGCTTCGATGAACGCCATGGCCGAGTGCGCTGGCTCCTGCGACGCGAGCGTCTCGGGTGGCAAGGCCGAGGTCAAGTGCGAGGGCGGCGAGATCAGCGGCAAGTGCGAGGGCGAGTGCAAGGGCGGCTGCACCGTCGAAGCCGGCGCCCAGTGCGAAGGCACCTGCGGCGGCTCCTGCGAGGGCAGCTGCGAAGCTGACTTCAGCGGCACCTGCGGCGGCACCTGCGAAGGCAAGTGCGACGGCCAGGCCTCGACCGCGGGCGACAAGAACAAGGGCGCCTGCAAGGGCAAGTGCGAGGGCAAGTGCTCCGCGCAAGCCAAGGGCGAGTGCAAGGGCAAGTGCTCGGGCAAGTGCTCCGCCTCCTGCGAGGTCAAGGGCCAGGCCAAGTGCGAGGGCTCCTGCTCGGGTGGCTGCTCGGTGGAGATCAAGGAGCCGAAGTGCTCCGGTGAGGTCGTCCCGCCGAAGATGAGCGCGGAGTGCAAGGCGAACTGCGACGCTGAGATCAGCGCGAAGCTCGAGTGCAAGCCGGCGCAGGTCAGCGTGAACTTCTCGGGTGCGGCGGACGCGGAAGCGTCGGCCAAGCTCAAGGGCGCGCTGGAGAAGAACCTCCCGGCGCTGCTCAAGGTCACCCTCGGCATGAAGGGCCGCATCGAAGGCGCCATCGCCAACGTGAAGGCGTCGATCGAGGGCGTGCAGGCGGCGGTCAAGGGCGGCGGCCAGGCCGCGCTCAAGGTCGGCGGCTGCCTCGTGGCGTCGCTCAAGGCGCAGGCGGACGCATCGGTCAGCCTGAACGTGTCGGTGAGCGCGAGCGCTTCGGCGAGCGGCTCGGCCGGCGCTGGCTGATTCCAGTTAGCTCTGGATGATCAAGGGCCTCGCGGCGACGCGGGGCTCTTGGTTTTTTGTGGGCCCCGAGCGCATGCTATCTTCGGAGGGATGAGGGGCGTCGCGCCGTTTCTTGGGGTCCTGGTCTCCGCATTCTCGCTGGCGCTGGCCTGTGGCGGCGAAAAGTTCGAGCCGAGCTCCGCGAGCGGAGGGAGCGGCAATCCGGACGGCGGAGGGAGCGGGGGCGCGACCTCGGGCGGTGGGGGCAGCGGCGGCAGCGGCGGCAGCGGCGGCAGCTCCGCGAGCGGCGGCTCGGGTGGCACCAACCCGGGCGGCGGCGGCAGCGGTGGCGGAAAGTGCGGTTCGAACGAGAAGGACTGCGACGGCGTCTGCGTGGAGACCTCCAGCAACGTCGAGCACTGTGGCGGCTGCGATCCCTGTCCCGAGCCGGCGAACGGCGCGGCGACGTGCTCCGCGGGGGTGTGCGGTGTCGACTGCACGGCGCCGTTCGAAAACTGCGACGCCAAGGCCGGCAACGGCTGTGAGGTGAACACCGACACCGACCCGAAGCACTGCAGTGCGTGCAACAGCGCCTGTCCGCAGGCGGCGAACGCGACGCCGGAGTGCAAGGCCGGAGTCTGCGGCCTGAAGTGCACGGGGGCGTTCGACGACTGCGACAGCAACGCCGCCAACGGCTGCGAGATCGACACCAGCAAGGACGCCAAGAACTGCGGCGCGTGCGGCCAGGCGTGCACCACCGGGCCGACCGGAGCAAAAGCCCAGATCTGCGCCACCTCGAAGTGCGCCTGCGAGTCGGGACTGTCGCTGTGCGCCGCGAGCTCCGGGCAGGCTTGCGTCGCCGTCGACAAGGATCCGAAGTTCTGCGGCGCGAGCTGCACGAAGTGCCCGGACGGGCAGGGCTGCAGCGGGGGGACGTGCTTCGTCCCCGCCTGTGCCTACGGGCAGATCAAGTGCCCGGGTGACAACGCCTGCCACAACCTGGCGAGCGATTGGGCGAACTGCGGCGCCTGCGGAAACCAGTGCGACTACGACGAGACCTGCACGAGCGGGGTGTGCTTGAAGAAAGCCACCTTGTGCGCCGCTGGCAAGCTGGATTGCGGAGACTGGTGCACCGATGCGCAGACCGACTCGGCGAACTGCGGCTCCTGCAACGTGAAGTGTGCGGCCGGCCAGGCGTGCCTCGGCGGGACTTGCAAGGCGCTCCCGCTGGCGGCGGAGCCGTGGGAGTGCGCGTCGCCCAACGTGGCCTGCAACATTCCGGCGAATTGGCCGGTCAAGCCGACCAACTACTACTGCTGGACGAGCTGCGTGTTCGGCGGCAATCCGGTGCCGGCGGGCGGCTGACGGTCGAGCGACCCACCTCGGCCTGGCCGGCTCTCGAGTGAGCGCGAGCGCTTCGCGCGCGGCTCGGCCGACGCTCCGCGACCCGCTGCGGACGAAGCAACCGCCGTCGGGGCAAGGCACATCACGAAATTCTCTCCGTGGCGTCGTGGCGCTCGTGGCGCCGTGGCGCAGTTCTCGTGCTCTGCTCCCTCAAGGAAGCCGGGACGCGAGCTCGGCTTCGAGCGCGCGGGCGGCGGGGCCGCCGACGGCCGAGGCATCGGCGGCGGGGCGAGGCGGGAAGCGCCGGCGCGCGGTGAGGCCTCGCGTCGCTGCTTGCCGGCAGCGCTCTCGGAACGCCGAGTCGCGCTCGGCCTCGCGCACCAGCGCCGCGTGCGCGCGCTCCGCGAGGGCGAGGTCGCTGCACACGAGGAGGGCGTCGCAACCGGCGCGAATGGCGGCGACCGCGCTCTCCTCGACGCTTTTCCGGTCGGCGAGCGCGCGCATCTCCAGGTCGTCGCTGAACAAGACGCCCTCGAAGCCGAGCTCGTCCCGGAGCAGCCCTCGTGAGATGCGCTCGCTCAAGGTCGCCGGTCGGTCCGGGTCGAGCGCGTCGTAGACCACGTGCGCCGTCATCAGCGTCGCCACGCCGCGCCGGATCGCTTCGCGGAACGGTGGGAGCTCCAGCTCGCGCAGGCGGGCCTCGGGGTGGCGCACGAAGGGCAGATCGAGGTGGCTGTCGAGGTGGGTGTCACCGTGACCGGGGAAGTGCTTGCCGCAGGCCATCACGCCCGAGGCCTGGAGCCCTTCCAGCAGAGCGCCCGCGAGGCGGCCGACCTCGGCGGGGTCGGCGGAGAACGCGCGGTCGCCGATCACGGGGTTGTCCGGGTTCGAGTCGACGTCGAGCACCGGCGCGAAGTCCAGGTTGTAACCGAGCAAGGCGAGCTCGCTGCCGAGCACGCGAGCGACGCGAGCGACCAGCTCCGCGTCGCCGAGGGCGCCGAGGCGGCGCATGGGCGGGAGCCTCAGGAACGGCGGGGGCAGGCGGCCCACCCGGCCGCCCTCCTGGTCCACCGCGAGGAAGGGCGGGAGCTCCACGGGCGCCGCGGCGACCACCTCGGCGTTGAGCGCGTGCGCGACCTCGAGGCTCGGCAGGTTGCGCTTGAACACGATGACCCCGGCGCGGGTCCCGTCAGCGAGCACGCGGCCCAGCTCCGAAGGCAGGGTGGTGCCCTGGAAGCCCACGACCAGGAGCTGTCCGCAGAGCACGGGGAGGGACAGGGCGTGGGGCATGCCTTGCCTTACCCGAGGCTGGGTCTCGAGGTGAAGATCTTCACTTGTCGCGGGCGAGGGCCTGGGCCGGGTCGGTGTTCGACGCGCGCCGCGCCGGGCCGATGGCACCGAGCAGGGCGAACAGCGAGGCGAAGCCGATGGCGAGCAGCCACAGCCACCACGGGAAGACGAAGAACGACTCGGGCTTGAAGGGGAAGTCGGGCAGATCCTTGGCGGCACGCCAGTCGGCGATCAGCGCGCCGCCGCGAGCGATCAGCGCGCCGCCGAGGCCAGCCACGGTGCCGATCACCAGGGCGAGGGACGAGAACCAGGTGCGGATGTCGCGGGCGCTGGCACCCAGCGCCCGGTAGAGGCCGATCTCGTGCTGGCGCTCCGCCACCAGCATGCGGAAGGTGTGGGCGATGTTCAGGGCGGCGACCGCCAAAATCACCGAAGCCACCAGCACCAAGAGTGCGAGCACGCCGGAGATGAGCACGCTCACGTCGCGCGCGCGCGTGTCGTGAGGGACGAGACCGAGCTCGGCGCCGGCGTCGATGACGTGCCCGGTGTCGCCTGCGCCGGCCACGCGAACCACCAGGCTGGAATAGCGCGATGCGGCGCTCTCGCCGGCGTATTCGCGATTCCAGCGCCGCACCACCTCGATGGGCAAGGTGACCCCGAGGTCGATGGCCTTGGGGGAGATGCCCACCACCTTGATCCGGACCTTGCGCTGCTCGCCGTGGCGGGCGACGCCGAGCAGCGAGTTGCCCAGCGTCATCTGGAAAGCGACGCCCTGGGCGCGCCCGATCAGCGTCTCGGCCACGGGGGGCAGGCCATGCGCCGGCGCGACGCCGTGGTCGAAGAGCTCGACCAGGTAGCGGCTGACCAGCGCCGGCACCGGGTCCGAGCACTGGCCGCGGGGCGCGGCGCTGGGGCGCTCGCAGTACTGGGGGTCCGTGCAGTCGGCGTCGGTCGTGCACTCCGCGCCGGGGGTCTCGAGCGGGTCCCGGAAGCCGGTGATGGCGCCGGGGCCGGTGCCGGCCACCAGCGCGGGGTCGATACCGTCGCCGACCATCTCGTGGGTGCCGATCTCGGTGCCCAGGACCTCCTTGCCCCCCTTCGCCATGCTGGGGAAGCGGAAGCGCAGCTTGGGGAAGACCTCCTTCACGCCGGGCGCGGCCTTCAGGCGCTCCACGCTCGCGGCGTCGATGCCGGCTGGCTCGTGCGTGCCGCCCAGCAGCGACAAGAGGCCGGCGCTGGTCTTCTTGGGCTCGAGCTCGACCTGGTCGATGGGGAACACGTCGCCGAGGAGCACCTTGCGGGCGCCCAGGCCCAGGGCGAGGAAGAACACCAGGGAAGCCACGCCGACCGCGATGCCGACTCCCGCAGTGACCAGCGGACCGCGCGTGCGCCGGAGCTCGCTCCGGACCATCTTCGCCAGCGCGCCCGCCCTCATGCGCTCTCCTTGGCGGGCGTGACCAGCTTGCCGTCCAGCATGTCGAGGGTGCGATGGGCGAGGCGCGCCAGGCGGTCCTCGTGGGTCACGATCAGGATGGTCGTGCCCAGATCCGCGTGGAGATCCGCGAACAGGTCGATGATCTGCTCGCCGGTCTTGCGGTCGAGGTTCCCGGTCGGCTCGTCGCACAGGAGCAGGGTCGGCTGGTGCAGGAGCGCGCGAGCGATGGCCACGCGCTGGCGCTGACCTCCGGAGAGCTCGGCCGGTCGCGAGCCGGCTCGGTCCCCGAGGCCGACGCGTTCGAGCACCTCCCGAGCGCGCGTCTCCACCGAGCGCTCGTCGCGCGAGAACAGAGCCGGAGCCATCACGTTTTCCAGCACCGACAGGTGGCCGAGCAGGTGAAAGGCCTGGAAGACGAAGCCGATGCGCTCGCCGCGGAGCTGCGAGAGCTCGGTGTCGGAGAGGCGCGACACGTCCCGGCCGAACAGCTCGAGCGAGCCGGAGTACGCACGATCCAGGCCGCCGAGCAGAGCGAGCAGGGTGCTCTTGCCGCAGCCGCTCGGGCCGAAGATGAGCACCACCTCGCCCTTTTGCACCGACAGCGACACGTCGTCGACGGCGCGGCGCGCGGCCTCGCCGGTGCCGAAGACCCGGGTCAGGCTCTTCGCCAGGACGATCGCGGGCTCTGCGCTCACTCGACGACGCCCATGTCCGAGCGCGCCGCCTCCGCCATCGTCCGGACCACGACCTCGAGCCGGGCTTGATCGGGACCCTCGACCATGAGGCGAAGCTTCGCCTCGGTGCCGCTCCAGCGCACCAGCACGCGGCCCTCCTGGCCGAGCTCGGCCTCGACCCGGCGGATCTCGCGGCTCAGCGTGGGCATCTCCTCGATCGGGCGGCGCGCGGGCAAGACCACGTTCTCGAGGAGCTGCGGGACCCGCTGCATCACGTGGGCGAGCTCCGAGAGCGGCCGCTGCTCCGCCACCATGATCGCCAGAACCTGGAGCGCACCCACCACGCCATCGCCCGTGGTGGCATGGTCCAGGAAGACCAGGTGGCCGCTCTGCTCACCGCCGAAGGTGTAGCCGCCCTTGCGCATGGCCTCGACCACGTAGCGATCCCCGACGGCCGTGCGCTCGACCCGTCCGCCTGCCGGCGCGAGGGCGCGCTCCAGGCCCATGTTGCTCATCACGGTCGCGACGACGGTGCCGTGGGCGAGCTTTCCCGCGCTCAAGAGGCGCGTGGCGCACAGCGCCATGATCGCGTCGCCGTCCACGATCTGCCCGGCCTCGTCCGCGATGATCACGCGGTCGGCGTCGCCGTCGAGGGCGATGCCGAGGTGAGCGCCGCGTTTGTCGACCTCGCGCACCATGGCGGCGGGATGGAGGGCGCCGCAGGCCTTGTTGATGTTCTTGCCGTTCGGGCTGACGCCGATGGTGAAGACCTCCGCTCCGAGCTCGCTGAAGACCAGCGGAGCCACGCGGTAGGCTGCGCCGTGGGCCGCGTCCACCACGATCTTCAGCCCGTTGAGCGTGAGATCCTTGGGGAAGGCGTTCTTGGCGTAGACGATGTAGCGCCCGGTGGCGTCGTCGATGCGCTCGGCCCGGCCGATGCGGTCGCCGGTGCAGGGTTTCTTGTCGAGCGCCGGGTCGTCGAGCAAACGCTCGATCTCGGACTCCCGCTCGTCGGCCAGCTTGAAGCCGTCGGGGCCGAAGATCTTGATGCCGTTGTCGTCGTAGGGGTTGTGACTGGCGCTGATCACGACGCCGGCGTCGGCGCGCATGCTCTGCGTCAGGTTCGCGACGGCTGGCGTGGGCATGGGCCCGGTCAGGAGCACGCGCCCGCCCATGGCGCAGATCCCGGCCTCCAGCGCCGTCTCCAGCATGTAGCCCGAGAGCCGCGTGTCCTTGCCGATCACGATGCGCGGCGCGCGGCCGGCGTCGCGCCGCGCGACCAAGGCGATGGCCCGCCCGAGGCGCACCACCAGCTCCGGCGTCATCGGCGGAACGTTGGCTTTTCCGCGGATGCCGTCGGTCCCAAACAGCTTGCGGGGATTCATGCTCAGTCCCTGAAGTTCACGTACTGCAGCTCGATGCCGAAGTCCTCCCCGCGGAGCAGAGCGATGACCTCCTGCAGCTCGTCCTTCTTCTTGCCGGTGACCCGCACCGTGTCGCCCTGAATCGAGGCCTGGACCTTGAGCTTCTTGTCCTTGAGCAGCTTGAGGATCAGCTTCGCCTTCTCCTGCTCGATGCCTTCCTTGATCTTGACCAAGATGCGCGCCGAACCCTTGGGCCCAGGCGTGGGGTCGCCGACCTCGGTGTGCTTGAGGCTGACCTTGCGGCGGATCAGCTTCTCTTGAAGCACGCCCACCGCAGCCTGGGCGCGCTCCTCGCTGTTCGCCCGGACCACGATGCCCTCCTCGGTCTTCTCGAGGCTGGTCTCGGTGTCCTTGAAGTCGAAGCGCTGGGCGACCTCGCGCGAGGCTTGGTCGAGCGCGTTGGTGACTTCGGCCCAGGCTACCTTGGAGACGACGTCGAACGACGGCATGGCTCCCTCACATGTCGACGGGCGGATCGGCGGGCAGGTTCAAGAGCAGCGCCCGCGCGGCGCCCACCAGGTAGATGGAACCCGTGACGACCACCAGCCCGGACTGCCCGACCCGGGCGCGGGCCGTGCTGAGCGCCTCGGCGACGTCCTTGGCGACCGTGCCGCTGAACGCCGCGGCCATCTCCGCGGGATCGACGACCTTGTCGGCCGAGAGCGGCGGAGCCACGAAGATCTTGTGCGCGGCGACCTGATCCAGGCGGCGCACCATGGCCTTCCAGCTCTTGCGCTTGAGCGCGCCGAACACCAGGGCCACGTCGCGGCGGCTCTCGATCTCACCCAAGATGCTGGGATCGAGCACGTGGGACAAGGCCACGGTGCCGTCGGGGTTGTGGGCGCAGTCGAGCAGGGTCAGCTCCTGCCCGCTGCGGTGCAGGAGCTCGTTCCGGCCCGGCCACTGCGCTGCCTCGATGCCGTCGGCGATGGTGCGCGGCGGCACGCCCAGCTCCTGCGCGGCGGTGACCGCCACCGCCAGGTTGGAGCCGAACATGGCGAAGCGAGGGTAGGCGAGGGCGGCACCGGGAATGGGCTCCGGGCTGCCGAGCGCCACCAGGTGGGCGCCGACCTGCGCCACGCGCCGCTCCACCACGTCCCGGGCATCCGGGTGGAGCTTGCCCACCACCACGGTAGAGCCTTTCTTGATGATGCCGGCCTTCTCCGTCGCGATCTTGCTCAGGCTGTCGCCGAGCTCGTCCATGTGGTCGAAGGCGACCCGGGTGATCACCGCGACACGCGGCGGCGGGATCACGTTGGTGGCGTCGAGCCGGCCGCCCAGGCCGACCTCGAGCACGGCGAGCTCGACCTTGGCCTCCTGGAAGGCGAGGAACGCCGCCAGCGTCGTGGTCTCGAAGAAGGTCAGGTCGGGAGCTTCATCCATGACCCGGTTGAGCAGGCGCACCAGCGCGTCGTCTTCGAGCGGCGCGCCGTTGATCTGGATGCGCTCGGCGAAGCGGATCAGGTGGGGCGAGGTGTAGAGGCCCACCGTCTTGCCTTGCGCCCGGCCGATGGAAGCCAGAAACGCGGAGACGGTTCCCTTGCCGTTCGTACCGGCGACGTGCACCGCCGCGAACGAGCGCTCCGGGTTGCCGAGCTTCGCGCAAGCGGCTTCCATGCGCTCGAGCCCCAGCTCCTTGCCGCGCGGGATCAGGCCGTAGAGCCGCTTCAGCGTCGTCTCGAGCGGCTCGCTCACGCGCGACCTCCGGAGAGGTGCCCCAGCAGGGTGCTGAGTGTGGACTTCATCTCGGCTCGCGGGACGATGCGGTCGATCATGCCGTGGCTCTGGAGGAACTCCGAGCGCTGGAACCCTTCAGGGAGCGTCGTCCGGAGCGTGCTCTCGATGACGCGCGGTCCCGCGAAGCCGATCAGCGCGTTGGGCTCGACGATGTTGACGTCGCCTAGCAGCGCGGTGCTGGCGGCCACGCCGCCCGTGGTCGGGTGAAGGCAGACGCTGATGTAGGGCTTCTTCACGCTGCGGAAGCGCGACAGGGCGGCGACCGACTTCGCCATCTGCATCAGGCTCAGGATGCCCTCCTGCATGCGCGCGCCGCCGGAGGCGTGCAGCAGGACGACGGGGAGCCGCTCGAGGGTGGCGCGCTCGAACAGGCGGGTGACCCGCTCGCCCACCACCGACCCCATGCTCCCGCCCATGAAGCTGAAGACGTAGCAGCCGTAGGCGACGCGGCGGCCGTCGATCTGCCCGCGCCCGACCTCGATCGCCTCCGTCTGCCCGCTCTGCTTCTTCGCGCGCTCGAGCCTGTCGCGGTAGCTCTTCCCATCGTCGAAGCGCAGCGGATCGCCCGGCGCGACGTGGTCTTCCCAGCGCTCGAGGGAGGCGCCGTCGAGCAGCAGGCGGCGCCAGTCCGCCGGCGTCATCGGGTGGTGATAGCCGCACCCGGAACACACGTGCCAGGAGTCCGAGAGCGCCTCCGCCGTCAGCACCGAGCCGCAGCCTCCGCACTTCTTGAAGACGCCCTTTCCGAGCGAACGCTTCTCGTTCGAGAAGCTCTGGGCGGGGGTCTTGTCGGGGAGGCTGGACACGAGAGTCCGGTAATCTATCAGACCGCGGACGCAGGGCCGAATGCCCTGCCGGTTTCAGCGGCGGAGGGTCGTACAGGCGGCTCCGGCGCGCAACCGAGCTTTTTGCGCGGCCGCGCCGGCCGCGAAAATACCGGCCTTCGCCCGGGGGTTCGTCCCAGGATTTTGGCCCAAAGGCGCAGGGGCCACTAGCAAACACGGAGCATGCGCCGGGGATGGCCGACGGTCTTCATACTCGCCGCCGTGACCGCCACGTCGGGGGCGTTCGCGCGCGAGAGCGCCATCGCGCCCGCGCCCAAGAAGGGCACGGCCGCGGCCGCGGCGCCTCGCCCCTCCCGCCGGCCCGCGACGCTGCCGGCGCTCAGCATCGGCTCGCCCACGGACGGCAAGCTCGAGGGAGCCGTGCTCCTGGAGAACAGCAAGGAGATCCGGCTCCGGCACGCCAACGGCGCGCACTACGGGCTGCCCGGCCTGGTCGGGCTCCTGGAGCGCTCCGCGAAGCGCTTGGCCGCTCGCTTTCCGGGGCTCACGCTGCACGTGGGTGACCTGTCGCGGCGAGAAGGGGGCGAGCTGCCCGGGCACAAGAGCCACGAGAGCGGCCGAGACGCCGACGTGGCGTTCTTGTTCGTGGGGCCCGACGGCGAGAGCGTGGCGCCGGCGGAGTTTCTCACCGTGGTGGACAACGGGGTGGCGCTCGAGAACCGCAACTACCGCTTCGACGACGCGCGAAACTGGGCGCTGGTCGAGGCCTGGGTCTCCGACCCTGGGAGCCGCGTGGAGCACATCTTCGTCGCCGACCAGATCCGCCGGCGCCTGCTCGCCTACGCGCGATCGAAGGGCACCTACCTCCCGGTGCTCCATCGCGCGGCGATGGCGATGAAGCAGCCGAGCGCGGGCCAGGTCCACGACGACCACTTCCACGTGCGCATCAGCTGTCCGGCCGGGCAGCGACGCATCTGCGTCCCGGCCCCCACGCGCGCCGAGCCGGCCCGCGTCAAGTCCGTGGCCGCCACCACGCCGGTCTCGATCCGGCGGACAATCCCGGCCTCTCGTGCCCTTGTGAAGCCGAAGAAAGAGCGCGAAACTACGCGGCGATGAACGAGTCGCCAGCGTCGGAGCTGCTGTTCGGGGTCAACGATCTGCGCGCGCCGCTCGTGGGCCGCGACGCGGAGAAGAGCCTGCTTCGCGCCGCGGCCGAGGCCTGCCGCACCTCGGGGGAGGCGCGCATCGTCACCTTGGCGGGGCCGAGCGGCATCGGCAAGAGCCGCGTCATCCACGAGTTCCTGCTGGAGCTCCGCACCGGGGGCGGGCGTGTCCCGCGCGTCTACCGCGGCAGCGCGCGGGGCCTGCAGAACTCCTACGGGGTGTTCGCGCGGCTCCTGCGCTCGCGCTTCGGGCTGGTGGAGGGCATGGACGCCGAGGCCGCCAAGGCCCAGGTCCGGGCTCAGGTCGCCACGGTGCTCGAGGATCGCAAGGTCGGCGACGTCTGCTACTTCCTCGGTCAGCTCATCGACCTCGATTTCCTGGGCAGCCCGCTCACCCGTGCCGTCGAGGACGACGCCATCCAGGCGCGCCTGCTCCGGCGCTCCATCGTCAAGGCTTTCTTCGAGGGGGATGCGGCTCAGGGCCCGATCTGCCTGGTCTTCGAGGACCTGCACCTGGCGGACGAAGACTCGATCGAGCTGCTCCGGTACCTGATGGAGAACCTGAGCGGCCCCATCTTGCTCCTGTGCGCCACGCGCTCCGAGCTCGTGACGCGACACGAGGACTGGTTCGCCTTCGGCAAGGAGCGTCACCAGCGCGTCGATCTCACCCCGCTCCCGGAGAACCTGGCGGTGGATCTGGCCAAGGCGCTGCTCGCGCCTTGTGCGGGCGGACCGCCGGAGGCGCTGGTGGACGCCGCCGTGGGGATGGCGGGGGGCAACCCCGGGCTGCTGGAGCAGATGGTGCGAATCTTCCACGACACCGGCGTGCTCGAGGAGCGCGACGCTCTGGCCCGTGATCCGGTCTGGAAGGTCGATCTCGAGAAGCTGGCGGGAGCGCGCTTGCCGCTCAACGTGGCCGACGCGGTCGCGGCGCGCATCGCGGCGCTGTCCTCCGCCGAGCGCCAGCTGCTCGAGCACGCCGCCGCGGTGGGCAGCGTGTTCTGGCTCGGTGCGCTGGTGGCGCTGGTGCGCATGGACAAGCCGGCTCCGGAGCTCTGGACCAAGTCCGACATGAAGGACTGGGACGACCTTCGAGCCCTGCTCGACGGCCTGGTCGCCCGCGACTACGTGCTCAAGCTTCCCGACTCCTCGTTCTCGGGTGAGGTCGAGTACGTGTTCAAGCACAACCTCGAGCGCGAGCGCATCGCCCAGCTCACGAGCGGCGCCTCCGCGCGCCGCTATCACCAGACCATCGCCGACTGGCTGGCGCAGAAGGATGGGGTGCGCTCGCAGGAAGAATACTGCGCGATGCTGGCAGCGCACCTCGAGAAGGCCGGCGCCCTGGCACGCGCCGGGCTCACCTACCTGGAGGCCGGCGATCTGGCGCGCAGCAGCTACGCCGCCAAGAAGGCCCACGAGTACTACGCGAAGGGGCTCGAGCTGCTCGGAGACTCCGACGCTCGGCGCCGCATCGACGCTCTGCACGATCACGGCGACGTCTTGACCTTGCTCGGCAAGACGGACGAGGCGCTGGCGGCGTTCCGCGAGATGCTCGGGCTCGCCTACCGCCTGGCGCTGCGCGCCAAGGGCGGCGCCGCCCACAACCGCATCGGGCGCCTGCACCGCGACACCGGCATGCTGGCGCTGGCGCAGAAGAACCTGGAGACCGCGCTCGGGCTGTTCGAGCTCGCGGCGGATCGACGCGGCATCGCGGCCTGCCACGACGACATCGGCAAGTGCCTGTGGATGAAGGGCGAATACGACGATGCCCTGACCGAGCTGAAGGTAGCCCTCGAGATCCGCAAGGAGCTGCAAGATCTCCGGAGCATCGCCCTCTCCTTCAACAACATCGGCCTGGTCTGGATGGACCACGGCAAGCCGGAGAGCGCGGCGGAGGCCCTGGAGGCGTCGCTGAAGCTCCGGCGCGAGATCAACGACCCGCTCGGCATCGTGCAGAGCCTGAACAACCTGGGCAAGCTGGCCCAGGACCGGAACGACAACGTCGAAGCGCTCAGGCTGTTCCGGGAGGCCCTCGAGGTGGCCCGCGAGATCGGCGAGCGAAACCGCCTGGCCGTGGTGCTCACCAACATCGGCGAGATGCACTATCGCTTGGGCGATACGAACGAGGCCATCCGCGTGCTCAAGCAGGCGGAGGAGCTGTGCGACGAGCTCGGCGACAACCTGCACCTGGCCGAGGCCAAGCGCGGCCTGTCCAAGGCCTATCTCCTGCAAAACGACCTCAGGAAGGCCCGTGAGGCCATCAAACACGCCGTGGACCTGTTCGGTCAGGTGCGCAGCAAGTCGCACCTGGCGGTGGCGCTGCGCACGCTGGGCGAGGTCACTGCGGCTGGGGCCTGGGGAGCCGGGCACGAGGGCAAGGCCATCGACTACTTCATGCGCTCCGTGGCCCTATCCAAGGAGATCGGCAACGAGATCGAGGTGGCGCGGAGCTACTACGCCTTCGCCACGTACGTGATGGGTAGCGACCACTACAAGAACAACGCCGACATCCAGCGCGAGGCCCAGAAGCTCAAAGGCATGGCCGACGAGATCTTCGAGAAGCACCGCCAGGCGAAGCCCAAAGGACTCTGATGGCCGACAACCTCTCGTCACGTCTCGCGCGCGTCGCGGAGACGCTGGACTCGCAGTTTCTGGGCAAGAGCGAGGTGATCCGCCTGCTCCTGATCGCGGTCGTCGCGCGGGAGCACGCGGTCTTGATCGGCCCGCCGGGCACGGCCAAGAGCGCGCTGATCCGCACGCTCTCGGAGCTGATCCACGCCAGGTACTTCGAGTACTTGCTGACGCGCTTCACCGAGCCGAACGAGATATTCGGGCCGGTGGACATCGCCGCGTTCCGGGACGGGCACTACCGGCGCAAGACCGAGGGCATGCTGCCGGAGAGCGAGGTCGTCTTCCTCGACGAGGTGTTCAAGGCCAACAGCGCCATCCTGAACGCCCTGCTCAGCCTGCTGAACGAGCGCCGCTACACCTCCGGCGCGCAGGTCATCGAGTGCCCGTTGATCAGCGCCTTCGGCGCCAGCAACGAGGTACCGAGCGACGAGTCGCTGTCGGCCATGTTCGACCGCTTCCTGCTCCGCATCCGCTCCGACAACCTGGACGCTTACCACTTCAACGAGCTGCTCCAGCTCGGCGTGCAGCACGAGGTGAAGAAGCTCCGGCGCACGAAGCCCCAGCCGCTGCTCTCGGCGGCCGACATCCACAACATGACCGAGGATCTGGCGCGGCGCCTGTCGTTCTCGGAGGCGTTCCTCTCCAGCTACAAGGGCCTGATCTTCCAGATCCGCGCCGAGGGCATCACCATCAGCGACCGCCGCGTGGTCAAGATGCTCAAGCTGTTCGCCGCCAGCGCCTACATCGACGGCCGGAGCGAGGCGGACACGAGCGATCTGTTCGTGCTCAAGCACATCTGGAACGCCGAGGATCAGGCGCCGATCCTGGAGCAGATCGTGCAGCCCGCGCTCGAGGCCTTCTACCGCGAGCACCCGGATCGTCGCCGGGTCGGCGCGCTGGGGGTGGGGGTCGAGGCGCTGTCCGCCGAGATCGAGCGCATTCGCCAGGTGCTGACCGGCGCCGCCCCGCCCAGCGACCTGCAGCTCTTCAGCCAGCTCAAGGCGCTGGGCGAGATCAAGACCGCGCTCTCGCAGATCCCCGATCAGCAGGCGCGGGCCCTGGAGCAGCGCGTGCGGCAGCTGCTCGACGCGGCCTTGAAGAGCGGAAGGTTCGCCCAGCTGTGACGCCGCTCGTGCGCGTCTTGCGCGTGGGCAAGGTCGAGGTCCCGCTGCCGGCGTACCAGACGCCCGACTCCGCGGGCCTCGACCTGTGCGCTGCGCTGGCGCAGGCCGTGACGCTCGCGCCCGGCGAGCGCCGGCTGATCCCGACCGGCCTCGCCCTGGCCATCCCACCGGGCTTCGAGGGCCAGGTGCGCCCGCGCTCGGGCCTCGCGCTCCGCCACGGCGTCAGCATGGTCAACTCCCCAGGCACCGTCGACGCCGACTATCGCGGCGAGGTCGGCGTGATCCTGGTGAACCACGGCGCCGAGCCCTTCGTCGTCGAGCCCCTGATGCGCATCGCGCAGCTGGTGATCGCGCCCGTGGTGCGGGCGCGGCTCGAGTGGGCGGAGAGCCTGGACGCCACGGAGCGGGGCGCGGGTGGGTTCGGCTCTACGGGGCGGTAGGCGCAGGAGGAGATCAACCCACGCCGCGGGGCTCGGGCAGAAAGTTGGTACCCACGGCGGGTCGTTCTCCGGCCATGAGCCCCTCGACGGTCCGCTCGTAGGCCCACCGCTGGTGCTTGCCCAGGGGCGCCTTGCCCGCCGAGTCCTGCTCGAGCGCGTGGCTCAGGAGCGCCAGGGTCTCCGCGTTGGCCAGGCGCATCAAGGCGTTGACCATCACCGCGTGAACCGACGTCATGCCGCTGCCCAGCTCGCGGCCTGGACGAGCTTCGAACCACGCGCAGAGCGCGGGGACATCCGCGGGTGTGCCCAGCTTGCCGACCAGCTCGAGGATGTACCGATAGCGAACGTCACCCCCATCGCGCGCATCGCCGCCGAGCCGCAGCAGCTCGAGGAGCTGCGCCGTGCTCGCCTGACGGAGCGCTCCGAGCCGGAGCACGAGCACGCTGCCGGCAGTGCGAAGCAGCGCGGCGCGCGCCGATTCGTGGCGGTGATCTCGAGGAAAGGGGGTACGCAGCACGGCCACGCAGCGGGGTGCCCAGCGGGGGTCCAACGGTCTCTTGGTGCGCGACTCGAGCAGCGCGGTGAGTAGGTCCGTAGCGCGCTGCATCCCGTCGGCGTCGGCGAGCACGCTCGGCTCGAAAACAGCGACCGTGGCATCGAAGTCCGTGGTCGAGCCTTTGCTGGCCATCGGCGTCGAGTCTACGGATGGGCTCCCTCCAGATCTGCTTGTTCCGCTCAGCCTGAAATCCGCGCCACCCCCACGAGGGCGGCGCGACGAGGTCCCCGCAACGAGGCGCTGCGGCGCGCGACCGTGCCCGCGCTCTTGCGGCCGCGCCTTCTTTCGCTCCGTCGTTGCGCAAGAGCTCGCTCCCGCCGAGTCAGGCATGCCTCTCCAAAAAGGCCCTGAGCTCCCGGGCGACCTCGGCGCGCTCCAGGTCCCGGGTCAGGATGTGCCGCGATCGCGGCAGGAGCACCACCTTCACGTCTCGCGTCCCGAGCTGCGACGCCACGCGCTCGGCGTTCGCGACCGGGCAGACGCGGTCGCGCTCGCCGTGCACGATCAGCGTGGGCACCTGGACCTCGGACAGTCGCTGGCGCATGCGGGCACCAGCCCGCTCCACCGCGACCGCAGCGTGCACCGGGTGCTCGCCGTAGGTGAGGTGGGTGCGCCGGGCGACCGGGTCGGCGATGTCCGCGGCCACCTTGGGCATGCGGAAATCGGGCACTCCGAGCAGGTCCACCGCGCGGAGCGCCCAGGCAGGGAAGGGCGCGGAGAGCCAGAAGGCGTTGGCCAGGAGCACCAGCGCCTTGACCCGCTCGGGGCGGGTGACGGCGAGGTGGGTGGCCAGCACCGAGCCGAGCGAGAGGCCGATCACCACGCAGGGCTCCCTCGGGGAGCTGACCCGGTCCAGGGCCGCCTCGACCGCCGCGGCCCAGTCCTCCCAGCGCGTGCGCGACAGCTCGTCGGCGTGGGTGCCGTGGCCCGGCAGGAGCGGCAGGTGGACGCGACGCCCCAGTGCGCGAGCCACGTCGGCGACGAGCTCCACCTCGAGCGGCGTGCCGCCGAAGCCGTGGATCCCGAGCACGCCCGGAAGCGCGCCCTCCTCGAACATCGGGCTCGGCTCGCCGGGCCCGATCAGCGCGCCGCGCCGGGAGCTAACCTTCCCCGCGCTTGATGCCATAGGCGCGGATCTTCTTGTGCAGGTTGGTGCGTTCCACCCCGAGCACCACCGAGGCCTTGGAGATGTTCCATTCGAACGCCTTGAGCGTGTCCACGATGTAGGCGCGCTCCGAGGCTTCGCGGTAGTCGCGCAGGGTCAGCCGCTCGCCGCTCTGGCCGAGGGTCGCGACGCTGGAGAGCGCGATCGGCGCGGCGTCGCTCTCGGGCTGCTCGTCCACGTCGTCTTCGAACGGGCTCTGGTGGGGATCTTCCGGCAGGTCGGCGATGGTGATGACGTCGCCGGACAAGATGGCGGCGCGCTCCACGACGTTCTTCAGCTCGCGGACGTTCCCGGGCCATTTGCGCCGGCACAGCGCCTCCTTCACGGCGGCGTCCATCTTCTTCGGCTTCAGGCCGTTGTCCTTGCAGAACGCCTCGGCGAAGGCCTCGGCGAGCAGCGCGATGTCCAGCGGCCGCTCCCGGAGCGCGGGCACTCGGATCGGGAAGACGTCGAGCCGGAAGAACAGATCCTCGCGGAAGGCGCCCGCGGCCACCTCCTTCGACAGATCCTTGTTGGTGGCGGCGAGCACCCGCACGTCCACCTGGATCACGTGCTCGCTGCCCACCCGCACGACCTCGCCGTTCTGGAGCGCCCGCAGCACCTTGGCCTGAGCCGTCAGGTCCATGTCGCCGATCTCGTCGAGGAACAGCGTGCCGCCGTGGGCCTGCTCGAAGAAGCCGCGCTTGCGCGCCTGCGCGCCGGTGAACGAGCCCTTCTCGTGACCGAACAGCTCGCTCTCGATCAGCTCCCGGGGGATGGCGGCGCAGTTGACCTTGATGAACGGCGCCTCTTTGCGCGGGCTGAGCCGGTGGATGGCGCGGCTGACCAGCTCCTTGCCGGTGCCGCTCTCGCCGGTGATGAGCACGCTGGCCTTGGTCGGAGCGACCTTGTCGATCTTGCCGTAGAGCTCCTGCATCACGGAGCTCGTCCCGATCATCTCGTAGCGAGCCTCGAGCTCGCCGCGCATCTGCTCGAGGGTGCGGGACAGGCGCGCCGTCTTGATGCAGTTGTCGACGCTGACCAGCACGCGCTCGCGGTTCAGCGGCTTCTCGAAAAAATCGCTGGCGCCCAGCTTGATGGCGTTCACCGCGTCGTGGACCGTGGCGTGCCCGCTGATCACGATCACGGGCAGGTCCCGCGTGGCGTCGTCGGCGCGCATCCGCTCCAGCGCTTCCAGGCCGCTCATGCCGGGCAGCTTCAGATCGAAGATGGCCAGGTCCACCGGCTGCGCGGGGTTGTTCAGCGTGGCGAGGGCCTCCTCCGCGCTGCCCGCCTCGAGCACCCGGTAGCCCTCGCCGGTCAGCACCATCTCGACGGTGCGGCGGATGTTCTTCTCGTCGTCGACGATCAGGACCGTGGGGGCGACGGTGGAGAGCGGCGACGGGTCGGCCATTGGTCAGGGCAGGGGTGCGGGGGGCACGACGGCGTCGTCCTGCATCAGCCGAAGGAAGCCCTTCGCTGGGATGCCGAACGGGCTGTCCGGGTAGAGCGAGAGCAGCTGGCGCAGGACGGCGCGGGCCTTCTTGCGCTTGTGCATCTTCATGTAGGTCTCGCCGAGCAGGAGCATGGCCTCCGCCTCGAGCCCCGATCCCTCGTAGGTGCGGAGCGCGTACTGGCAGCGGGCGACGGCCGCGGGGAAGTTGCCGAGCCCGAGATAGAAGCGCGCGACGTAGAGCTCGTGGCGCGCGAGCAGGCCCGCGACCATCTCCAGCATGTAGTCGAGCTCGCGCGCGCGTTTGTAGTTGGGGAAGTCACCCAGGAACGCGCGAATCGTGTCGTAGGCGTCGTGGACGTTGGCGAGGTCGCGCTCTTCGAGGGGCGGCAGGAGCAGGGTAGGGCTCGACTGCTCGAACAAGGCCTTGGCCACGCGGTAGCGCGCGTAGGGAACCTCGGGGTCGTTCGGGTAGTCGTGGACGAAGCCCTTGTACGCGCTGATGGCCTCCGCGTACTTCTCTTGCTTGAACTCGATGTCCGCCAGCCTCAGGTCGGCCAGGCGCGCGTAGCGGCTGTAGCCGTACTTGCGCTTGACCTCCTTGAACAGGAGCGCCGCCTCGTCCCAGTCCTTGTCGAAGAAGGCCTTGAGCGCCAGGTCGTACTCGATCTTCGCGTTCTCCGCGTACTCGAGCGGGCTCGCCGCGGGCTTCTTGGCGCCGCAGGCCGGGGCGATTGCCCCGAGCGCGAGGAGGACCAGGAATTTGCCCAAGAGGCGCATGCCGCGGACGCCTGAGTAGCGGCTCGGGCGAGCGAGGGCAAGCCCGGCGCTTCTGGCTTTGGGCGCGGGCCTCGGGTAGATCCGGGGTTCCCATGGTCGAGAAGGTCCCGATGACGCCCCGCGGGGCGGAGAAGCTCAAGGAGGAGCTGGCGCGCCTGAAGGAGGAACGTCCGAAGATCTCCCGCGAGATCGGCGTGGCCCGCGAGCACGGGGACCTGAGCGAGAACGCCGAGTACCACGCGGCCAAGGAGCGCCAGGGCCTGGTCGAGGCCCGCATCAAGGACCTGGAGGACAAGCTGTCCCGGTCCGAGGTCATCGACCCGTCCTCGCTCAGCGGCGACAAGGTTCGGTTCGGAGCCACGGTGACGCTCCTGAACGTCGAAACCGAGGAGGAATCGACCTACCAGATCGTCGGGGCGGACGAGGCGGATCTGAACCAGGGCACGATCTCGATCTCCGCGCCGCTCGCCCGCGCGCTGATCGGGAAGGAGGCGGGGGACGAGATCAAGGTCCAGCTTCCCGGCGGCGCCCGCCACTACGAGATTGTCGGCGTCGAGTTCAGCTGAGAGCCACGGCCCGAGCGCTCGGATCTCGAGCGCCATCGGCGCGGCAGCCCTGGTCCTCCTCGCCGAGCTGGGCGTGGTGCTCGGCGCCGAGCGCCGCCTGCTGGCCGGCGTGTGGGAGCTGCAGTGGGGGCTCGTCTACCTCGCCCCGGCCGCGCTCCTGCTCGCCGGCGCGGGCGGCCTGCTCGGCGCTGCGCTCCTCGGTTTGGCGGAGCGCGGCGCTCGCCGCGACGGTCGGATCGCCCTCGCGCTCTCGGTCGCCGTGCTGGTGGGCCTGGTCGGCCACGGCGTCGGCGGCGGCCGCCTGCTCGCCGCGCTGCCCCGGCGCCTGGGCTTCGCGCTCGGGGTCGGGCTGCTCGCCGGAGCGCTGGTCTACGCGCTGGCGCCGCGCCTCGCAGACGCGATCCGGCAGCATCCGCGGCGGGTGGCGGCGGCGGCACTGGCCGCGATCGTTGCGGGGGAGCTCGCCAACCGCTTCGTCCTGGTGCGCCTGTATCCGGCGTTTCACCTGGGCCTCGCCGCCGCTTGCCTGGCCCTCGCTCCGGCGCTCGGGCTCGCGCTCGGCAGCGCGCCCCGCCGCACAGGAGCGCTCGGCTTGCTCGGGCTCGGGCTCGGCGCCGTGGCCCTCGGTCTGCTCTGCCAGCCAGCCGCGGCTCGACTCGGGCGCTTCGACAACTTTCGCCTCGTGATGCTGGAGCGCGCGCCGATTGCCGGCCAGGCGGTGCGCGCGGCAGCGCTCGTGGCGCCGCCGCCGCCGATCGTGGACGCCGACGTAGCCGAGACCGACGCGCCGAGCCCGAACGCCCGCAGCGTGGATTTCCGCGGCCGGGATCTGCTCCTGATCACCGTGGACGCCCTGCGCGCCGATCACGTCGGCGCCTACGGCTACGCGCGCAAGACCACGCCGAACATCGACGCGCTGGCCGAGGGCGGCGCGCTGTTCACGCACGCCTACGCGCCGACACCGCACACCAGCTACTCGGTCACCTCGCTGATGACCGGCAAGTACATGCGGCCGCTGCTGCTGCAAGGCGCGGGTGCCGACTCCGACACCTGGGCCTCGCTCCTCCGCACCTACGCTTATCGAACCGCCGCGTTCTACCCGCCGGCGGTGTTCTTCATCGACACCGAGCGCTTCGCGCCGTTTCGCGACAGCTTCCTCGGGTTCGAGTACCGCAAGGTGGAGTTCCTGGAGGGGCAGGGACGGGTCGCGCAGGTCGCCGAGTACCTGCAGGGACTCGACAGCTCGCAGCGCGTGTTTCTCTGGGTGCACCTGTTCGGCCCGCACGAGCCCTACGAGGCGCACCCCGCCTTCGACTTCGGTGCGCGCGACGTGGACCGCTACGACGCGGAGATCCGGGCCGCCGACGAGACCGCCGGCGCGTTGATCCGGCAGTTTCGCGCGGGCCGGCCGAACGGCATCGTGATCGTGACCTCCGACCACGGCGAGGAGTTCGGCGATCACGGCGGCCGCTACCACGGCACGACGGTCTACGAAGAGCAGGTCCGGGTGCCGCTGGTCGTGTCCGCCCCCGGCGCCGTCGGCGCGCGCCGCATCTCGGAGGTCGTGCAGACCATCGACCTCTTGCCCACGGTGCTCTCGGGCCTGGAGATCCCGCGACCCCCGCGGCTCCGGGGTCGGGACCTGGGCCCGCTGCTGAGCGGGGAGCGCTCGAGCGGGCCCGGCCTCGCCCTCGCCGAGACGGAGGAGCAGGCCCTGATCGCCGAAGGCAACCTCCGCGTCGTTTGCCAGCGCAAGCTGGGCGCCTGCCAGATGTTCGACGTGGCGAGCGACCCGGGACAGACCCGCGACCGCTCGGGCGACGAGGCCGCGCGTTTTCGCGAGCTCCGGGGCCGCTTGCGGGAGCTCGGGGCCTCCCACGGCCGCTACGAGGTGAAGGGCCTGCGCGCCGAGGGCAAGGGCTGGCCGCGCGCCATCTTGCGGGGGATCTCCGGGGACGGCGACGCCGCCGAGGAGCTCGTCGCGCTGCTCGACGACGCTGACGTCGCCATCCGGCGCAAGGCCACCGAGATCTTGTTCGAGCTCCGGCGACCGGAGACGGCGCCGGGCCTCCGGCTCGCGCTGGGCCGCGACGAAGATCTCGAGGTGCGGCGCTGGGCCGCCCTCGCGTTGACGCGGCTCGATCAGGGGGCGCCGCTCGTCTACGAGCTGGAGCGTTCGGAGGATCTGCGCTGGAAGCGCCTGGCGTCGCTGGCGCTCGCGGAGTCCGGCGACCGGCGCGGCGAGGCGGTGCTGGTGGCCTGGTGGAAGGACAGGGCGGCGCGGGACTACACGCGCTCCCGGGAGCTGCTCGAGGCGTTCGCGAAGATCCGCAGCAAGGACGCGGTCTGGCCGCTCACCCAGAGCCTGGACGACGTGCGGCTCCGGCCGTTCATCGCCAGCACCCTGGCGCGAATCGGCGACGAAGCAGCGCGGGTCCCCCTGGCGCGGGCCTTCGCGAAAGAGCGCTATCAGGGCGCACGTGCGGCCATCGCGGAGGCGCTGGTGTCGCTCGGCGCCGAGGCCGAGATGGCCGAACCGCTGGTGCGCTTCCTGGGCGTGCCAGACCCGCTGCCGGGGGGGCTCGAGCTGGCGCGCCGCGCGGGCATCCTGGAGCAGGTCGGTGGGCCCGAGAAGCGCGAGCTCGCGAGGCTCGCCAAGCAGAGCTCGCTCGGCGCCAAGCTCCAGCTGGTCGTCCCGCGTGGGGGCAACGGCAAAGGGGTGAGGGTGATCGTCCGCGCCGGGGCTCAGTCGCAACCGGGCACGGTGCGGATCGGCGCGCCCTTCGAGGCGCTCAAGTACGACCGCATGGGTATGCCAGTAAAGGACCGAAAGCTCCCACAAATTCACCCCACGAACCGCGTCGCGCTGGAGCTCCAGCCGGGTCCGAGCCGCGAGCTGTACGTGACGCTTCCAGAGAGCCTGGGAGCCAAGCCCGGCCGGCCGGTGACGCTGGTGGTGCTCTCCGACGAGCACGTGGCGGTGGAGTCGGTCGCCGTCGTGCCGCTCGCCGACGAGCTCCCCGCACCGCCGCCAAAGCCCTGGAAGCCGGGCGATCCTCCGGCGGACTGAAGAAGGCTCGCGTGGCGGGCCGAGGGTGGTATAGAGGCGCCGGTGGCTGAGCAAGAGGACGAAAAACAGCTCTCGCGGCGTGCCCGCCGGCGCGCCCAGGCCGAGAGCGAGGCGACCGAGAGCGCGACCGAGAGCGCGGACGACGACTCCGCGGAGGCGAGCGACGAGGCCGAGGAGCAGGCCGAGCCCGGCGAAGAGTCGAGCGACGACGAAGCGGCCGCGAGCCCGACCGAGGACTCGGCTCCGAAGAAGCTCAGCAAGTCCGAGAAGAAGCGCGCGAAGCAAGAGCAGAAGAGCGCCACCAGCGCGGTCCGCGATCGCAATCGGCGCTTGCGCGAGCAGGGCGCGGAGCGGCGCGGAAGCAAGCGGAGCCGCGAGCGCCAGGCGGCCGTCGCCCGAGGCCTCGACGCCTCGGAGATGATGGACGACGCGCTGGCGCGAGGCACCCACGCCACGACGCAGTTCATCCGCAAGCACTTCAGCTTGCTCCAGTGGGTGGTGGTGCTCGGCATCGCCGGCGGGATCGGCTGGCAAATCTACAGCTGGCGTGCGAACAAGACCGCCGGCAAGACCTCGGACGGCCTGATGAGCGGCGTCGACGCCGAGCTCGGCCGGGTCGGCACGCCGAGCGGCAATCCGGACGAAGCCGCGCTCGAGTCTCGGCCGAGCTTTGCCACCGAAGAGGCGCGCCTCGAGGCCGCCGAGAAGGCCTTCGCCGAGTCCGAGAAGGCGAAGCCGGGCTCAGGCACCTCGATCCTGGCGACGCTCGGGCGCGCGGGCGTGCTCTACGATCAGGGCAAATACGACGACGCGAAGGGCCTGTACGAGAAGGTCCAGGGCTCCGAGCTGGCGAAGCACGACGCCGACGTGCGCCTGCGCGCGCTGGAGGGCGTGGGCCTGTGTCTGGAAGCCAAGGGCGACGCGGACGGCGCGCTCAAGGTGTTCGTCGATCTCGAGAAGTCCGACGAGCCGGGCTTCGGCTCGCTCGGCCTCTACCACCAGGCTCGCGTGCACGTGACCCGGGGCGAGAAGGACAAAGGCAAGGAGCTCTTGGCCAAGGTCACCGAGAAGCTCGCCAAGGAGAAGTCTCCGTATCAGACCACGAGCTACGTGGAGAAGGCCGCCAAAGATCTGATGGCGGTCATCGACCCGAGCACCGCGCCGGCGAGCGGCTCGAGCTACACACCCGAGCAGATCGAGCAGATGCGCGAGGCCATCCTCAAGGATCCGACCAAGCTCAAGAAGATGCTGGAGGACATGGGAAAGCTGAAGGTGCCATCGATGCCGCCCATGGACGATCCCGGGGGCGCGCCGATGCCGATGCCGATGCCCGAGCCGGAGCCAGCGCCCCCCGGCAGCGGAGCCCCGTGAAGCGCGCGCTCGGGTTGCTGCTCGTCGCCGGCGCGCTGGGCTTGGCCGGCTGCGAGTCGCTCCGGGCCGGCGCGAACCCGGAGCTGCCGCTCTGGAAGTACCGGCCCAGCGGCTCGCTCAGCCTGGTCTACAAGCGGCAGATCGTGGCGGAGGTGCGCAAGGTCGGCGAGCCCTACGAGCGCGGACAGCCCGAGCTCGACGTGCGCCGCCGCCGCATCTTCGTGGGGTCGAGCGATCGAGGCCTTTACGCCATCCGCGCGGTCAACGGCGAGGTGCTCTGGCGCTTCGAGACGCTCGGCTTCGTGCAGTGCGCGCCGCTCTACGATCCCGGCGAGGACGTGGTCTACTTCGGCTCCAACGACGGCGCGCTGTACAAGGTGCGGGCCGGCACCGGAGAGCTGCTCTGGCGTTTCTCCACCAACGCCGAGGTGTCGCGCCGGCCGGTGCTCGATCACGGCGTGGTCTTCGCCGTGAACGCCAACGACACCGTGGTCGCGCTGGAGGCCAAGACCGGGAAGATGCTCTGGAGCCAGCACCGGACGCCGGCCCTGGGCATGGAGGTCGCGGGCTACTCGGGCCCGCTGGTCTGGCGCGGCAAGGTCTACGTGGGCTTCAGCGACGGCACGGTGACGGCCTTCGATGCCAAGAAGGGCGACGAGGTCTGGCAGCCGGTGGATCTGGCGGCGGAGGCCGAGCAGCGCCAGGGCGAGCTCCCGACCTACCTGGACGTCGACACCACGCCCGTGGGCGACGTCCTCGAGAGCGGTCCGGTGGTGTTCGTGGGCAGCTATGCCGGCGGGGTCTGGGCCCTGGACGCCGACAGCGGCACGCCGGTCTGGTCGAACCCGATGGTGGAAGGCGTGAGTGAGCTGACGCTCTGGACGGAGCCCGCGCACGCGCCCCGGGACGGCAAGGGGCCGATGATCCCGGAGAGAAAGCTGCTCCTGGCGGCCACCGGGACCACGGGGCTCTGGGCGCTGGATCCGGAGACGGGCCGGGACGATTGGCGGCGCTCGCTGCCGGACGGCGGCATCTCGGCGCCGGTGCCCATCAACGGGGCGCTCCTGGTCAACACCAGCAAGCTCGGCGTGTTCTTGCTGTCGCCGCTGGATGGCAGCGTGATCGACGGCATCCACATGGTGGACGGCTCGTCCCACACGCCGGCTGCGCACGGGAACCGGGCCTTCGTGGTCTCGAACCACGGCGATCTCCTGAGCCTGCACGTCGCGCCGCCGACCCGCTGAGCGTCGCGCCGCAGCCACACGGATGTCAGCGCTGCGGCGCCAAGGCCGAAAAACGCCCGCTAACGCCCCAAACAAAGATCGCATAAGATAGATTATGTTAACTTTTTGAGAATGGCTGTCCGGGGGGCAGAGAGACTGCAGAGAGACTTCGCCACGACGCCACGACGCCAGCACACCGGCTTTGGCGCCGCTGCCGCCGCCACTCCCGCCACTTCCGTCCGTGGAGCCCGAGCAAGCGGCGGATCCCACCGGGAGCCAGAACACCAGCGCGGTCCCGGCGAGCAGCATCCCTCGTCGGAACGTCATCGCACCCTGGGCTGAAATCACGCCGAGACGGTCGAGAACAGCCCACCAGTCCGAGACACGGACGAAGAAACATTCCGTGGCGTCGTGGCGTCGTGGCGTCGTGGCGTCGTGGCGCAAATCTCTTCTGCCGACGCTCCGTGGCGTCGTGGCGTCGTGGCGTCGTGGCGCAAATCTCTTCTGCCGACGCTCCTACTAGTCACAAAACATAATGATCCCCGATGCCCATCACACCGAGGTTCACGCCCTTCAGGCTCGCGCACTCCTGCTCGACCTCGCCCTGGAAGACCGGCTTGATGTGATAGAGCAGCGTCGGCAAGTCCTTCGGGTTGCCGAACTTCTTCAAATCCTTGTGCAGCGTGCGCGGCGTGTGGTGCCCGCTCACCGTCGCGAGCTTCTGCTCCCGGTTCGGGAAGCTCACTTCCATCAGCAGCGCCTTCAGATTCGGGGTCTCCTTCAGCAGCTCCCAGAAGCGGTCAGTGGGACCGGTGTCGCCGCTGTACGCGATGGCCGTCTCCGGAGATTCCACGATGAAACCGGCGGACTCGATGGTGTGGTTCACCATCACGCTCCGGACGTTGTAGCCGGCGATGAGCTTCGGCTTCTCCGGCGTGAGCGGCACGAACTGGATGGTCGGGTTCGCCTTGCTCGGGATCTCCGAGAAGTCCGGCCAGATCAGGTTGTTGAAGAAGTGCTTCTTGAGCACCCGGATGGTGCCCACGCTGGCGGCGACCAAGAGCGGCTCGCACTCGGCCTGACAGCGGTTGTCGGCGATGGTCGCCAGATCGCGCACGTGGTCCAGGTGCGCGTGGCTGACCAGCACGGCCTGAAGCCGGAACTGGAGCTTGAGGTCCAGCCCGCTCGTCAGTGAGCCCGCGTCGAGCGCCATCCGCTCGTCCAAGACGAAGGCACTGGTGCGATGCTTCGGCGTCTCTCCGCCGTGACAGCCGACTACGCGAAGCTCCATGAGGCTCCGAAAATCAGAGGCCAGTCTAGCCCGCCGGTTCGACGGGGGTCAAAAGCTGCCCCGTCACGCGCTGCGTAGCCCGGCATTGTCTGCGATTCATCGTGCCGGCGGCGGCGCCGTCCATGGGCTCACATGTCGAAATCGCCCATGCCGCCCATGCCGCCCATGCCGCCCATGCCGCCCATGCCGCCCATGCCGCCCATGCCGCCCATGCCACCACCCATGCCGCCGCCGGGCATGCCGGCCGGCTCCGGCTTCGGCAGCTCGACGACGCTGCACTCGGTGGTGAGCATCAGGCCGGCGATGCTGGCCGCGTTCTGGAGCGCCACCCGCACTACCTTGACCGGGTCGATGATCCCCGCTGCCACCAGGTCGCAGTACTCCTCCGAGTAGGCGTTGAAGCCTCGGTTGCCCGAGTCGGCCTTGACGGTCTCGATCACCACCCGCGCCTCGCAGCCCGCGTTGGCGGCTATCTGGCCGAGCGGCGAAGTGCAAGCCTGCGCGATCAGCCTGGCGCCGAAGGCCTGCTCGTCGGAAAGCTTCAACCCATCGAGGGCCTTGGCCGCACGCACCAGCGCCACACCGCCGCCAACGACCACGCCTTCGGCCACCGCCGCGCGCGTCGCCTGGAGCGCGTCGTCCACTCGGAACTTCAGCTCCTTCATCTCGGTCTCGGTGGGAGCGCCGACGCGGATCACCGCGACGCCGCCGGACAGCTTGGCCAGCCGCTCCTCGAGCTTCTCGCGGTCGTAGTCGCTGGTGGTCTCCTTGACCTGCTTCTTGATCTGCTCGATGCGCCCGGTGATGGCCTTCTTGTCGCCGGCGCCGTCGATGATCGTGGTGTTGTCCTTGTCCAGCGTCACCTTGGCGGCGCGCCCCAGGTCTTTCAAGGGGATGCCCTCGAACGAGCGACCCGCCTCCTCCATGATCGGCGTGGCACCGGTCAGGACGGCGATGTCCTTCAGCATCTCCTTGCGGCGATCGCCGAAGCCCGGCGCCTTGCAGGCCGCGACCTTGAGCACTCCGCGCAGCTTGTTCACCACCAGCGCCGCCAGCGCCTCCGCCTCGACGTCCTCGGCGATGACCAGGAGCGGCGCTCCGGCCCGCACTGCCTCCTCGAGCAGCGGCACGAGGTCCATCATGGCGGTGATCTTCTTGTCCGTGACCAGGATGTAGGGGTCCTCGAGCTCGGCGCTCAGGGCCTCCGCGTTGGTGATGAAGTAGGGCGAGAGGTAGCCACGGTCGAACTGCATCCCCTCCACCACCTCGACCTCCGTCTCGAGGCCCTTGGCCTCCTCCACGGTCACGATGCCGTCGCGGGTCACCTTCTCCATGGCCTCCGCCAGGATCTTTCCGATGCGCTCGTCGCCGTTGGCGCTCACGGTCGCTACACGGCGGATGTCCTCGGTGCCGCTGACGGCGACCGCCATCTTCTTCAGCTCCGCGACGACCACCTCGACCGCGGCGTCGATGCCGCGCTTGATCTCCATCGATGCGTGGCCGGCCTCGACGAGCTTGATGCCGCCCGCGTAGATGGCCTGCGCCAGCACGGTGGCCGTGGTGGTGCCGTCGCCGGTGTCGTCGTTGGTCCGCGCGGCGACCTCGCGCAGCATCTGGGCGCCGAGGTTCTCGGTCTTGCAGTCGAGCTCGATCTCCTTGGCGACGGTGACGCCGTCCTTGGTCACGACCGGTCCGCCCCAGCTCTTCTCGAGGGCGACGTTGCGCCCACCCGGTCCGAGGGTGATCTTCACCACGTCGGCGAGGGCATCGGCGCCCATGCCGATGGCTTTGCGTGCGTCGCGGGCGTAGAGGATCTCTTTCGCGCTCATCGAACTTCTGGCTCCTTCTCGGCCGCGCCGGGCGCGGGGGGGCAGATCTAGGCGGCCTTGGGGCCCGCGTGAAGCGGGTGCTTGCGGATTTCCGCTGCGGTTTGCCGCCGCCCGCCCCATTGTCCTTGCCT
This sequence comes from Polyangiaceae bacterium, assembly GCA_015075635.1. Taxonomy (NCBI): domain Bacteria; kingdom Pseudomonadati; phylum Myxococcota; order Polyangiales; family Polyangiaceae; species Polyangiaceae bacterium. The sequence goes on from JABTUA010000001.1 coordinate 2,400,207, forward strand.
AACCCGAAAAGTGGGGCTAGTTAGCCGGCCCCCTCACCCGCCCTCGGGCGGTCCCGGGGGGTAGCCCTCCCCGGCTAGCTCTCCTGGGGGATCGTCTAAAGGCAGGACACAAGGCTCTGGTCCTTGTTATCTAGGTTCGAATCCTGGTCCCCCAACAACTCGGCCCCATCGTCTAGCGGTTAGGACATCGGCCTCTCACGCCGGTAACGCGAGTTCGATTCTCGCTGGGGTCACCGAAAAGCTCGCGTCATGCGACACTGGCTGAAGAGTGGGGTGTTGGGGGCCGCCGCCGTGCTTCTGCTCGGCGTCTCCTGCCAGGCGTTCAAGCGCCCGCCGGAGCCCGCAACCCCCGTGCAGCGCTCGGACGTCGCCAACGTCGCCGCCGGCGACCGCGCGTTCGCGTTTCGCCTGTTCCGCGTGCTGCGCGAGCGACCCGACAGCTTCGCCTTCTCGCCAGCCGGGGTGCGCATGGCGCTGACCATGGCGTGGGCAGGCGCCGAGAGCGAGACCGCGGAGGAGCTCGGGTCGGTGCTGGGCCTCGCGGGAGATCCGACGGCGATCCACCAGTCGAACCAGGCGCTGCTCGCCGTCTGGCGGAAGGCTCCGCTCGGCGGTTCGGCCGCGAGCTTCAAGCTGCGCGTCGCCCAGGGCTTCTTCGCCCAGACCGAGCGCCAGCCGGCGCAGGCGTTCATCGAGCTGCTCCAGCGCCACTACGCCGCGCCGTTCTCGCCCAAGGACTTCGCCGCGCCGGAGACGGTTCGCTCGCAGGTCAACCTCTGGGTCGAGAAACGCACCGACGAGCGGCTCGGTAATTTCCTGCCGCAAGGCAGCCTCGATTCGGGCTTGGAGCTGGTGCTGGTCAGCGCCTTGGACTTCGAGGCGCCCTGGGCGAAGCCCTTCGATCCCGGGCACACCCACGGCGGCGAGTTCCAGCTCCCCGGCGGCAAGAAGACGGCGAAGGTAGAGCTCCTGGCGCGCACCGGAGAGCACCTGGTGAACGAGACGCCCGAGGCGCAGGTCGTGGAGCTCGACTACGAGGGCGACGGCTTCGTCTTCGATCTGATCGTCCCGCGTGGCGAGCTCGCGGCCTTCGAGGCCGGCTTCGACGAGAAGAAGCTCGACCAGCTGCTCTCGGCCCTCGCTCCGAAGGAGGTGACCGTGAGCCTGCCCCGGTTCGAAGCGGGAGAGACCGTCGAGCTCACCGGTGCCCTGCAGAAGATCGGGATCCACGCCGCCCTCACCCCGGGAAAGGCCGATTTCTCCACCATCACCGGCACGCGCAAGCTCCACCTCTCGAAGCTGCCGCATCGCATTCAGCTGCGGGTGGACGAAGGCGCGACCGCCGAGCGGAGCGGCGACGCCGGAGCCGGCAAGGCGCCCGAGCCCCGTGGCGTCGAGGTGCGGGCGGTGCGGCCGTTCCTGTACCTGGTGCGCGACAAGAAGCGGAACCTGATCCTCGGCATGGGCCGCTACGCGGGCCCGGCCGGCGGCTGAACGCCGCCTGCCGCCCCCCTTGACCTTCGAGGCTCGCTCACCTACGAACTTTCAGTAACTTCTGAAAGTTCGAGGTTTCATGAGTGATCCGCTGCACCAGTCCGCGCTGATCGCCGCCGACGCCATCGGCGACGTGATCGAGCACTGGGGCTTTCGCAAGGCGCTGGGCCGGGTCTGGACCGTGCTCTACCTGGAGGACATCCCGCTCTCAGCCGCGGAGATCGCGGAGCGGCTGAGCATGAGCGCGGGCGCGGTCTCGACCACGCTGGGCGAGCTCTCGCGCTGGGGCGTGGTCAAGCGCGTGTGGAAGCCGGGTCAGCGCAAGGAGTTCTTCGAAGCCGAGACGGACTTCTGGAAGATGATCTCGCGGGTGGTGAACGAGCGCGAGCGCGCACTCGCCCAGAGCGTGCGTTCGCGGCTGGAGGAGGCGACGGAGGTGGCCTACGACGCCCCCCGCTCGTCCCGACGCAGCCACGTGACCGAGCGGCTGAAGCGCCTGGTCTCCTTCGCGCTGGTCGCACAAACGGTCATCGACTCGTTCGTGCAGTCGCAGCGGGCGGACTTCCAGCGCTTCGGCAACCTGCTCTCCTTCGCGCGCGAAAAGGTCGCGCGCCGGCGAGGTTGACCGATGATCGTCACGCTGACGGAGCAAGCCGACGTCGATCAGGTGCGCCGCGAGCTCACCGGGCTCGGTCTCTGGGTCGAGAGCACGGAGCGCTCCGAGCGCGGCCCGGTACATCTGATCATCGGTCGGGCCTCGGCGCGGGTGGAGCCCGAAGCGGTCGCTCGGGTCGAGGGCGTCGGTTGCGTGAGCCAGCCGCGTTCGCCGCGCCCGCGCGTGGACGGGCACGGCCCGCGGCTCGAGATCGGTGACGTCGTGCTCGGCGGCGAGGCGCCGGTCTTGATCGCCGGACCGTGCGCCGTGGAGAGCGAGGAGCAGATCACGCGCATCGCCAAGGCGCTCGCCGGTCGTGGCGTGCGCGTCTTGCGTGGCGGCGCCTACAAGCCGCGCACCAGCCCCTACGACTTCCAGGGCTTTGGCAGCGCGGCTCTGGGCTGGCTGCGGCGCGCGGCTGACGCGGCGGGCCTCGGCGTGGTCTCCGAGGTGATGAGCGAGCGCGAGGTGGACGAGGTCGCGGCCGTCGCGGATCTGCTCCAGGTCGGCTCGCGCAACATGCAGAGCTTCTCGCTCTTGAAGGCGGTCGGGCGGGCCAAGAAGCCGGTGCTCCTGAAGCGCAGCATGGCCGCCACCGTGGACGAGTGGCTGCACGCCGGGGAGTACCTGATGGTGCACGGTGCGGCGGGCGTCGCGTTCTGCGAGCGTGGCATCCGCAGCTTCGACCCCTCCACGCGCAATCTCCTCGACCTCGGCAGCGTGGCGCTGCTCGCCCACGTGTACCGGCTGCCGGTCGTGGTCGATCCCTCGCACGCCGCCGGACGCCGCGATCTGATCCTGCCGCTGGCTCGCGCCGCGCTCGCCGCTGGCGCCCACGGGCTGATGATCGAGGTCCACGACGATCCGGCCTCGGCCCGGAGCGACGGCGCGCAGGCGCTGGCCCCGGAAGCCCTCGCGGGGCTCACGTGAGCGCCGACGTTCGCCCCGGCAGCGGCGAGATGTTCGACGCCATCGCGGACCGCTACGACCTCCTGAACCGCATCATCTCCCTTGGCGTCGATCAGAGCTGGCGCGACAAGGCGGTGCGAGCGCTCGCGCTCTCGGGCGCCGCGCGGGTGCTCGACGTCGCGACCGGCACCGCGGATCTCGCGCTCCGCATCGCGCGCACGCTGCGGTCGGCCGAGGTGGTCGGCGTCGATCCGTCCGAGCGCATGCTGGAGATCGGCCGGACGAAGCTGGAGAAGGCCGGCCTCGGCGGTCGCGTGCTCCTCGAGGCCGGCAAGGTGGAGTCCCTGCCCCACCCCGACGCGAGCTTCGACGGGGCCACCATCGCCTTCGGGATCCGCAACGCCAAGGACCGTGCGCTCGGGCTCGTGGAGATGCGGCGCGTGACCCGGAGCGGCGGGCGGGTCGTCGTGCTCGAGCTGGGCGAGCCGGAGAGCGGCCCGCTCGCGGGCATGGCCCGCTGGCACATCCACAGCGTGGTGCCGTGGCTCGGCGGGCTGCTCTCGGGCACGCGCGAGTACGAGTACCTGCAGCGCTCCATCGCGGCATTCCCCTCGCGGGTGGAGTTCGGCGCGCTGATGTCCGGCGCCGGGCTCGAAGTGGAGAAGGTCGAGCTCCTGACCTTCGGCGTCGCAACCTTGTTCGTGGGACGGGTGCCATGAGCTTCGAGCGTGCGCTGCGAAGAGCCGGATCCGGTGCACGCTCAGCGGCCTCTCACGTAGCGCTCTCGGGCAGCGTGGACGTCGACCCCGAGCTGCTCCGGATCCCGCCGGGCTTCGCTTGGTCGTTCTGGGACACCCGCGGCAAGCGTGAGCTCGAGCCGGAGCTCACGCTCGGGGTGGGCGCCGCGCGGGTGGTGACGGCCCGCGGCCCCGACCGCTTCGCGGACGCCCGCGCGTCGTTCGCCGCCACTCTGGCGGACATCGAGCGCCTGGACGCCGCCCCGCTCCGAGCCTTCGGCGGTCTCGGCTTCGAGCCGGACTCGCCCGGCCCGTTCGCGGCGCTCGGCGATCTGCGCTTCGCGATCCCGCGCTGGACGTTCACCCGGCGCGGCGTCGAGACGCGGGTCACGCTGGTGGCGGAGCCTCGAGAGCTCTCGCGGCCCGAGTCCCTGCTCGAAGAGCTGCGCACCCTCCGGCGACCGCGCGCGAAGCCGAGCACCGGCCCGACCAGCATGCTCGACGACGGCAAGGCGCGCTTTCTCTCGGCGGCTCGGGACGCAGTGGCGCACGTCGAGGCTGGGGCGCTCGACAAGGTGGTCGTCGTGCGGCGCACCGTGCTCGCGGGCAGCTTCGATCCGGGGGTGGCCCTCGACGCCCTGGCGCAGGAATTCGGGGTGACGCGCTTCGGCTTCTCCGATGGCACGCGGAGCTTCGTCGGCGCGACCCCAGAGCTCCTGGTGCGCTGGGACGGGAGCCAGGTCCAGAGCGAGGCGGTCGCCGGCACGCTGGGGCGCGCGAGGGATCCCGAAGAGCTTCGGCGGAGCGCCAAGGATCGGCTCGAGCACGACTACGTGGTGGGCGCCGTGCGCGCGGCTCTCTCGAGCGCGGGGGCCGAGATCGAATCCGAACGCGAGCCCGAGATCCGGAGCCTCCGCCACGTCCACCACCTGGTGACCCCGATCGCAGGCATGCTCCGCGAGCCGCGGCACGTGCTGGACCTGGTCGGCGCCCTCCACCCGACGCCAGCGGTGCTCGGCGTTCCCGCGGATCTGGCGCGCGCCTTCCTGCGCCGCGCCGAGCACTTCCCGCGCGGCTGGTTCGCCGCCCCGGTCGGCTGCATCGAGGCGAACGGCACCGGCAGCTTCGTGGTCGCGCTGCGCTCGGCGCTGCTCTCCCAGACGCGCGCCTGGCTCTTCGCCGGCTCCGGTGTGGTCCGGGGATCGGCCGCCGAAGCCGAGCTCGCCGAGACCGAGGCGAAGCTCATGACCATGCTCGCCGCGCTGGGGGCCGGCCGGGCCCCAGGGCCATGGGCGGAGAGCGCACCGTGAGCGCCCAGGACTGGGCGCGAGCGTTGATGCGCTCGTTCGTCGAGCTGGGCGTCCGCTCGGTCGTGGCGAGCCCCGGCTCGCGCTCGACCCCGCTCGTGCTGGCGGCGGCGGCCGAGCCGGGGCTCCGGCTCGACATGATCGTGGACGAGCGCAGCGCCGGCTTCTTCGCGCTGGGCCAGGCGCGGGTGAGCGGGCGCCCGAGTCTGCTCGTCTGCACCTCGGGCAGCGCGGGTGCCCACTACTTCCCCGCCATCCTCGAGGCCGAGCGGGCGCTGCTGCCGCTCATCGCCGTCACCGCGGATCGGCCCTGGGAGCTCGAGCTCTTGGGCGCGAACCAGACCTTCGATCAGAAGGCGCTCTTCGGCGCCCACGTGCGCCAGAGCATCCAGCTCGGCGAGCCGGACGACGCGCGACTCGCCTACGTGCCGCGGGTCGCGGCGCTGGCGGTGCAAGCCGCGCTGTCACCGGTCCCTGGCCCGGTGCACGTGAACGCCCGGTTCCGGAAGCCCCTCGAGCCCAGCGCTGGGCCAAGCGAGCCGCTGCGGGTCAGCGTGCCCGCGCTCGAGCGCACCGAGCTCAGCCAGCTGCGCGTTCCGGCGTCGGTGGCCGAGGCGGTCGCGCGGGCCCGCCGCGGCTTGGTCGTGTGCGGACCGCGGCTCGGCCACGCGAGTGGCGACGCGCGCCTCAGGCGCGCGCTCGGCCGCTTCGTGCGCGAGCGCGGCTTCGCGCTCCTGGCGGAGAGCACGAGCGGCGTTCCGCACGGAGCGGAGTGCGCCTCGCTCGTCCTGCCAGCGTTCGACGCCTGGCTCGGGCGGGCCTGCGCCGAGGGAGACCACCCGGATCTGATCCTGGAGCTCGGCAGCCCCCCCACCTCGGGAGCGTGGGAGCGGCTCGCGGGCGAGCTCGCCGACGTGCCGCGCATCGTAGTGAGCGAGGCGGCGCTGCCCGATCCGACGGCCACCGCGACGGCTGTGGTGAGGGCGAGCCCGGCGGCGCTGATCGAGGCGCTCGATCCCAGGGGCTCCGTGGATGATGCCTGGCTCGCGCGCCTCGGTGCCCGAGCGCGCCAGGCCGAGGGCTTGCTCTCCGAGGCGCTGGCGGGCGCGGTCCTGAGCGAAGCTTTCGTCGCGAGGGCTCTGCTCGACGCCCTGCCCGAAGGCGCGCACCTGATGCTGGGCAACAGCCTGCCGGTGCGTGACGTCGATCTATTCGCGCCGCGCTCCGAGCGCGCGCTCACGGTGTTGCACCAGCGCGGGCTATCGGGCATCGACGGGCTGATCGCCGGCACGGCCGGCGCTCGCAGCGTGCTCCCGGCCGAGATCCCGGTGTTCGCGCTGATCGGCGACGTCAGCGCGCAACACGACGTCGGCTCCCTCGCGCTCCTCGGCCAGGCGTCGGGTCCGCTCAGCCTGGTGGTCGTGGACAACGTTGGGGGCCGCATCTTCGGCGAGCTGCCGGTGGCGAGCGCGATCGGTGTCGCGGATCTCGAGCGACTGTTCTTGACCCCGCCGCCGGACTTCCTCGGGCACGCGTGCCGCGCCTTCGGCGTCGCCTACGAGCGCATCGACAGCCGAACCAAGCTCTCGAACGCGCTCGCGGCACGCCCGAGCGGAGCGCGGTTGCTCCACGTGGTGGTGCCGCCGGAGGATGGACGCACGCGCCGGCGCGCGCTGCGCGAGTCGCTGGCGCGAGCTCCGGGGGTCTCGGCATGACGGCGCCGCTCTGGCTCTTGCACGGGTTTCTGGGCGCACCCGAGTCGTGGGAGCGGGTGCGTGGGTCGCTCCGCTACCCCGGTCCGGTGCGGAGCCCGCCCCTGTTCGGGCACGGCTTGCCGCCGCGGGAGGTGCCGCCGGACTTCTGGGGCGCGGTGGACGCGCTCGCCGCCGAGATCCTGGAGCCGGCCTTCGTGGTGGGTTACTCGCTCGGGGGCCGCCTCGCACTCGGGCTCGCCTGCCGCCACCCCGAACGCATCCGAGGTGTGATCGCCATCGGGGCAAACCCGGGCCTCGGCACGGCCGCAGAGCGCGCCGCGCGGCTCGCCTGGGAAGACCAGCTGGCGCTCCGGCTCGAGACCGAGAGCCTCGCGAGCTTCGTCGACGCTTGGGAGAAGCTGCCGCTCTTCGCCTCGCAGGCGCGGCTCCCGGAGCCCGTGCTCGCCGCGCAGCGCGCCACTCGCCTCGCCCACGACCCGCGCGCGCTCGCTCGCGCGCTCGCGTCGCTCGGCACCGGGCGCATGCCCGAGCTGCCGAGCGAGCGCGCCGAGGTACCGATCCTGCTGCTCACGGGCGAGCACGACGAAAAGCTCGCCGCGGCGGCGCGCGGGCGCCCGGGCGTCCCGCACCGCCGCGTCCCCGGAGCCGGGCACAACCCTCTCCTCGAAACCCCCAGCCTACTGGCCCGAATCCTCGACCGCGAGCTCTCGGCCTGGTCCGTGACGAAAACCCTGGAGAACCACCCATGACGCTCCCGAATTGGCAGAAGACCGGCGGCTACGAAGACATCGTCTACGAGCGCGCCGAGGGCATCGCGAAGATCAGCATCAACCGCCCAGAGGTCCACAACGCCTTCCGCCCGCAGACGGTGAAGGAGCTGATCCGCGCCTTCGACGCGGCGCGGGAAGATCCCGAGGTTGGCGTGGTGATCCTGACCGGCGCGGGCGACCAGGCCTTCTGCTCCGGCGGCGATCAACGGGTGCGCGGCAGCGCAGGCTACGTCGGCGCCGACGGCGTGCCCCGGCTCAACGTGCTGGATCTGCAACGCCAGATCCGCACGCTCCCCAAGCCGGTGGTGGCCATGGTGGCCGGCTACGCCATCGGCGGCGGGCACGTGCTGCACCTGGTCTGCGATCTGACCATCGCCGCGGACAACGCGCGCTTCGGCCAGACCGGTCCCAAGGTGGGCAGCTTCGACGGCGGCTACGGGGCCTCGTACCTGGCGCGCATCGTGGGCCAGAAGAAGGCCCGCGAGATCTGGTTCCTGTGCCGACAGTACGACGCGAAGGCGGCCCTGGACATGGGGCTGGTGAACACCGTGGTGCCGCTCGCCGAGCTCGAGCGCGAGACCGTGAAGTGGTGTCGCGAGATGCTCGAGCTCAGCCCGCTCGCTCTGCGTTGCCTGAAGGCGTCGCTCAACGCCGACTGCGACGGCCAGGCCGGGCTGCAGGAGCTGGCGGGCAACGCGACGCTGCTCTTCTACATGACCGCCGAGGGCCAGGAGGGCAAGAACGCCTTCCTCGAGCACCGCAAGCCCGAGTTCGGAAAATTCAAGCGGCTGCCCTGAGATGACCTCGACGCTCTCCTTGCCCGGTCCGGGCAGCTTCGGCGCGTGGCTCCTGGCGGCGCGTCCGCAGACCTTGCCCGTGGCGCTGGCGCCGGTGGCCGTCGGCACCGCGGTCGCGAGCACGCTCGGACCAGTGCGCTGGGGCGCGGCCCTGGCGGCCCTGGCTGGCGCGCTCCTGATCCAGATCGGCACCAACTTCGCCAACGATGTCTTCGATCACGAGAAGGGCGCGGACACGGCCGCGCGGCTCGGCCCGACGCGCGCGGTCCAGAGCGGCATCCTGTCGGCCAAGGCGGTGAAGGCCGGCATGATCGCAGCGTTCTTCGCCGCGTTCCTGGCCGGGCTCTACCTGACGGCGATCGGCGGCGCGCCCGTCGTCGTGATCGGCATCGCCTCGATCCTGAGCGGCATCGCCTACACCGGCGGTCCCTACCCGCTCGGTTACCACGGGCTCGGTGACCTGTTCGTGCTGGTGTTCTTCGGCTTCGTCGCCGTCTGCGGCACGAGCTTCGTCGCCGCCGGCAGCGTGCCGGCGCTGGCCTGGCTCGCCGCCGTGCCGGTCGGTGCGCTGGCCACTGCGGTCCTGGTGGTCAACAACGCCCGCGATCACCAGACCGACGTCGGCGCCGGCAAGCGCACGCTGGTGGTGCGCTTCGGCCGGCGCTTCGCCAACCACGAGTATTTGGCGCTGTTGTCGGCGGCCTACCTCGGGCCGGCCCTGATGCTCGGCGCCGGGCTCGGGCGGCCGCTGGTCTTGGCCCCGTGGCTGACGCTGCCCTGGGCCGTCCGGCTCTGGCTGCGGCTCCGCGCGAGCGAGGGCCGTGAGCTCAACTCGCTCCTGCCGGCGACGGCGCGTCTGCTGCTCGCCGTGAGCGCGCTGCTGGCGATCGGAATCGCCCTCTCATGACCTGGTTCGT